>DASZUO010000051.1:0-3041 GCA_035547575.1 Amycolatopsis sp. | reverse complement strand
AGCACGCTGGGCGCGGACGGTTTCCGGGTCGTCGTCGCCGACCTCAACCTGGAGGTAGCGACGCAGACCGCCAAGGAGATCACCGCGGCAGGCGGCACCGCCCTCGCCGTGCGGATCGACGTCACCAGCACCGAGTCCGTGCGCGAGGCCGTCGCCACGGTCGAAAAGGAGTTCGGTCCGATCGAGGTCGTGGTCAACAACGCTGGCTGGGACGACTTCATGCCGTTCGTGAAGACCGACGAGGAGTTCTGGGACAAGATCCTCGACATCAACTTCAAGGGCGCGCTGCGGGTGATCAAGGCCGTCGTGCCCGGGATGATGGAGCGGGGCTTCGGGCGCGTGGTCAACATCGGCTCCGACGCCGGCCGCGTCGGCTCGTCCCTGGAGGCCGTGTACTCCGGCGCTAAGGGCGGCATCATCGCCTTCACGAAGACGCTCGCCCGCGAGGTCGCGACCAAGGGCGTCACTGCGAACACCGTCTGCCCCGGGCCGACCGACACCCCGGCGCTGCGGAAGTTCGCCGACGGCGCTGGTGACGCAGAGAAGGTGATCGGCGGGATGACCCGCGCGGTGCCGATGAAGCGGCTCGGCACGCCGGAGGACATCGGCCCGGCCGTCGCGTTCTTCGCCTCCGACGGCGCCCGATTCGTCACCGGCCAGACGCTGTCGGTCAGCGGCGGCCTCACGATGGCGTGATGGGGGAGACCGACGTCGCCTGGACCGCGTCCGGGGACTACACCGACATCCACTACGAAACCACTCGCGACGGGATCGCCAAGATCACGATCGACCGCCCGGAGGTGCACAATGCGTTCCGGCCGCAGACGCTGATCGAGATCTCCGAGGCGCTGACCGTGGCCCGCGAGGACGAATCGATCGGCGCCATCATCCTGACCGGCGCGGGCGACCGGGCGTTCTGCTCGGGCGGCGACCAGCGCGTCCGCGGGGACTCTGGCTACCGCATTGACGCCAACAGCACCGGCCGGTTCCACGTCACCGACCTGCATGTCCAAATGCGGCGGTGCCCGAAGCCCATCGTCGCGATGGTCGCAGGCTACGCAATCGGCGGCGGCCACGTGCTGCACCTGGTCTGCGACCTTACGATCGCTGCGGACAACGCGATCTTCGGCCAGGTCGGCCCGCGGGTAGGCTCGTTCGACGGCGGCTTCGGCGCGAGCCTGCTCAGCGACCTCGTCGGACCGAAGAAAGCCAAGGAGATCTGGTTCCTGTGCCGGCGCTACGACGCCCGCAAGGCCGAGGCGATGGGCCTGGTCAACACCGTCGTGCCGCTGGCCGAGCTGGAACAGGAAACCGTGCGGTGGTGCCGGGAAATGCTGGAGCTGTCCCCGTTCGCCCTGCGGCTGATGAAGGCCAGCTTCCACGCGGCCGAAGACGGCTACGCCGGGATCCAACAGCTGGCCCACGACGCGAACCTGCTGTTCTACGGATCTCCGGAAGCGCAGGAAGGACGTGAGGCCTTCAAGGCCAAGCGCACTCCCGACTTCGGTGCGTTCCCCCGGCGCGCCTGAAACCCTAGTGAGCGAGGCACGATGAGCGAGACCGAATCCCCCGATGTCGTCACCTGGCGCACCGCTTCGCCGGGAGTCACGGTCGTCACCATGGATCGGCGTCCGGCGAACGCGCTCGGGCTGCCAATCCTCGACGGGCTGCACGCGGCCTTCGACGCCGCCGAGAAGGCCGGCGACGTGAAGGTGATGATCATCGAGTCCGCGCTGCCCGGTTTCTTTGCGGCGGGCGCGGACATCAAGCACCTGTCCACGATCGACGCGGACACGTTCCTCGCCTACGGCAACCGGATGCGCTCGGTCAACGACCGGCTCGCGGCGGCACCGTGGATTTCGATCGCGGCGGTCGACGGCGCCGCGCTGGGCGGTGGTCTCGAGCTGGCGATGGCGTGCACTCTGCGGGTGTGCGGGCCGAACGCCAAGTTCGGCCTGCCCGAGGTGAAGCTGGGGCTCATCCCGGGTGCGGGCGGCACGCAGCGCCTGCCTCAGCTGGTCGGCCGGGGGCGTGCTCTGGACATCATGCTGACCGCCCGCCAGGTCCGAGCCGAAGAAGCGCTCGCCATCGGCCTGGTCGACCGCCGCACCGACGGTGACGTGCTGGAGTTGGCCCGTGCGCTTGCCGCCGAGATCATGCCGTCTTCGCTGCCCGCGCAGTTGGCCGTTACCCGTACCGTCGATGCTGCGTTCGAGCTGCCATTGGCCGAGGGGCTCGCCTTCGAGGCCGTGCAGGAGCAGGCGCTGTTCACGAACGGCGAAGCGGCCGAAGGCATAACCGCGTTCATCGAGAAACGGCCACCGAACTTCGCCTGACCGGGCCGCGCGACAAGGGGCCGAGCATGAAGACCCCGGGCGAGGACTACGAGACGCTGCTCGTTGACTAGTTGGGCCCTGGTGCCGCCGTCGTCACGCTCAACCCGGCCCGGTCGCGCCAATGCGATGACGGACACCATGTTCGGCGAGCCGAAGCGGGCATTCTCGCGTTGGACGGCGAGGTCAACTGTGGGGTTGTCCTGTCGACCGAGGCGGCCCGGCGTTCTGTGCCGGCTACGACCTCGCCGAGCTCGGGCGGCTGCCCGAGCTCGGCCCGCCCTTGTAGGTGATGCGATCGGCAGCGGCGTGCTCGCCCAGCGCCGGAAGACCGTCACCGCCCAGCGGTTCGGAGTGGTCCACGTGCCCGAGGCGTCGATCAGTGTCCGCGCCGTGATCAGCTCCTCGCGGCCGTCGCCGTGGCGGACGTGCACCGTCAGCGGCTCGGTCTCCCGGCCGTGATCCACCACACGGTCCCGCCCGCGACGGGCCACCCCCCACCACCTCTGCGCCGAACCGGACGCGCTCCCACACTGCCGCGTCTCACCCTGCGGTCAGTGAGGCGCCGGATTCCAAGGCTGCGCGGCCAATTTCTGGCCCAGCATGCGGGGTGTTGTCAGGGAAGTGGTGGCGGTGCTTGATGACGCGGTCCCGCGTCCAGATGCGCTGAACACTTGAATGCGAACTGCGAGGACTGAGCGTTCGATG
>DASZUO010000050.1:0-82202 GCA_035547575.1 Amycolatopsis sp. | reverse complement strand
ACGCTCATCGGCGAACTCGGCTTCGCCACGCGCAGCATGTGGTGGAACCGCGCGGGCCTGCCGAGGTCGGCGACCAGGAAGTAGGTGCTCACGCCGATCCCGCCCAGCGCGCCCAGCCGCGCCACCCGCCGCAGCGAAGGGCGCCCGGTGAGGTCGGCACCCGCGCCGAGCATCGCCGCACCGGCCGACAACCCGCCGGTGAACAGGTACGCCGGGATCTTCCACTCCCACACCGGCGACTTGAGCACCGCCCGGCCGTAGTAGGACTGGAAGTCCGCGCGCGGCACAGCCTCGGTCATCGCTTGCTCCGTCCGAAAAACGAGGACACCGCCGCCGCGGCGAACGCCGACGCCGCCATGCCCGCGAACTTCCACATCGCCGTCAGGTCACGGGTCGGCACCACCGGGTCCGGCGGCAGGCCGTACACCTCGGGCTCGTCCAGCAGCAGGAAGAACGCGCCGTCGCCGCCAACGCCGTCGTCCGGGCTCTCGCCGTACAGCCGCGCCTCGGTGACCCCGGCGTCGTGCAACTCCGCGACGCGGTGCGCGGCGCGCTCACGCAACTCGTCCAGCGGGCCGAACTGGATGGAGTCGGTGGGGCAGGCCTTCGCGCAGGCGGGTTCGAGCCCGTCGCGCAACCGGTCGTAGCAGAGCGTGCACTTCCACGCGCGGCCGTCGTCCTCGCGCCGGTCGATCACGCCGTACGGGCAGCCGGAGACGCAGTACCCGCAGCCGTTGCAGATGTCCTCCTGCACCACGACCGAGCCGAACTCGGTGCGGAACAGCGCACCGGTCGGGCACACGTCGAGGCAGCCGGCGTGCGTGCAGTGCTTGCACACGTCGGAGCTCATCAGCCAGCGGAAGTCGGTGCGGGCCTCGGCGCCGGTCGCCGCCCCTGGCGGCTGGAACGACGGCAGCCCCAGGTCGACCGGGGTGGTGCCCAGCTCACCGCCACCGCGTTCGGCCAGTTCGAGCGCCGAGGCCACGGTGCGGGCGGACGTCTCGGTGCCGGACGGCCCGAGCGGCACCCCGGGCAGACCGGCGTCCTGCCCGCCGAGCGGACGGCTCTGCTCGATGAACGCGACGTGCCGCCAGGTGTCGGCGCCGAGCGAGCCGGTGTTGTCGAACGACATGCCGAGCAGGTTGAGCCCGTCCTCGGGTACCAGGTTCCATTCCTTGCACGCCACCTCGCAGGCCTTGCAGCCGATGCACACCGACGTGTCGGTGAAGAACCCGACGCGCGGTGGGTGGGCGTCGTACCCGGCTTCGGCGACCGGATCGGCGAGCGGCCCGTACAGGCTGTTCCGGTGGGTCATGGATGCGCCTCCACCTCCAGTGGTAGGCCATCCGCGCGCCGCCCACAACTCGGGCGCTCAACCGCGCGCGCGTTTCTCCAGGTACCGGCGCTCGGGCTCGCTGAGGGTGCGCTTCGCGGCGAGCTTGAACGCCGCCCGCGCGGCCTCGCGGTCGCCCGCCATCTCCAGCAGGTGGGCACGCACGGCCTCGACACGATGATGGTTGGTCATGCGGCTGTCCGCCGCGACCTCGTCGACCAGGTCGAGCGCGGCGCGCGGCCCGTCCACCATCGCGACGGCGACCGCCCGGTTGAGCGTGACCATCGGGTTCGGCGCGATGCGGTCCAGGATCCGGTAGAGCACGAGGATCTCGCGCCAGTCGGTGTCCTCGACCCCGGCTGCCTCGGCGTGCACCGCCGCGATCGCGGCCTGCAACTGGTACGGCCCGAGCGCCGCGTGCGCCAGCGACGCGGAGATGAGCGCGACCCCCTCCTCGATCAGCGCCCGGTCCCAGCGGGAGCGGTCCTGCTCGGCGAGCGGGACGAGCACGCCGTCCTTCCCGGTTCGCGCGCCACGACGAGCCTCCGTCAGCAACATCAGCGCGAGCAGGCCCGCGACCTCGCCGTCGGGCAGCAGCGCGTGCACGGCGCGGGTCAGCCGGATCGCCTCGCGCGTGAGGTCCGTGCGCTGCAGGTCGTGGCCCTCGGTGGCGGCGTACCCCTCGTTGAAGATCAGGTACAGCACGTGCAGCACGGCACGCAGCCGCTCCCCCAGTTCCGTGCGCGGTGGCATCGACAACCCGGAGGTCTTGATCCGCCCTTTCGCCCGGCTGATCCGCTGCGCCATCGTCGCCTCCGGGACGAGGAATGCCCGCGCGATCTCCGCGGTCGTGAGACCGCCGACCGCACGCAGCGTCAGCGCGATCTGCGACGCCTCCGACAACTCGGGGTGGCAGCACAGGAACAGCAGCGTCAGCGTGTCGTCCTCGCCGGCCGGCGGCTCCCCGGGCGGCACGTCCATCGCCGCGACCGTCTCCTCGCGGCGGCGACGCGCCTCGTCGCTGCGGGTGAAGTCGGCGAACCGCCGGGACGCGACGGTCACCAGCCACGCGCGGGGGCTCGCCGGGACACCCTCGTCCGGCCACTGCACGGCGGCGGCCAGCAGCGCCTCCTGCACCGCGTCCTCGCACGCGTCGAAGCGGCCGTAACGGCGGATGAGCGCACCGAGGACCTGCGGCGCGGACTCGCGCAGCAGGTCCTCGATCGGCGCGGCGGCCTTCACATCTCCATGCCCGCGGAGAACATCACCGGCCGCACCTCGACACCCACGCCGTCGAGCGCCGCGTCCGGGATCATCGCGGCCAGCTCGAGCGCCCGTTCCCGGGACTCGCAGTCGACGAGGTAGTAGCCGCCGAGGAACTCCTTGGACTCCACGTACGGCCCGTCGGTGACCACCGGCGCACCGCCGCGCACCCGCACGACCGCGCTGGTCGACGGGTCGCCGAGCGCCTGGGTCATGATCAGCTCGCCCGATTCGCGGATCTTGTCGATGAACGCGCCGTGCCCGTCCCCGATCGCGGCGCGCTCCTCCTCGGTCAGCGCGTCCAGGATCTGCGGGTTCACGTGCATGATCAGCAGGTATTTCACGGTGGTCCTCCTCGTCCGGGGTGCTTTCGCGGAGTAGTCGGCGCGACCGCGACGTTCTCGACATCCCGCCGGGAGAAAATTACCGGCGCCGCTTCTCGCGCAGCATTTCCACCGCCCGCTCGACGCGTTTCCGCCGTGTCTCGGGCTTCTTCGCGTCCTCGATCCACAGCGTGTACGCCCGCTGGTGGCTGTAGGACAAGCTCGCGAAGAACTCCTTCGCCGGGTCGTCGAGCGCGGCCGCGAGGTCCACGGGCACCGTGACCTCGCGGGTTTCGGTGTCCAGTTCCAGCTCGACGTCCACCTCGTCCCCCGCGGCGATGCCCGCGCCCTTGCGATGCTCGGCGCTGACCGGCAGCATCGGCTCCCCGCCCATCGAGCCGACGGTGCTGCGGTAGCCGTACCCGTTGACGGTGACCTTGACGGCGGGGCGTTTCGACCCCAGTTCCGCGACCACGTCGTCGGGCACCCGGATCCCGGTGGCGGTCTTGCCGTTCTGTCTCAGCTCTGCCCGAAATCTCATACCCTCGGAAGCTACTAGCGTCGCGTGATCCTGGTTGCCTTGTGCGCTCGCGCGTTCCCCGACCCTGCGGCGCGGCGCCGAAGGTGGCCGTCGGCGCCTATGTGGCACCCAAGGCCACCTTCGGCGCCCAGCGGGCCGGAGTGAGCGGAGCGGAGTCGCACGACACTGGCTCCACGGCCGGTCAGCCGGTCTCGTGCGGCCGCACAAAGCGGATGTCGGCGGCGAGGTGCTGCGCGCGGGCGACCGCGCTGTCCTCGGGTGTGGTGCCGGAATGGGGCTCCAGCGCGCGCATGAGGCCGAGCAGGGCGCCGCGCAGGTGCCGCACCGCCGTGCCGACCCCCTGGCGGCAAGGACCGTAGTCCAGCGGCGCGGCGTCGGGCCGCAACGCGGCGGTCACGGCCGCGGCGAGTTGCTCGGCGGCCTCTCCCGCCGGAACCGGCTCGGGCGTGGCAGGCTCGCGGGCCTGCGCCTGTGCGGTCCCCTCGACCGCACCCCCTGCGTGCGCCTTCCCCGCGACCTCGCCAAGCTCCACCACGTGGCCCGGTGATCCTCTCGCCGGCGTCGCCACGGCGACGCTCACTGCCTCACCCTTTTGCGGGTCGCTGCTGCCGAGTTCTCGCTTGAGCGCTTCCGGCAGCTCGCCCGTCGCCTCGAGGCCCTTCCCGGCGAGCGTTTCCGCGGCCACGGCCGTCATCGCTTCCCTCCCCGTCTGGTCGACGTTCGCACTCTTGCTGAACTGCCCGGAAAGGGTCTTTTCGAAACCTGTGGCAAGGTCGGAGGCGAAGGAGGCAGTGTGATGGCGAAACTGCTGGCCGGACACGTGGACGGCCCGGCGCGGCTGCGGGAGCTGCTCGCCCGCGGCGAACCGGTGGTGGCGCCCGGCGCGTACGACGCATTGGGCGCGCGACTGGTGGAGGAGGCCGGTTTCCCGGTCGTGTACATGACCGGGTTCGGCACCACGGCGTCCCTCATCGGGCGGCCCGACGTGGGCCTGCTGACGCTGACCGAGATGGTCGGCAACGCACGCCGCATCCTCTCCGCCGTCGGGTTGCCGGTGATCTCGGACGCGGATACCGGCTACGGCAACGCGCTCAACGTGATCCGCACGGTGCGCGAGTACGAGGCCGCCGGCACAGCCGGCATCCACCTCGAGGACCAGGTCGCGCCGAAGCGCTGCGGGCACATGGAGGGCAAGCAGGTCGTCCCGGCCGGCACGATGGTCGACAAGGTGCGCGCGGCCGTCGAAGCCCGCCACAACCCCGATTTCGTGCTCATCGCCCGTACCGACGCGCGAGCGGTGGAGGGACTCGACGCCGCGATCGACCGGGCGCGCCGCTATCTCGACGCCGGGGCCGACGCGCTGTTCGTCGAGGCGTTGCGCAGTGACGAGGAGATCGAGCGCGTGGCGGCGGAGTTCCGCGGCGTGCCGCTGGTGTTCAACTGGGCCGAGGGCGGCAAGACCCCGCCGCAGGATCTGGTTCGCCTGCGGGAACTCGGTTTCCGGCTGGTGCTGTGCCCCATCTCCACACTGCTCGCGGCCACCAGGGCGATGCGCGAGGTGCTGGCGAAGATCGCGAAGGACGGCACCCCGGTCAACGCCGTGGGCAGCCTGCCCGGGTTCGGCGAGTTCACCGACTTCATCGGCCTGCCGGAAATCACCGAGATCGGCGAGCGTTTCGGCCGGGGCTAACGCACCGGTGTGCGCGGCACCGGCAGACCCGTGTACGACCGCAGGCGCAGGCAGGCCCAGAGCTTCGTCCGGTTGCCCTCGTTACCGACGCCCCAGTCCGTGGTACACGCCTCGAGCACCCGGGCACCGGCGCGGGACCAGACCGGCGGCACCGGCACCTCCCGCGGGAGCGCGGTGACTGCCAGGCGCAGGCCGGGCCGGTCGAAGGAGCGGACCAGCGACACCTGCGCAGGCATGTTCGCGTGCTGACAGGCCAGCCCGCAGAGTTCGTCGGCGACCAGCATCGCGTCGATCACGTCGTCGGTGTCGCAGTCGGCCAGCAGGGCACGGATGCGCATGCGGACCGCAGCCAGGTCGGCCAGGCCCGTGATCGTCAGCCGTTCCGTGCGCTCCACTGGGCCACCTTCCACGCTCGCCGACGACGCGAGCAGCGTTCGGATACCCGGTGTGACCGGCGCGAAACATTCCAGCCGGTCAGGCCGGCCCGGTAACAACCCCGGGCCGGGACCGATATCCGGCATAACCAGGCCGAGGGTGGTGCTCCACATGTCCGTTCCTCCGATGACCGCGAAATCGCGGCATCGCCGGCTGTGGTGGTTCGCGTGCGCGCTCGCGTTCCTCGTCGCCGGCGGTCTTCAGGCCTACGTCGCGGTGAGCACGACCGCGTGGTGGGCCTGGACGGCGGCGATCTTCTTCGTCGTGATCGGGCTGACCTGCTCGCTCGCGGCGCTGCGCGCCCGTTAGTCCGTGATGCGCACGATCAACTGCTCGTTGTTCACCGTGTAGCCGGCGTAGGAGAAGCGGATCCCGGTGCGCTCCACGAACTCCGTCCACGCGAGGTGCTCGTGGCGTTCCCACCCCGGGTAGTTGAAGTACTCGTCGAACAGCACGATGCTGCCCGGCCGCAACCGGTCGCCAGCGAGGTCGAGCACGGTCTTGGTCGAGGAGTACAGGTCGGCGTCCAGATGCAGGAACGCGATCGGCCCCGGGTGCTCGGCGAGGAAGCCCGGCAGCGAGTCGGCGAACAGGCCGACGACGATCTCGGCGCCGTCGACCTCGGGCACCTGGTCCACGGCGAACGTGCCGGCCGGCTGGGTGGTGCGCCAGTCCTCGGGCAGACCGTCGAACGAGTCGAACCCGTAGACCTCGCGCCCCTCGCACGCGGCCGCGATGACCTTCAGGGTGTTACCGCTGAACACCCCGAACTCCAGCGCCATACCCTCGCCGTCCACCAGCGTCAGCGCGTACTCGAGCGTCTCGAGCGGCGCGGTGAAGATCGGCGCGGTCGGCAGGTGGTCGCTGAGGAACCGCTCGGTGCTCGCGACCGCGTAACGCTCCGCCGCGGCGTACAGGTCGCGGCGGGACCGGAACTCGATGTCGTGCATCGCGCGGATGATCCGGTCGGCTTCGTGCCGGACGTGGTTCTCGACATCCTCTTTCAGGTCGGCGCGGACCTTCTCGACCAGTGCCTCGGCACGGCCGTACTGCCGGTCGGCGACCTCATCGGCCAACCGCAGCAACGAGCAGCGCATCCGGTGGCGGATCCGGTTGAACACGAATCACTCCTCAGTCTGTCCGAACAGCCGCCGCCAGTTGGCGCGGCTGGTCAAGTCGGGCATCGCGGCACGGTAGCGCGCCCCCGCCTGCGGCGCCCGGCGGGTGAACCGGTACAGCGTCCGCGCGCCCCGCCAGGCCAGCGCCCGCAGCAGCGCCGGGTCACGCCTGCGGAGCCGTACCCCATTCTGCGAGGGATCGGTCACCACCGCCGTGTCGAACAGCGAGACGTGCCACCACTCGCTGTAGCGATCCGCAATCGTAGCGCCACCCCGTGCGCGTCCCAGCAGGTGCCAGACCGCGCGTTTGACCAGCACCAGGCCCGGTTTCGACGGCCGAGGGGCGGTCGGCACCACCGGCAGGTCGGGTGCGCCACACGTGGGCTGCACCACGGTCTCGGGGTGCTCGGCCCGCAGCTTGCGGATGCTCGCGGCGGCCTGGGCGCCACCGTCTGTGAGCACCTTCGGCCCGCGCAGGAAGTCCTCGACCGCGATGATCAGGGTCAAGGCGAGGCCGTACCGCATCGAGACCAGGTACCGCCACATCTCGGCGAACAGGAACCGCGCGGTGGCGCGCACGTCGAACTCGCCGTGCAGCGCGGAGACGATCAACGCGTTGCGCAGGCTGAAGTAGCGGGCCCAGTCGTCCCAGTCCTTCCACGCGAAGTCGGCGTGCCACACGCCCGCGCCCGGCAGCGTCACCGTCCGGTGGCCCGCCGCGCGGGCGCGCAGGCCGAACTCGATGTCGTCCCACTGGAAGAAGATCGGCAGCGGATAGCCGATGTCGGCGAGCACCTCGGGCGGGATCAGGCAGGACCACCACGCGTTGTACTCGGCGTTGACCTTGACGTCCTGCCGGTCCTTCGTCAGGTCGGCGTCGTGGATGGCATCCGCCACCGGCCGTCCGGCCCGCAGCTTCGGCAGGTCCGCGTGCTCGGCGGCGACGTGCAACCTGTTGGGGTGCAACAACTGCAGCATCTGCCCGCCTACGATGAGCGGCTTCTCGGTGCGGCTCGCGAACCCGGTCATGCGCAGCACCGTGTCGGGTTCGAGCACGATGTCGTCGTCCATCAGCATCACGTAGGGCCAGTCCTGCCCGGCCGTCGCCTCGTACATGCCGCGCGTGAAGCCGCCCGCGCCGCCGAGATTGGGCTGGCGCAGGTAGGTGAGCTTGCGACCGAACTTCTGGCGCAGCGGCGCGAACCCCTCCCGCGACTCGACCGGGTCACTGCCCTGGTCGACCACGTACACGCCGGCCAGTCCGGCGACGCACTCGTCGTCCGCGGCGAGCGTGCCCAGCGTCGCGACGCAGTCGTCCGCGCGGTTGTAGGTGCAGATGACCACCACCGCGTCCCGTTCGCGCACCTCGCCGCCCACGGTCCAGCGCGCGTCGTCGACCACGAGCAGGCCGGCCCCGGTGGTGATCTCCAGCCACAGGTCACCGCCGTCGGTGAACTTGTCCAGCCGCGCGGTCAGCTCGACGGCGTCCGCACCCGAGATACGCCCGCTGTCGACTGCGCGCGGCCGCCCGTTGCTGTCGGACGCGATCAGCCGGATCCGTCCCGCGCCCTGGCCCGCGACGCGCACGGTGACCGAGTCGACGCGAGTGAAGCCCTGCCAGTAGCTGGCCGGGAAACGGCCGAAGTAGGTGTCCGTGGTCACGGTCGCGTGCGGATCGAGCGTCACCCGCGTGCGCTCCGCCACGGCCACACCCCGCTCGATGCTGCAGTACAGCTCCGACGGTTCCAGTTCGCGCGGTGGCGCGAAGAAGGTGCGCTGCACGACGGCCTGCTGACCAGGCACCATGTTCGGTCACCCCCTGCACGGCTCGTGGACGTCCACCGAACCTACCGCAGGTGAGATGCCGATCACAGTTGACCCACCGCGCCGGCGGCTACCCGGCCGCTTCCGGCACGTGCGTGAGCTTGTCAGGATTCGCGATGTCGTAGATCGCCACGACCCGCCCGTCACGGATCGCCATGGTCTGCACGTGCGCGTCGAGGTCGAGGTACTGCTCGTCCGCGGCGGGCTTGCGTTGCAGATAGACGCCGAGGTCGCCGTTGACCAGCACCGGGCGGCCCGCGGTGAACGCGCCCGGCTCGTACATCTTGAGCAGGCCCTGGAAGAACCGGATGACCTTGTCCGCGCCGACCATGATCTGCCGCGTGGTGCGGGCCTTGCCGTTGGAGTCGCCGATGACCATCACGTCGGGGTGCAGCACCTCGGCCACCGCCTGCACGTCACCCGAGAACAGGGCCTGCAGGAAGCGGTCGAGGATCTCCTGCTGCTCGGCCATGCTCGCGCGCGGCGGCGGCTCCGCGTCCTTGAGCGCCCGCCGGCCGCGCGACGCGTGCTGCCGCGCCGCGTCCACCGACACGCCGAGCACACCCGCGATCTCGTCGAACGGCATGGCGAACGCGTCGTGCAGCACGAACGCGACGCGCTGCTCCGGGGTGAGCTTGTCCAGCACGACCATCGCCGCCATGCGGACGCCCTCGTCGCGCACGGTCACGTCCAGCGGGTCCTCGGCCTGCGTGCCCGCGACCGGCGTGACGATCGGCTCCGGCAGCCACTGCCCGATGTACTTTTCGCGCTGGACGGCCGCCGAGCGCAGCCGGTCCAGGCTGATCCGGCCGACGACAGTGGTCAGCCATGCCTTGAGATCGCGGATCTCGCCCGCCTTGTCCTCAGGCAGTGCCGCGAGGCGCAGCCACGCCTCCTGTACGGCGTCCTCGGCGTCGGACACCGACCCGGTGAGCCGGTAGGCGACGGCCGTCAGGTGCGTGCGGTGACCGGTGAACTCATCGACAAGCCCCATGCCCACTATATTGGCAGAGTGGCAGGTCGTATCCGGGACAGTGACATCGCGGAAGTACGCCAGCGCATCCGGATCGACGAGGTCGTGGGCGATTATGTCGCCCTGCGCAACGCCGGGGGCGGGGCGCTGAAGGGACTGTGCCCGTTCCACGACGAGAAGACCCCGTCGTTCAACGTGCGGCCCACGCACGGCACGTTCCACTGCTTCGGCTGCGGCGAGGGTGGCGACGTCATCAAGTTCCTGATGAAGATCGACCACCTCGGGTTCGTCGAGTCCGTCGAACGGCTGGCCGACCGCGTCGGGTTCCGGCTGACCTACGAGGGTGGCGGCGGCAGCGTGCAACGCGACCGCGGCACCCGCACGCGCATGGTCGAGGCACACAAGGCCGCGGCCGAGTTCTACGCCGAGCAGTTGCGCACGCCCGAGGCCGAACTGGGGCGCACGTATCTCAAGGAGCGCGGGTTCGACGAGGCCGCCGCCCAGCGCTTCGGCTGCGGGTTCGCGCCCGCGGGGTGGGACAAGCTGACGAAGCACCTGCTCAACCGCGGTTTCGAGATGGCGGAACTGCTGAAGGCCCAGCTGATCAAGGAGGGCAGGCAGGGCCCGATCGACCGGTTCCACCGGCGGCTCGTGTGGCCGATCAAGGACCTCTCCGGGGACGTGGTCGGCTTCGGCGCGCGGCGCCTGTTCGACGACGACCAGATCCAGGCCAAGTACCTCAACACCAGCGAGAGCCCGATCTACAAGAAGTCGCAGGTGCTGTTCGGGCTGGATCTGGCGAAGCGGGAGATCGCCAAGCGGCACCAGGTCGTCGTGGTCGAGGGCTACACGGATGTGATGGCGATGCACGCCGCGGGCGTGCCCACGGCGGTCGCGTCGTCGGGCACGGCGTTCGGCGAGGACCACATGAAAGTCCTGCGCCGCCTGCTGATGGACGACGACGCGTTCCGCGGTGAGGTGATCTTCACGTTCGACGGGGACGAGGCCGGCCAGAAGGCGGCGCTCAAGGCGTTCGAGGGTGAGCAGACGTTCGCCGGGCAGACCTACATCGCGGTCGCGCCGGACGGCATGGACCCCTGCGAACTGCGCCTGGCGAAGGGCGACGCGGCGGTGCGCGACCTGGTGGCGCGGCGGATCCCGCTGTTCGAGTTCGCGATTCGCAGCATGCTGCGTGAGTACGATCTGGACTCGGTGGACGGGCAGGTCGCGGCGCTTCAGCGCACCGTGCCGCTCGTGGCGCAGATCAAGGACCGCGCGAAGCGCGACGGCTACGCGGCCAAGCTGGCGTGGTGGGCGGGCTGGCAGGACGCGGACATGGTGGTGCGCCGGGTGCGCGAGTCCTCCGGCAACGGTGCCGCTTCGGTGCGGGGCGCACGCCGCGCCCCACAGCAGAACGGTGATGCGGAAATCCCCCGCCCGCAGCCGAAAGACCCCCAATATCTTGCCCAACGCGAGGTGCTCAAGGCCGCGCTCCAGGAACCCGCGATGGCCGGCCCGGAGTACGACGCGCTACCCGAAGACGCATTCACCCACCCGGCTTATGTCGCCGTGCACCGGGCAGTGTTGAAGGCCGGCGGCGCGAGCAGCGGCCTGACCGGTCCCGCACTGATCGACGCCGCGAGCGCGCACACTCCACAAGGGACGGTGCGCACCCTGCTGTCGGAGTTGGCGGTGGAACCCTTACGCGCCAAGGGAGAAGCCGATGTGCGCTACATCGGCAACATGATCGCGGCCGTCCAGGAGAACCTGGTCGGCCGCCAGGTGGCCGAGATCAAGTCCCGCTTGCAACGGTTGTCCCCCATCGACGCCGAGGAGGAATATCGCGCTCTGTTCGGCGACCTCGTGGCACTGGAGGAGTATCGAAAGGCGTTGCGGGAGCAGGCGATCGGCGGGATGGTCTGAGCTGGAATGAGCTGGCTACGGCGCTTGCTCGGGTCCCGGCTGCCGGATGGTTTCCCCGGCGAGCTGGCACCTTCCGAGAACGCACTGGCCTCTGCCGAGGTCGCCTACGGCGGTCATCTCGTGGTGACGGAGCTGGGCCTCTGGCTGCCGGAAGGCCGCCGCGTCCCGTGGCACCTGATCAGCAAAGCCGTCTGGCGCGAGGGCATCCTCACCGTGGTGGAAGCCGAGGAGACCGGCACCGCCGGCGACGCGGTGCTGCTGGCCGATCGTGACCCGGTGCGCTTCGCGTTGCCGCGCCCGGGAAAGGTGCCCGCGATGGTGCGCCAGCACGTCGACACCTCGATCCGGGCCCGGCACCGCCAGGAACTGAGCGGCGGCGGCGTCTGGTTCGTGCAGCGAAAGCTCGCCGGCCGGGACGGCAGCGTCCTGCAGGCACGCCCCGATCCCGGCGTCGACCCGGCCACGGTGACGGCGATCGCCCGAGAGGCCGCCGCGAAGCTGGCGCACCCGAATGCTTAGCAGTACGCTTGTACTGTGTGGGATCCGGCCGCGTACCTGGGCTACGCCGACCTCAGAGCACGCCCTTTCCACGACCTGATCGCCCGCGTCCGGGCTGAGACTCCCCGCCGCGTCGTGGACCTCGGCTGCGGCCCGGGCAACCTGACGGCTGCCCTGGCAGAACGCTGGCCGGATGCCGCACTTGAGGCGTACGACAGTTCCCCCGAGATGGTCGCCGCGGCCCGCGCCACCGGTGTGGATGCCCAAGTGCTGGACATACGCGACTGGACACCCGCGCCGGACACGGACGTCGTGGTCACGAACGCGGTTCTGCAATGGGTGCCGGAGCACTCTGCGCTGCTCCGCCACTGGGCGGCCCAGTTGGCCCAGGGTGCCTGGCTCGCGATGCAGGTACCCGGCAACTTCGGCGCACCGTCGCACACGCTGACCCGCTCATTGGCCGCCGACCCCCGCTGGGCTTCGCGAATCGGGCCCTTGCGCGACGACGAGGCGGTCCACACGCCCCAGGAGTACGCGGATCTGCTCGCCGACGCCGGTTGTACGGTCGACGCCTGGGAAACGACGTACATCCAGCCCCTGACCGGTGAGAACGCCGTCCTGGAGTGGATCACCGGCACGGCTCTGCGCCCCGTCCGGGCTTCCTTGGATGACGTTTCGTGGGCCGACTTCCGTCTTGAACTCGCCCCGTTGCTGGCGGAGGCCTACCCACCCCGGCCCGACGGCACGGTGTGGTTCCCGTTCCGGCGCATTTTCGCGGTAGCGCGTCGCGGATGACGTTGACCACGGGCGTCCGCCACAGCCAGGCGGGCCTACCAGGGCACGGTGCCGTTGTCGTTGAAGAAGCCGCCGGTGGGGCCGTCGTCGCTCAACGTGGCGAGGTCGACGATGATGTGGGCTCCGTCAGCAACCGAGCGGGTGCCTCGGTGCCCGGTCAGGTCCGTCGCGGTATAGCCCGGCGTAGCCGAATTGATCTTGATGTGAGCGAGCGTGTCGCTGTCGCTGAAGGCCTTGGCGTACTGGATCGTGAGCATGTTCAGCGCCGCCTTCGAGGAGGAGTAGGCCATCCGCAGGGCCGCGTCACCGCCGAAATCGGTGCCACCACTGGTCAACGACAGTGATGCGGTGGTACTGGAGACATTGACGATGCGCGGCGCCGGCGATTTCGCCAACAACGGCAGCATGGTCTGGACCACCGTCACCACGCCGAAGACGTTCACCTCATACGTTTGCCGCATCTCGCCAGCGGTGGTGCGCTCGGCGAGCCGGTCGACGACCGTCCCCGCGTTGTTGACCAGCACATCCAGCCGTCCGTACTCGGCATCCAGCCAACTGGCGACATCCCGGACGCTGCCGGCGTCGGTCACGTCGAGCCGCACCGGGATCACCGTGGTGCCCGCCGCGGCCAACTCGTCAGCGGCGGCCTGGCCGCGATCACCGTCACGGCTTCCCAGCACAACCGTGGCCCCGCGTGCGGCGAGCTGCCGCACCGTCTCCTTTCCCAGCCCCTTGTTCGCTCCTGTCACCAGGACCACGGGGTACACAGTCACACAGACCACCTCCTCAATCCTCTGGACCCGCCTAATGATACAAGCTGTATCATACGATACAGGTTGTAACATGACGCTCGTGGGACGGGACGAGTCGCAGACGAGACGACAAGGCTTGCGCGCACGCGCGGCCGAACGCACACGAGCCAACATCCTTGCCGCCGCCCGGCAGCATCTGATCGACGCGGGCTATCGCAACCTCAGCCTTGAGCAGGTCGCCGCCGACGCCGAGGTCACCCGCGTGACGATCTACCGGAAGTTCGGCAACAAACTCGGACTGCTCGACGCACTCGCCGAAGACCTGTCCCAGCGGGCCGGACTTGTGGCTGCCGTGGACGCGGCATTCGCCGTCACCGACCCCGTCGCCGCCTTCACCACAATGGTCACCGAGCTATGCCGCTTCTGGAACACAGACCCAGACCTGTTCCGGCGTCTGATCAGCCTCTCCGCCGTCGACCCGGAAGCCCAGCAGGTCATCAGCAGCCGGGAGCAGTGGCGCTTCGATCAGGTCGCGCGCTTCGCCACCCGGCTCGCCGAAGCCGACCGGCTGCGCCACCCGTTCGACACCGATACCGCGGCAGCCACGATCGGCGCCGCCACCGGATTCACCACCTGCGACGAGATCGCGACCCGCCTCCACCTCAGCCACGACCGCACCGCCGACCTCCTGTTGCCCACACTCCGCGGAGTCGTCCAACTCGCCGAAAGCTGAACGGTGCTGAACGCCTTCAGACTGTCCACAAGGTCGTACCCAAACAAGTTGCGAGCCGCCCAGCAACACAACGAGTCCTTGCCCGCGTGATTCGGCGGCATGCAGTGGTGTGATGCATCGTCGTATTACGAGGTTCAACCTTGTTGGTGGTGTACGTCGACCCGATGGTGGCGATCTCCTACTCGCTACGGCCGAGCGGCTATCGTGCTAGGCGCTCGGCTTCCGAGCAGGCTTTACGCCCGGCCCTTCAGATTGGTGAGCACGCTGTCGGCGATGTCCTTGGCGCCTTCGCAAGAGTCGACGCCACGCGTACGAGCGTTATTGCTGAGAGTGAGGCTCACAGCAAAGCTGAGGTCGTCCCGAATGCCGACCGTGACGTCACACCGACCGGTGATGCTCTGGTCCTCGCCCCGGTTGGTGGCAGCGACGGCTGGGTAGCCCTGCAGGGTTGTGGGTTCCCAGCGATCGGAATTCCCTTTGAGGTTCCGGTAGGCGGCGCTCCAACCGCCGCCGATCTTGGTCTCGTAGTTTACGCCGATCTGGCCTCCGGCACCGCTCGCGTTGGACCATGTACACGCCGGTCCGGTCGGAATCGTGTCGTCCGATTGTGGCGCTTTCGGCGTTCCGATGAAGGTGACCACCTGTTCCATGGTGAGGGCCGAGTTGCAGGGGCTGCCATCGAGAACGGTCGCGGGAAGGGGCATCGGCACCTTAGGCGCATTCGCGAGACTTGCGCTCGACGACTCGGCGCTGCTGGTGCTCGATGGCGCATTGCTTGTCGCGGGGGACGGCGTGCCTCCGACCGTGCCGCCTGAGCACGCCGCCAGAAGTCCCGCACCGGCACACATCAGGGCAATGGCTGCAGCAAAACGGGTGCTCACTAGTACTTGCCCTCCCCAGCGGCCTGATTTATCGCCTGGGCCGCCTGATGATCCGACTCGGTCGTAAGCCCCAGGGCCTCTTCGAGCTTATTTACCAGCTCGTTGTACATATTCAACTGGTCCTGCAAATACTGGAAGCGGCGATCGCGCGACGTCTGAGCCGCGTTCGTGAACATCGTGCTCGCCTGATCGCCCGCAGGAGGTGTGATCGCGCGCATAAAGCTATTGGCCTGTACCTGCTGCTGACACAGCTCCTGTGTCTGCTTCACCTGCTGCAGAAAGGTTGTCATCTCGTCGCGGTCCATGGTCACACCGCCACCGGCTGCGGCCGCTCCGGCGGCGGCACCAGCGCCCACCGCCTGCACGGCCGAGGCAACGCCCTTCTCGGCATCGGACACGACGAAGTTGATCCCATCGAAGAAGCTCACGTCCACCCTCCCAACTCCAGCCTGAGGGTAACGGGCCAATCACCCCTGGGTAGCAGAATCACGATAATTTGCGCGACTGGGCGAAGCAGCACCTTGGCCGCGTCTGCGCCAGTGCGATCAGGCCGAGAGTGCTCGGGATTGATCCGGCAGCTGTCGAGTAGTGCGGGGGAAGGATTCACCCAGGCGCAGTCCACATATGGCGCACACCAAACTCCCGCATGCAAGTAGTCAGCTAAGCGCTGACCCCGCCGACTGGGGGTCGGCCCGCGTGCGGCGCGGGTGGTCGGTCAGCCGAACTGGCCGTCCTTCACGTGCGACTACGACGAATATCTATGGCCACGTACTGGACGAAGCGAAGCGGCGGATGGCCGAGCGGATGAACCGGCTTGCCGACGACAACTGATGTACATCGTGGATGTAGCGAAGGCCCCCAATGATCTTGGGGCCTTGTTTTGCCTGCTCCCCCGGTTGGACTCGAACCAACAACCCTTCGGTTAACAGCCGAATGCTCTGCCAATTGAGCTACAGGGGAATGCCGTGCCGCGGTCCGGGAGGGCCCCGGGCCAACGAGTCGAAACTCTAGCGCATGGCTGGTCGCGCTCAGCTAGCACCCCCGGCACATGACGCCCGCCTCATGGACAATGGGTGAACGGGGTGAATACAGGTGTGAGGAGGCGCAGGCATGAGGACTTTCCTGCTCGGGGCGGCTGTGGGGTACGTCTTCGGGGCGAAGGCGGGGCGCGCGCGGTACGACCAGATCGTGCGCACGTACCGCAAGGTGGCAGATCACCCGATGGTGCAGGGCGCTGCGGGCGTCGTGCGGGCCAAGGTCGGTGAGAAGGTCGGCGACAAGGTGCCGTTCCTCCGCGGTCAAGGGCGCGACGGGCAGCGGACGGGTGAGGCGACCGCCAGTCCGGCTCACCGGAGCGTGCAATGACCCTGGCCTGATCCATTGCCGTCGGCAGCGACCCGGGCCTGCGCCGGCGGACGACGGCCGGGCATGCCGACCTACGCGCCGGCCCGAAGCCACGCGAGTTCGGCCGGCCCGCGATCGGGGATGCCCAGGCCCGGCCGCTGCACGAGCCGTCGTCATCGGAGGCTTGCCCGGTCGGGACCGGCCGTGAGCAGGCGCCGCCTGACCGAGCAGCCACCGGCAATCCGGCGTCGGGCTGCAACCGGGCCCGGACTCCGAGCGCGAGACCGGTCGCGGCTGAGACGCCCGACCGTCCCGACGCGCGCCTCAAGCCACCCGGCCCGCCTCGCCCTGGGGCGAGACCCGAGGAACGCGGCACGCGTCGCCCGAGGTGAAGCCCTGGTCGGTGATCCCCAGCGCATTGTTCGTCCTCGCGCGCATGTTCTCCAGCGCGATCTGGTACGTCAGCTCGATCACGCCGTGGCGGCCAAAGGCGCGCTCCAGCTTCGCGACCTGCTCCGACGTGACCTCGACCGGCGTCGCGGTCATGGCGTCGGCGTAGGCCAGCGCCAAGCGCTCCGCGTCGCTGAACAGGGGCGACTCCTCGTACTCATCGATGTGCTGGAGCCGGTCGATGTCGAGGCCCTCGTGCTTCTGCAGCATGGTCCCGAAATCGACACACCACGAGCAGCCGAGCCGCACCGCGGTGCGGTACACGGCGATCTCGCGCACGTTCACCGGCAGCACCTTCGACGCACGCTCCGCCAGCAACTCGTGGATCGCGCCCGCGCGCATCAGCGCCGGGTGATGTGCGGCGACGGCGAAGGGCTCCGGCACGGCGCCATAGCGACGGCGCGCGAACCAGTAGCCGATTCTGGTGATCAGCCCGGCGTCCCGGGCGGGCAACGCGGGAATGCGGGGCATCGTGTCCTCCCTGTCTGACGACGTTCACAGGGAGGACGAGCGGGCCACGCGGTTTGTGACAGTCAACGCGCGGTCAGCGGGCGGACGTCCCACACCCACACGCCGTCGACATACCGCGCCGGCGTGCGCAGCAGGAGCTCCACAGTGGACTGCAGGGCCCGCTGGTTGTCGCCCGGTGGCAGCACGACGACGTCCGCGTGCCAGTACCGCAGGTCGGCGACGGCCTCGGCACGCCGCTGGTCGTTGATGTCGGGCACAACGCCGTTGTCACGCACGTCGCCAAGCAGCGAGGCGGTCGGCCGCTCCACGGCGCCGTACCGGCCGTGCTTGTCGTCGGGGCCGCTCGGGCCGACGAAGTACCCGTCCGCGAGCGGGAACCCGACGTCCGCCCGCACCTGCCAGTTGAGCGCCTGCGCGTCCCCCGGCCCGGGCAGCGGCACGGTCACGACCGACCCGGCGGTCACGTAGTCACGCCACGCGCCGCTGGTGAAGAAGTCCGGCGTCGCGGGACGTGTGATCGTCTCGAGCGGGGTCGGCGCGACCGGCAGCAGCACGGCCACCAGCGCCCCGAGCCACAGCCACCGCAATGGCAGTTGCTTGTCGCGGTAGGACGGCGCCGCCTGGAACACCCGGTCGGTCGCCAGCGCCAGCAGCGCGCCGATCGCCGGTATGCAGGCCATCGCGAGCCGGGACTCGAGCAGCGAGTCGAACAGCGGCAGGTTCGCCAGCAGCTTCCACGGCCCCGGTATCCCGGTGTCGGAATGCGCGACGACGATCTCGACGCCGAGCGAGAGCCACGCCATCACGAACATCGAGATCGCGATCGACCGCGCGAGTACGTTGCGCCACAGCCAGATCGTCACCACGACCATCAGCACGATCAGCGGCCAGCCGAAGAACGCGTTCTCCTCGGTGCGGTTCATCGACACGTCCGCCGCGGACCGCGCGTCGCCCGCGATCGACTCCGTGGCGAAACGGGTGAACGCGGCCGTGTCGTTGCCCACCGAGCCGTGTTCCAGCGTAGTGTAGCTCTGCGGCCCGAAGAACTGGAACCACAGTGGATAGCTGGCCAGCACAAGGGCGAGCACGCCGCCGGTGACGAGCCCGATCACCATCGGGCGCACCATTTTCGCCGCCTCGCGCGGCCGCGACGCGACATACGCGATCGCCATCACCACGAACCCGAGCATCGTGATCAGCAGCGGCTCCTCGCCGAGGAACACCTGATACGCGAGCATCAGCCCGAGGAAGATCCCGTCCCGCACCGGGTGCTTGCCCTGCGCGAGCCGCACCAGTCGCAGCACGATGAACGGCAGCAGGAACAGGCCGACGAAGTTCGGGTGCGCGTTGCCGTGGGAGATCATCGCCGGCGCGAAGCCGCAGAACGCGGCGCCGATCGCCGCGGCCAGCCGCGAGCGGACCAGCGTGCGCGAGAACACCCAGTACCAGGCGACCGCGGTGCCCGCGAGGCCCCCCGTGAGCGTGACCGCCCACGTCACGGTCGGGCCGAACAACAGCGTGATCGGCGAGAGCGGGACGCCGAGCCCGAACATGGCCGTGTTGGCCATGAGGTTCACGCCGTCCGGGTAGTTCTGCAGCGTCGAGATCAGCGGGTTCTGGCCGTGCCACAGCGAGTGTGCGGTGACCGCGAAGAACCACTCCCACATGTTCTGGTCCTGCGCGCTGTTGTACAGATAGCCGCTGCTCAGGTTGGTCCACAACCCGGCGTAGATGACGAACGCGGCGAGCACGTAGCACAGCACGACGAGGGCGTCGATGCGGTTCCACCTCGGCCGCTCCGGCTCGGCAACCTGCACCGTGTCTGGCGCCTCCAGCAACGCGGTCAACTTCTTACCTCACGGTTCGACAACGCGGGCGAAAAAGTAGACCACACCCGTCCGGGCGTGCCGAACGAGGAGCAGGAAAGGCCTGTTCACCACGACGTCGACCGGATCGACCGGCGTGACCATGGCCAGCGCCCGGATCATCACCGCGGTGGCGGCCGCGCCCTCGAGCCCCTGTTCGTCCAGCCGCAGCACCGACTGGTGCACGACGTCGTCCACGGTCAGCCGCGGGTCGGGGCTGAGCGGGGCGAAATCGGCGCCGGCCGTGAACATCGTGCGCACGCCCAGCCCTTGCAGCGTGGGCTTGAGCTGAGCCCGGTGATCCAGCTTCACCTTCGGCATGGACAGCCGGACCTGCCGGTTCTTCGTGCCCGCCAGCAGATCCAGCAGCAGAGCCTCGTCCACAGTGGACTCCTGCTCGGCGAGGTCGCCGTCGGGCAGCAGGATGGCCGCGCTCACCCCGCCCGCACCGGGAAGCTCGACCACCTGCCAGCCGTCACGGGCGGCGTAGCCGAGTTGCTCGGAGACGTGCATGGTCGGGACGCGCCGCGTTCCGCCTGGCGCGTGGAAGTCGGCCGGCTCGGTGCGGTGCTCGTCGAAGGGGTGGATCCAGGCGACCTTGAGGTAGAGCGCGTTGACCAGGCTCGCCACCGTGTCGGCCGCCACCGAGCCCGGCGGGAGCAGTTCCGGGATGAGGTCGTGCGTGGTCTCGGCGACGTCGGCGTTGATCAGGCGGCACGCCGCGCCGGGGTCGTCGACGAACGGCGCGGTTTTGACCCCGCCGTTCGGCCACGCCGCCAGTTCGCCGAGGAAATCCTCGTTCAGCGGCAGGTCCTGCCACGCCCACAGGGTGTTCGCCGCCTCGAGCACGGGCTTCTCGTGCCGTCCGCGCTCGGTCAGTGTCGACGCGGCGCGCAGCAGGTCGGCTTGCTTGGCGACGTCGGCATCGTCGCCCGCGAGCAGCCGGACCAGTTCGGCCGAGGCGTCGCCGCGCGTGGCCTGGCTGGTCATGCCGAGCGCGCTGGCAACCGAATAGGGCGAGAAGCACGAGTCACCGCAGCCCGCCACGGCCCGGTGGAGGGCCAGGCAGAACCTCAGGTGATCGCGTTGGGGGGTGCCCACCGCACCGACGCTACCGGATTCCGGCTCAGTGCCGCCCGATATGCCAGGCGTGCCACGCATGCGCTTGCGCGTCGGTGAGTGACGCGACCTGATCGATCACCACGCGTAACCGCGCGGCGTCGTCGGCGGCCTGGTTCCAGGCGGGGACGAACACCGCGTCCAGCACGTCCGGAGCGCGCTGGACCAGGGCTTGTACCAGCTCGGTCAGCAGCTGGCGCTGCCCTTCCTGCATCGCGAGGCGGCGCGGATCGCTCATCACGTAGCGCAACGCCAGCGCCTTGAGCAGCGCGACCTCGGCCGCGACCTGCTCGGGCACCTCCAGCTCGGCCGCGTACCGGGACAGTGGCCCCTCGCCGTGCGTGGCGCGGGTGCTCGTGACCGCCGCCGAGGCGAACCGGCCGACGAGTTCGCTCGTGAGGCGCTTGAGCCCGACGTGCGCCGCGAACGAACTGTCGTAGCCGGGGTCGACCAGGTCGGCGACCGCGGGCAGCGTCAGCAGCTCACGCGCGGCGCCCTCCAGCGCCGACACGGACTGCTGCGAGAAGTGCTTGGCGGCCAGTTCCGCGACGGCGGCGCGCTCCTCGCTGTCGGCCAGCACCCGGAGCGAGATACGGCCAGCCAGCACCCCGTCCTCGACGTCGTGCACGGAGTAGGCGACGTCGTCGGACCAGTCCATGATCTGCGCTTCGAGGCAGCGGCGACGGCGCGGCGCTCCCTCGCGCATCCACTCGAAGATCTCGACGTCGTCCTCGTAGACCCCGAACTTGGCCTGGCCGGGCTCGCGCCGCCACGGGTATTTCGTGGCCGCGTCGAGGCAGGCGCGGGTGAGGTTCAGCCCGACCGGCTCCAGCTTCGGCTCCAGCCGGGTGAGGATGCGCAGCGTCTGCGCGTTGCCCTCGAAACCGCCGCACGCCTGTGCGGCGGCGTTCAGCGCGTGCTCGCCGTTGTGGCCGAACGGGGGATGGCCGATATCGTGCGCGAGCCCCGCCGTGTCGACCAGATCCGGATCGGCGCCCAGCTCCTCCGCGATGCCGCGGCCGATCTGCGCCACCTCGAGCGAATGCGTGAGCCGGGTCCGCGGCACACCGCTGACCTCGGCGCCCTCCCCGGGACCCACCACCTGGGTCTTGCCCGCGAGGCGCCGCAGCGCGGCCGAATGCAGCACGCGGGCACGGTCGCGCGCGAACTCGCTGCGCCCGTCCTCCCGCGATCCGGGCAGCGCAGCACGCTTGGGCGCCTCCGCGACGCGCCGCTCCCGGTCCTTCTGGCCGTACACCCCGCCACCCTAACCGGGAGGCCCGACAGTTCCGGCGGCTCAGCCGACACCGGTGCCGCCGATGTCGTCGGCCGGGGTGTTGGTGAGCCGGTAGAACAGCAGCGCGCCGGTCTCGCGGTAGATGTAGAGCGCCTGCGTCTGGCGGGTCTGCACGATGGGGCCGCTGTGCACCGGCGAGGTCCACGCGTCCATGCCGACGTCGTCGGCCATGGTGCGGGCGCGCAGCGAATGCCACGGATCGCTCACCAGGACGGCCGTGTGCCAGCCGCGCTTGGCGATCTCGTCGGCCACCGCGCGGAGGCTGCCGAGCGTGTCGCGCCCCTCCCCCACGACCAGCGTCGCCGACTTGGGCACACCCTCCTCGGTGAGCCACTTCGCGCCGGCGGAGGCCTCGGTGTACATGTCGCCGGCCTTGTTGCCGCCCGCGGTGACGATGACCTTCGCGACGCCGTCCTCGTACAGTTGCCTGGCGTGCTGGAGCCGCGCCTGGAAGATCGGCGACGGCTTGCCGTTGTACTGGGCCGCACCGAGCACGACGATCACGTCGGCCTGGGTCCGGTCGTCGGTCCTGGCGACCTGCCACACGCGGATCGCGGTGCCGCCGATCAGCAGTGCGAAGACCAGGATCGTGCCGAACACGACCCGCCGGAGCCAGCTGTGGTTGCGTTTCCCCATCGCGGCCCATCCTTACAGCCAGCCGTTCTCCTCCGCGAGTCGCACCGCCTCGGCGCGCGTGCGTGCCCCGGTCTTGCCGATCGCCGCCGACAGGTGGTTGCGCACCGTCCCGTCCGACAGGTGCAGGCGCCGCGCCACGTCCGCCACCGTGCCGCCGTCGCTGGCCGCGCGCAGCACCTCCAGTTCCCGCGCAGTCAGCGGGCTCGCGCCGGTGGCCAGCGATTCCGCGGCCAGCGCCGGGTCGACCACGCGCAGCCCCTTCGAGACCCGCCGCACGGCGTCGACGAGCTGCTCCGGCGGCGAGTCCTTCACCACGAACCCTGATGCGCCCGCCGACATCGCCCGTGCCAGGTAACCCGGCCGGCCGAACGTCGTGCACACGATGATCCGGCACGACGGCAGCGCCGCGTGCAGCTCGGCGGCCGCCGCGAGCCCGTCCTTGCCCGGCATCTGCACGTCCAGCAACGCGACGTCCGGGCTCGACTCCTTCGCCGCGGCCAGCACCTCGTCCCCCGAGCCGACCTGCGCCACCACCTCGATGTCCGGCTCCAGCCCCAGCACGGTGGCGAGCGCCCCCCGCACCATCGCCTGGTCGTCGGCGAGCAGCACCCGGATCACGACACCGCCTCCAGCGCCGGCCGCACCTCGGCGCGCACCAGGAAACCCCCGCCCGGCCGCGGTTCCGCACGCAGGGTGCCGCCGAGCCCGGCCAGCCGCTCGGCCAGTCCGCGCAACCCGTTACCGCTCACCCCGGACGGCGCACCGGCGCCGTCGTCCTCGATCTCCATCCACGTCCGGCCCAGCCGCACCTTCACGTGTTTCGCCCCGGAATGCCGCAGCACGTTGGTCACCGCCTCCCGCAGCACGTACCCGAACGTCTGCTGCAGGTCCGGCCGCACGTTGTCCACCGCGTGCGGCAGGTCCGCCTCGATCTCGGCCGCCCGCAAGGCCGCCCGCGCCCCGACGACCTCCGCCGACAGCGACACCTCGCGGTACTCCGACACCGTGGCCCGCACGTCGGTCAGCGCGCTCCGGGACAGGGCCTCGACCTCGCGGATCTCGGTGATGGCGCGATCGGCGTCGCCGCCCGTCTCCAGCACCCGGCGTGCCAGGCCCGCCTTCACCGCGATCGTGGTGAGGCTGTGGCCGAGGATGTCGTGCAGGTCCCTGGCCAGCCGTTCCCGTTCCGCGGTGACGGCGAGCGTGGCGATCTCCTCGTTCGCGGCACGCAGGCTGCGCACCGTCAGCAGCAGCCGCCCCATGAAGAACAGCGCGGCCGTCACGCCGAACACCGTGCCGAAATCGCCGCCGTCGGCTTTCGTCCCGACCCCCAGCACCATCAGCAGCCCCATCGCCACCAGCGACGAACCGTCGAGCAGCAGCACCCAGGGCGTCGGCAGCCCGAACGCGATGACGGCCAGCACGTACAGCAGCACGTACACGCTCCCGTCGTGCGCCAGCGGCACCAGAGCCCACCCGACCGCCAGCATCACGGCGCAGAACGCGACCTTCACGCGCATCGAGTCCTGCGCGAACAGGAACAGCGGGAAGATCAGGTAGCAGGCGACGTACGCGGCCATCAGGGTGAGATCGACGACGCCTTCCCACAGCGGCGACCGGCCCTGGACGGCATCCCGCACGACGGGCACGACGATCGGCAGGATGAACAGCGTGCCCGCCAGCGGCCATCGGGCGCCGAAGGCCTGGCGGCGCCGCTGGTCCCACAGTCCGGGCACGAAATGCTGCTGAGCCACGGTGTTTCCCCTCGTCAAACGCGTGCCGAATCCCTACGGTAGCGCCGGATCACGCCGACCGAGAGTGCGACGGACCAGATCGCCAGGATGAGCACGGCCTGCCCGATCGAGGACGACGCCTGGCCCGCCGCGCTCCGCCCGATCTCGCCCATCCAGTACGTCGGCAGCACGTGCGCGATCTTGAGCAGCCAGCCCGGCATCGATTCGACCGGGATGAAGATCCCGCCAAGCAGCGCCATCGGCAGCAGTACCAGCTGGATCAGCGGCTGGGTCGAGTCGACCGTGCCGACCTGCCCGATGAGCAGTCCCAGCAACGCGAACGGGATCGCCGCGAGCCACACCCCCAGGGTGACCCGAAGCCAGCCGCCGGCGTCCAGCGAGACACCTTCCACGACGCCGCCGATCAGCGGCACCAGCACGACCGGCGCCAGCGCGAGCAGCATGCCCGTCGCCGCCTTCGCGCTGAGGTAGCCGCGACCCGTCAGCGGGGTCAGCCGTAGCTGTCGCTGCCACCCCGAGTTCCGCTCGACCGCCACGCGCGCGCCCGTCGTCAGCGAGGCGGCCATGGCGCCGAACGCGGTCATGCTGACCATCAGCGTCGTCTTCGTCGGCTGGTCCTTGCCCCACAACCCCACGTACAGCACGAACAGCAGCACCGGGAAAGCCACGGTGAAGATCAGGAACCGGGGCGAGCGCAGCACCCGCCGCATCTCCAGTGCCAGGTATTTCGGGTTCATCGGGTGGTCTCCTCTTCCGACGTGAGCGACAGGAACGCGCCTTCGAGGCCCATCGCGGCGATCTCGATGTCGCGGGCGTCCGGGTAGGTGGCCAGCAGCGCGCGCAGGGTGGCGTCGGAGTCGCTGCTGGACGCGGCGATGCGCTCACCGCGGATCTGGTACTCGGTCACCCCGGGCATGGCGGCGATCGCGGTCGCGGTCGCCCCCGGCACGACCGCGCGCAGCGTCCGGCCCCCGGCCAGCGCGCGTACCTGCGCCACCGACCCGTCGGCCACGATCTTGCCGCTGCGCATCAGCACGACCCGGTCGGCGAACTCCTCGGCCTCCTCCAGGTAGTGCGTCGCGAACAGCACCGTGCGGCCGGTGTCGGTGAAGGCCTGCATCGAACGCCAGAACTCGCGGCGGCTGCCCACGTCCATCGCCGCCGTCGGCTCGTCGAGCAGCAGCAGATCCGGATCGCTGACCAGCGCCACCGCGAAGCGCACGCGCTGCTTCTGGCCGCCGGAGAGCTTGTTGCCGCGGCGCTTGGCGAGGTCCTCGATACCGGCCCGTTGCAGCGCCGCGGCAACGGGCATCGGCTTACGGTGCAGGGAGGCGACCATGCCGACCATCTCGCCGACCGTCGCGTCGTCGAGCAGCGCGCCGCCCTGCAGCATGGCGCCGATCGCACCCTGGCTGACGGCGTCGTGCGGCTCGGCGCCGAACACCGTCACGGCGCCCGCGTCGGGCCGCGACAGCCCGAGGATCATGTCGACGGTCGTGGACTTGCCCGCCCCGTTCGGACCGAGCAGCGCGACCACTTCCCCAGGTGCGATCGTGAGGTCGATCCCGTCGACCGCCTTCACATCGCCGTAGTGCTTGCGCAGGCCCGCGAGGTGGACCGCCGCGCCGTTGGACGCGGCGGCCGAGCGCTTCGCGGCGGCCTGGCTGATCTCAGTGGCGTTCATGCCACTGAGATTGCCGGGGACCGGCCCGCCTCACGCAGGCCGGGCGTCACCTCCGGCCCATGACAAAAGTCAGGGTGTCAGCAGCCGAGCAGGCGGCCCGCGAGGTAGGCCTCGACCTTGTCGATCGCGACGCGCTCCTGCGCCATGGTGTCGCGCTCGCGGACCGTGACCGCCTGGTCATCCAGCGAGTCGAAGTCCACGGTGATGCAGAACGGCGTGCCGATCTCGTCCTGGCGGCGGTACCGGCGGCCGATCGCGCCCGCGTCGTCGAAGTCGACGTTCCAGTTCTTGCGCAGTGCGGCCGCCAGGTCGCGGGCCTTCGGGGTCAGGTCCGCGTTGCGGGACAACGGAAGCACCGCCGCCTTGAACGGCGCGAGCCGGTAGTCCAGGCGCAGCACGACGCGCTTGTCGACACCGCCCTTGGCGTTGGGCGCCTCGTCCTCGGCGTAGGCGTCGAGCAGGAACGCCATCATCGGCCGCCCCACGCCCGCGGCCGGCTCGATCACGAAGGGCCGGTAGCGCTGCCCGGTGGCCTGGTCGAAGAACGACAGATCCACGCCGGAGTGGTTGGAGTGCGTGGTGAGGTCGAAGTCGGTGCGGTTCGCGATGCCCTCCAGCTCACCCCACTCCTGGCCCGAGGAGAACCCGAAGCGGTACTCGATGTCCACCGTCCGCTTCGAGTAGTGGGACAGCTTCTCCTTCGGGTGCTCGTAGTGACGCAGGTCGTCGCGCGCGATGCCCAGGTCGGTGTACCAGTCGGTGCGCAGGTCGATCCAGTACTGGTGCCAGCGCTCGTCCTCACCCGGCTCGACGAAGAACTCCATCTCCATCTGCTCGAACTCGCGGGTGCGGAAGATGAAGTTGCCCGGCGTGATCTCGTTGCGGAACGACTTGCCGATCTGGCCGATGCCGAACGGCGGCTTCTTGCGCGAAGCGGTCTGCACGTTGAGGAAGTTCACGAAGATGCCCTGCGCGGTCTCCGGGCGCAGGTAGTGCAGACCGTCCTCGGACTCCACCGGACCGAGGTAGGTCTTGAGCATCATGTTGAACTCACGCGGCGACGTGTACTGGCCGCGGGTGCCGCAGTTCGGGCACGGAACGTCGGACAGGTCCTCCTCGCTGACCTCCTTGCCCGTGCGCTCGGCGTACTCCTCGGCCAGCTGGTCCGAGCGGAACCGCCGGTGGCACGACAGGCACTCGATCAGCGGGTCGTTGAACGCGTTGACGTGGCCGGAGGCGACCCACACCTGGCGCGGCAGGATGACCGCCGAGTCGAGCCCGACGACGTCCTCCCGGCTCTGCACCATGGTCTTCCACCACTGGCGCTTGATGTTCTCCTTGAGCTCGACCCCCAGCGGTCCGTAGTCCCAGGCCGAGCGGGTACCGCCGTAGATCTCCCCGCTGGGGAAGACGAAACCACGGCGCTTGCACAGGCTGACTACGGTCTCAATGGTGTTGGCGGGCACTCCACGCTCTCCATCGCTGCGGGGATGATTTGGTCCAGCGTATCCGGCCGGTCCCGCGGTCCGCCGAGGGGCTTGACAGATCAGCGGGCGAGGAGTTAGCGACCACTAGACTGGAAGACGACCCCCCGACGAGAGGCTGGAGATCGACATGCCGACGGCGAGCCCGGATGCGGCCCTGCCCGACGAGGTGCACGCCGCCGACCCGCGCAAGCCGCGCACTCCCGCGCAGCCGCCGGCGACGCTGGCCGAGGCCGGTGAGCTGCTGCGGGCGCTCGCCGCGCCGGTGCGCATCGCGATCGTGCTGCAGTTGCGCGACGCCGAACGCTGCGTGCACGAACTCGTCGACGCGCTCGATGTGGCGCAGCCGCTGATCAGCCAGCACCTGCGGGTGCTCAAGGCAGCGGGCGTCGTGTACGGCGAGCGGCGGGGGCGCGAGGTCGTGTACCGCCTCGTGGACGATCACCTGGCGCATATCGTGGTGGACGCCGTAGCCCACGTTCAGGAGGGTAAGTGAGCAGCAGCCTCGCCCCGGTGCCGGGCCGCCGCGCGACCAGGCAGCGCGCGGCCGTCGTGGAGTTGCTGGCCGAGATCGACGACTTCCGGTCGGCCCAGGAACTGCACGACGAACTGCGCCGGCGCGGGGACGGCATCGGGCTGACCACCGTGTACCGGACGCTGCAGTCGCTGTCCGAGGCCGGCGAGATCGACGTGCTGCGCACCGGCTCGGGCGAGGCGATCTACCGCCGCTGCTCGGCCCATCACCATCACCACCTCGTGTGCCGCTACTGCGGGCGCACAGTCGAGGTCGAGGGTCCCGCGGTCGAGCGCTGGGCCGAGAAGATCGCGCAGGGCAACGGGTTCTCCGACATCACGCACACCGTCGAGATCGTCGGCACCTGCGCCGAGTGCGCCGCTAGTCCTCGTAAGGGTCCTGCGGGGCACTGATCCGTTTCACCGTCGCGAGGGTGAAGTCGGCGGTGTAGGAGTTCGCACGGGTCGCGGTGCCCGGCACGACGTGGCCGGTCACCTGCAGCCAGGTGTCGTCGGGGTAGCCGGCGGGGCCGACGAGCCGGACCTTGAGCGGGTAGGCGTCGGCGGCGCAGCACGTGATGACCATGCGCGCGAGCAGCGTCGAGCCCTTGCTGTGTGTCACGAAGCCGGTGAGCTGGACCGTGCGGCTGTTGAGGGAACCGCTGGCGTCCCAGCCGGCACGCGTGACGAACTCGGTCAACGTCATCGGCAGCGGGTCGCCCGCCGGCAGCGCCGGGAAGGCCGCCGCCGACTGCGCCACGGGCCGCGCCTCGGCGCGGGTGACCGAGTACGAACCGAGGGCGGGCGGCGCGATCAGGAACACAGCCAGCACCGGCAGCACCAGCAGCCACGCGGCCCGCGCCGGATGATGGTGGCCGTGCCCGGCGACCCGTGCGGAGCGTATGTCGCGGACGATGGCGATCGCGCCGAGCGCCACCATCACCGCTCCCCCGGCCAGCACCCACGGCAGCTGCGCGGGCTTGACGTAGCGCAGGTAGTCGCCGGTGATGCCGATCTTGAGCAGCGCGCCGCCGAGCAGCACGAGCAGGACGTTCTGGGTCTCGCGCCTCATCGCGTGTGTCCACCCGGCAGCCAGTCCGACGCGGTGAGCACGAACACGAGCACCCCGCCGGCGGCGAGCAGCGTGTCCAGCACCCCGAGGCCGATGCCGAGGTGCGCGAGCCGGCCGACATTCCGCGCGACGATGCCGAAGACCATCGCGAGCACGGCCATCCCGAGCACCACGACCCACAGCGCGCTGAGCACCAGCATCACGATGATCGCGAACGACTGTGGCAGCACGCCGGTGGCGGACGGACGCACGATCGCCCATGTCACCCACGTGGAGACGGCGAACACCAGCCCGACCGCGCCGAGCGCGATCGACGTCACGGCGAGTCCCGGCCTCACCGCGCGCCCCCGATGAGCAGCGTGCCGACACCCAGGGCGCAGCACACGGCCACGACGAAGGTCACCGGCGCGAAGCGGACCGCGAACGAGCGGCCGAAGGTGCCCGCCTGCAGCGCGAACAGCTTCACGTCGATCGCCGGGCCGACGACCAGGAACACCAGCTTCGGCAGCAGCGGCAACGCGGTCAGCGAGGCGGCGACGAACGCGTCGGCCTCGCTGCACAGCGCGAGCACGAACGCCAGTACCGCCATCACCAGGACGCCGAGGACGAGCTGGTTGCCGAGCGCGTCGAACCAGGACGGCGGGACGAGGACGCCGAGCGTGGCGGAGATGATCGCGCCCAGCACCAGGAAGCCGCCGGCCTCGACGAGGTCGGTGCGAGCCGTCTCGGCGAACGTCTTCCAGCGGTTGCTGTTGGTGCTGGGCACGCGTTCGAGGGCGCGGGCGACGATCCAGTCGAGCTTTCCCCAGCGCGCCCAGAGCAGCCCCATGACGATCGCGGTGGCGAGCGAGCCGAGGAAGCGGGCGAGGACCATCTCGGGCCTGCCGGGGAACGCCACGGCGGTGGCCACGAGCACCACGGGGTTCACGGCGGGTGCCGCGAGCAGGAAGGTCAACGCCGCGGCGGGCGCGACGCCCTGACTCATCAGGCGGCGCGCAACCGGTACCGAGGCACACTCGCAGCCGGGCAGGGCGACCCCGGCGAGGCCAGCGACACCGACGGCCGCCGCGGTGCGACGTGGCAGGACCCGCTCGAGCACCCGCGCGGGCACGAACGCCGCGATGGCCCCGCTGAGGAGCACGCCGAGCACCAGGAACGGCAAGGCCTGCACACACACCGCGACGAACACCGTGGCGCCGGTGCGCAGGGCGGGCACGCCGAGGACACGCTGCAGCCACGACTGCGCCAGGATCGCGGCCAGCAGCAGGGCACAGAGCACCTCGACGGAGGTGATGCGCCGGCGCTTGGGCGCCTGCCGGTCAGGTTCGGTGGCGAGATCCACCCGGCAGATGATGCCAGGGAGGCCCGCCGCACCCTCGGGTGATGCTGTCTCGCGGGCGTTGGGCTGTCCGGTTGGGTCCGTCTGGTGCGGTCTGCCCGGCGCGGGGTTGCCCGGTGGGGCCCGTCCAGTACGGCCCGGCGTGGGGTTGCCCGCAGCGGGCCCGTCCGGTACGGCCCGTCCGGTGCGGCCCGACCGGTTGCGTCCGTCCGATGCGGTCTGCCCGGCGCGGGGTTGCCCGGTGGGGCCCGTCCAGTACGGCCCGGCGCGGGGTTGCCCGCAGCGGGCTCGTCCGGTACGGCCCGACCGGTTGCGTCCGTCCGGTACGGTCTGCCCGGCGCGGGGTTGCCCGGTGGGGCCCGTCCGGTTCGGTCCGCAGGGGTTGCCCGCAGCCGGCCGCCTTCCTTCCGGCTTCGGCCCCCGTCCGGTTCGACCCCGCCCGTTTCGGGCCGTCCGATTCGGCCCATGCGGATTGCCAGAGCGGGCACGTCCGCTCCGCGCGCACCGTTCTGCGCCAGTCCGTTGCGGGCCAGTCCGTTCGCGACCGATCCGTTCCGGGCCGGGCGCGTCGTCGGGCGGCGGTGCCTCCGCCCGCCCCGGTGCTTCAGAGTTCTGCGCCGCGGTAGGGCCGCGTCAGGACGGTTCCCTCGTCGCGCCGCTCCGCGGTGACTCCGCGGTGGCTTCGCCAGTGCTCAGCCGGCACAACCGCGGCACGGTTCGGCCGGGATCGGGGTGCGTGGGCCGATCAGGGTTGCGTCGGCACGAGCTCTCCGCGCAGCTGCGACGCCGTGGAGATCACCAGCATCAGCAGCGTCCCGAGCGCCGCGAGATCCAGGCCCTGCGCGGGGAACGCGTACCGCAGCGTGAGGTCCAGTCCGCGGTCCGTGTGGGTGACCCCCAGCGTGCCGAACAGGCCCTGCCCCGCGCGCTCGGCGGCCGACGCCGCGACACCTGGCTCGTCGGGCAGGTCCCACGCCACCACGCACGTCAGGCTCAGCACCGTGAGCCCCTCCGCGAGTTGGGTCGCCTGCACGACACAGGGCACGCCGGCATGCGCGAACGTCAGCGCGCCGTCGTCGTCGACCCGCACCTCGAGGTAGCGCTCCAGTGCCTGGCGCGCCCGGTCCAGCAGCTCTGCCGCCTCCTGGTTCACGACGCTCCCTTCGCGGCCGCGTCGACCGCCGCGCCGAAGCGGCGGTCTCGTTTGGCGAACTCCAGGCACGCCGACCACAACTGCCGCCGGTCGAAGTCCGGGAACAGGGTGTCCTGGAAGACGAACTCCGCGTAAGCCGACTGCCACAGCATGAAGTTCGACGTGCGCAGCTCTCCCGACGGCCGCAGGAACAGGTCAACGTCGGGCATCTCCGGCTGGTACATGTACTTCGCCAGCGTCCGCTCGTCGATCTTATCCGGGTTGATCTTGCCCTCCGTCGCGAGCCGCGCGATCTGCCGCGTCGCGTCGGCGATCTCGGCCCGGCCGCCGTAGTTGACGCACATCGTCATGTTCAGCAGCGTGTTGTGCTTCGTCTTCTGCTCGGCCGACTGCAGCTCCTTGATCACGCTGCGCCACAGCCGCGGCGTGCGACCGGCCCAGCGGATCCGCACCCCGATCGAGCCGAGGTAGTCGACCTGGCGCCGGATCGTGTCGCGGTTGAAGCCCATCAGGAACCGCACCTCGTCGGGGCTGCGCTTCCAGTTCTCCGTGGAGAACGCGTACACCGACAGCCACTTCACGCCCAGTTCGACCGCACCGCTGGCCACGTCGATCATCACGGCCTCGCCGCGCTTGTGCCCCTCGATACGCGGCAGCCCGCGCTGGTTGGCCCACCGGCCGTTGCCGTCCATCACCAGCGCGACATGCTTGGGCACCAACTCCGCCGGGATCTCCGGCGGCCGCGCCCCCGAAGGATGCGGGTCGGGAGCCCGCACCGTCATCGGTGTCGCCTGGCGTCCCCTGCGCAGCACCTGATTCGCCTCCCATACGTCGGATTCGCTCGACCCTACTGGCCGCCTTCCGAAGGCGACGACCCGAGAGCATCGCAGGGCTGCCCGTGGCCCGGGGAGCGCGGCGGGGAGGGGCCGGGGCATGACGCCGCCACCTCCCGCACGCGTCGTTCCACCAGTGGCAGGGACCGCAGCTGCCGCTCCAGATGCCACTGCAGCAACGCCGCGACCAGCCCGCTCGCATCCCGCCGCGCAGGTGCCAGTGACGCCTCCGCGACCTCCCAGTCCCCGTGCAGCAACGACTCCAGCAGGACGAGCACCTCCGGCGCCGGGCGCACTGACCCCGGCACGCGGCAGGCCCCGCACAGCGACCCGCCCGCGGGCACGCTGAACGCGGTGTGCGGCCCCGGCAGCCCGCAGCGCGCGCATTCGGTGATGGCCGGCGCCCATCCGGCGAACCCCATCGCACGCAGCAGGAACGCGTCGAGCACCAGCGACGCGTCCCGCCGGCCATCCGCCAGCGCCCGCAACGCGCCCGTGACCAGCAGGTACAGCCGCAGGGCCGGCTCGCCCTCCTCCGCGCTGAGGCGGTCGGCGGTCTCGGCGATCGCGCTGGCCGCCGTGTACCGCCGGTAGTCCCCCACGATGGGCAGCGCGAACGCGTCCACCGTCTGCACCTGGGTGATCACGTCGAGCGTGCGCCCGGTGTAGAACTGCACGTCGACGTGGCCGAACGGCTCCAGGCGCGCACCGAACCGCGAGGTGGTGCGGCGCACGCCCTTGGCGACGGCGCGCACCTTGCCGTGCCGCCGGGTGAGCAGGGTGATGATCCGATCGGCTTCACCCAGCTTGTGCACCCGCAGCACCACACCGGTGTCGCGATAGAGGCTCACCGGAATATCCTCTCACCGGGCACCGACAAAACCGGTCAGGACGCGATCGTCACGGCCCAGATCGCGATGCCGAGGTAGCCGAGCACACCGAAGATGTTGCCGATGAAGCACAGGGCCTTCGCGGTGTTCGAGGCCCGCCATGCGCGCGGGAAGTCGCCGCGCGCCAGTGCCATCTCGATCTCGTTGACCTTGATCAGCGCAACGACGCCGAAGATGAACCCGCAGAAGATCGTGAAGACCGCCCAGCCCTTGTGCGCCGGGATGACGGGCGGCCGCTGGTACCCGTAGCCGGGCTGGGCCGGATATCCGTAGCCGGGCGGCCGCGGTGGCGGATAGGTCATGTTCTCCCCCTAGAAACCCAGGCGGCGCAACTGTTTCGGGTCGCGCTGCCAGTCCTTGGCCACCTTGACGTGCAGGTCCAGGTACACCTTCGTGCCCAGCAGGGCCTCGATGTGCTGCCGTGCCTGCGACCCGACCGTGCGCAGCCGCTCGCCCCTGTGCCCGAGGATGATGCCCTTCTGGCTCGGCCGTTCGACGTAGAGCAGTGCGTGCACGTCGACCATGTCGTCGCGGCCCTCGTGCGGCAGCATCTCCTCGACGGTCACGGCGATCGAGTGCGGCAGCTCGTCGCGCACGCCCTCCAGCGCCGCCTCGCGGATCAGTTCGGCGACCAGCGTCTGCTCGGGCTCGTCGGTGAGGTCGCCGTCCGGGTAGAGCTGCGGGCCCTCGGGCAGCCGCGCGACCAGCAGGTCCTCGAGCGTCTTCACCTGGAAACCGTCCACAGCGGACACCGGGACCAGCTCGGCGAACTCCATGACCTCTTGCAGGGCAAGGAGTTGCTCGGCGATCTGCTGCTGGCTCGCGAGGTCGGTCTTGGTGACGATGCCGATCACCGGGGTGCGTTTCGCGATCTTGCGCAGCTCGTTCGCGATGAACTTGTCGCCCGGCCCGATCTTCTCGTCGGCGGGCACGCAGAACCCGACGACGTCCACTTCGGCCCAGGTCGAGTACACGACGTCGTTGAGCCGCTGGCCGAGCAGCGTGCGCGGGCGGTGCAGGCCGGGAGTGTCCACAATGACCAGTTGCGCATCGTCGCGGTGCACGATGCCGCGGATCGCGTGGCGTGTGGTCTGGGGTTTGCTCGACGTGATCGCGACCTTGGTGCCCACGAGCGCGTTCGTCAGCGTCGATTTTCCCGCGTTGGGGCGGCCGACGAAGCACGCGAAGCCGCTGCGGTGCGTCACCGCACCACTTCCTGCACGTCGCCCTTGAGGTCGGCGCGGAAGATCGGCGCCGTCGCGGCCAGATCCCGCACCGCCTGCACCGACGCGCCCGACACGAGCGGTTCACCCGTCACGACCGCGGCGGCCTCGAGCCCTTCCGCGCCGCTGGACACCGCTGCCGCGATGGCCGCCTGCAGCGCACTGAGCTGGAACGACGGCAGCTTCACCGTGGTCGCCGCGTAGCTGCGGCCGTCGGTGTCGCGCACCGCGGCACCCTCGTCGGCCTGGGTCCGGGCCCTGGCCGATCGGGCGAGAACCACGATCTTCTCGTCTTCCGGCGTCAGCTTAGACATCTACGCTCCCGTCACGTTCATCACCATTACCGGTAGGAACCCCGGTGATTCTCTGCCCTGCGATCAGTTCATTATCCGCGCGCACCACCACAGTGGTGATCCGCATCCGGCCGCGCCGGTCCTTGCCGCCCTCGGCGTGCAGCCGCAGCCCGTCGACCTCGGCCTCCGCACCGGGCAGCGGGACGCGGCCGAGCCGCTGCGCGAGCAGGCCGCCGACGGTCTCCACGTCGTGGTCGTCCAGTTCGAGCCCGAACAGTTCGCCGAGGTCGTCGACGGACAGCCGGGCCGACACGCGCAGCGTGTGCTCGTCGAGGTGCTCGACCGGCGGTCGCTCTTCGAGATCGGACTCGTCGGTGATCTCGCCGACGATCTCCTCGAGGATGTCCTCGATGGTGAGCAGGCCGGCGGTGCCGCCGTACTCGTCCACCGCGATCGCCATGTGGTTGTGCGACACCTGCATTTCCTTGAGCAGGTCGTCGAGGCGCTTGGAGTCGGGCACGAAGCTCGCCGGGTACATCAGCTCCGCCACGGGCCTGGCGGAGCCGTCGTCGAGGCTGGCGCGCACGAGGTCCTTGAGGTTGAGCACGCCGACGATGTCGTCGACGGACTCCGCGACGACCGGGATGCGGGTGAACCCCGTCCGCAGCGACAGGGCGAGCGCCTGGCGGACGGTCTTGTCCTGCTCGATCCACACGATCTCGGTGCGCGGCACCATGACCTCGCGCGCGACCGTGTCGCCCAGCTCGAACACCGAGTGGATCATCTCGCGCTCGCCCGGCTCCACGACGCCGCGCTCCTGCGCGAGGTCGACCAGCTCCCGCAGCTCGATTTCGGAACTGAACGGGCCTTCGCGGAACCCCTGGCCCGGCGTGATCGCGTTACCGACGAGGATGAGCAGACGCGACAACGGCCCGAGCACCGTGCCGATCGCCCGCACCGGCCCGGCGACGGCGGCGCCGACGCGGTACGGGTGCTGGCGGCCGATGGTGCGCGGCCCGACGCCGATCAGGACGAAGCTGACCACGACCATCACCACGGCCGCGACCACGACGGCGAGCGCGACCGGCGCGATCCAGCGCAAGAACACGACCGTGACCAGCACGGTCGCGGTCAGCTCGCAGATCATCCGCAGCAGCAGAAGCAGGTTGATGTGCCTGCGCCGCTCCGCGACGACCGCCGCGAGCTGGCGGGCGCCGGGGCTGCCCATCCGGATGAGCCCGTCGACCCTGGCCGCCGACACGGTGCTGACCGCGGCGTCGGCAGCCGCGAACACACCGCCCAGCAGCACCAGCGCGACGGCGATGATCAGCAGCATCGCTGAGCTCGCCATGACGTCAGGCGTCGTCGAGAGAACCGTCGAGACCGGCGGCGCCGAGGAGCCGGTCGTCGCTGGAACGCTGGGCGTCCCGGCGGTGTAAGGCTGCCATCGCGGCCTTGAAGTCGGCGAGCAGGCGCTTCTGCATGCCGAACATCTCCCGCTCCTCGGCGGGCTCGCCATGGTCGTAGCCGAGCAGGTGCAGCACGCCGTGCACGGTGAGCAGGTGCAACTCGTCGAGCAGCGAATGCCCCGCCGTGCGGGCCTGGTCTCGCGCGTACGCCGGGCACAGCACGATGTCGCCGAGCAGCGCGGGCGAGACGTCGCCCGCGTCGGGACGGCGCGCCGAATCCAGCTCGTCCATCGGGAAGGCCATCACGTCGGTGGGACCCGGCAGGTCCATCCACCGTTCGTGCAGGTCGGACATCACCTCGAGGGTGACGAGCACGATGGACAGCTCGGCGAGCGGGCTGACCTCCATGCGGTCGAGTGCGAACCGGGCAGCGGAGACGATCGTGGTCTCGTCCAGGGCGATGCCCGACTCGTTGGCGATTTCGATGCTCATGGTGGTTTAGTGGCGGCCCTTCCAGCCGTTGCCGTTGCCCCGGTCGGCGGCGTCCTGCGTAGCCTGCCACTTCTCGTAGGCGTCGACGATGTCGCCGACCAGCCGGTGTCGTACGACATCGTGGCTGGTCAGGTTGGCGAAGTGCAGATCGGCCACGCCTTCGAGGATTTCGCGCACGACGCGCAGGCCGCTGCGCTGCCCGTTGGGGAGATCGACCTGCGTGATGTCGCCGGTGACGACGATCTTCGAGTTGAACCCGAGCCGGGTCAGGAACATCTTCATCTGCTCGGGCGTGGTGTTCTGCGCCTCGTCCAGGATGATGAACGCGTCGTTGAGCGTGTTGTGGGTAAGCAGGTAGTCGTCCGTGACGTACAGCGAGTCGGCTGCCGCGACCTGGATGCAGACAGCTTCCGCGCGCCCCGCGGGCTCGATCCGGTCGATGAACCGCATCGGGCGCCCGCCGCCGGCGGCCCGGTACTCCGCCCGCTTGCCAGCGAGCCGGAAGGGCTCGAGGCCGGCCGGCAGCCGAATGTCCATGACGTACGCGCCGGGGCGATCATCCGAGTACGCGACGCCTCCCAGGGAGCGCACCAGCCGGGTCACGTCATCGCGCAGGCGCTGCGACGTGGTCGTGTACTGGATGCGGCAGGTGCGGCCTGCCCGCGTGACCAGGCCTCCGTCCGTGTCCAGCAACCCCTGCAGAACCGCCAGGCGAACGTCGGCGCTGTTCTGGAGATAGATCTCGGGGATGTGCTTCGTGACCGGATTCGCCAGGGTGCTGACCGCTCCCGGTTCGCGAACCCGGTTGAGGACCTGGTCCAGGCCGGTCGAGGCCGGCGTTGCCGAGCCGGTAAGGCTGCCGTCCCGCAGGAGTTGTCCCAGCGCGTACGGATCCATCGGGACCGCGCGCTCCGGATGGCTCACCGGTGCGCTCAGCATGGGGAGCTCATACCTTCGGCCGTGCGCCGCGCGCAGGTTGCCGATCAGCTGCCGGGTCTCGAGCACCCGCCACGGCTTGTTCCGGCGACGATCCGCCGCGGTCCGGACCGTCCACAGGTGCTCACCACAGCACAGCGTGGTGGCCCCGTCCTGAGCCGTGACCCGGTAGATGTCCTTCTCGCCTTGCGGATAGACGCCGAGCACCGGGGTGGGCTCGCCGTTGGAGCCGACAACCAGGTCTCCGACCTCCAGCTCTCCGATGGGCCGGAAGCCCTCAGGTGTCAGCACCGGCGTGGACACCGGTTGCGCGCGGCCACGCATGTAGGCCAGCGGCGCGATCTCGATCGTGCCCGCCTGGATGAGCCGCGGGATCGAGTCCGGGTCGACCATGTCGTGCAGCGCGTCGTACAGCGGCCGCAGGTGCGGGTCGATCTTCTCCGACAGCGTTCCCGGCAGGAAGCCCAGCCGCTCACCGGCCTCGACCGCGGGGCGGGTGAGGATGATGCGCGTGACCTGCTTCGCCTGCAGCGCCTGCACGGCCTTCGCCATCGCCAGGTAGGTCTTGCCGGTGCCTGCCGGCCCCACCCCGAACACGATGGTGTGTTTGTCGATGGCGTCGACGTAGCGTTTCTGGTTCAGCGTCTTGGGCCGGATGGTGCGGCCACGGCGCGACAGGATGTCCATCGACAGGACGTCCGCCGGGGACTCGCTGCCGCCGGCGGAGAGCATGCCGACGGTGCGCCGCACGGTGTCGGGGCCGACCTGCTGCCCGCGGTCCGCGAGGGTGACGAGTTCGGCGAACACGCGCTCGCCGAACGCGACATCGGCGGGGGCGCCGGTGAGGGTGACCTCGTTGCCCCGGACGTGCACGTCCGCCGCGAGCAGCTCCTCGGCCACACGCAGGTTCTCATCGCGCGAACCAAGCAGCGTGAGCGCCGCCGCGTCTGGGATCGGGAACCGGGATTGCGCGCTGTTCGTGGCGATCTCGGTGACGTCCGTAGTGTTGGTCTGGCTGACGTCGTCAGGGACGTCGGATCGGGCGGCTCCACCCTGTGCGGTTCCGGCCACGTGCCCTCGGGCCTGCTTCCTGCGCGTACGCTACTCGATTTTCCTTGACACCCTGAATGCTAGCGGCACTCGCCCGCTTGACGCAGGTGGTTACTCGTGCCGCCCGAACAGTCCGAGCTGCTCGCCGCCCAGCACGTGGGCGTGGACGTGGAAAACGGTCTGCCCGGCATGCTCGTCCGTGTTGAACACAACGCGGTACCCGCCGTCTTTGATTCCTTCGAGCTCGGCGACCTTGTGCGCGGTCGCGATCACGTCGGCGAGCAGCTTCGGGTCGGCCGCTGCCAGCTCCGCGACGTTGCGGTACCGCTTCCTCGGCACCACGAGCACGTGCACCTTGGCCTGCGGGCGGATGTCCCGGAAGGCGAACGTGGTGTCGTCCTCGTAGACCTTCTCGGAGGGAATCTCCCCCGCGATGATCTTCTCGAACAGCGTCTCCGCATCACTCATGCGAGGAACATACCAACGCCCCCCGACAACTCAGCCCAATCCACCGACGGAGGAACCAGTGGCACCGCGAAGCACCAAGGACCCCGAACGAAAGCCACCGCACTCGGGGTCTGGGGTCGCCCCCAGAAAACACAGAAGACGCCGGGAGACGGGGGCGTGGGGGGCATCCCCCCACAAGACACAGCAGCGATCGTCGGCGAAATTTCGAGAAGCGAAATGAAGACGCCGGGAGACGGGGGGTGTGGAGGGGCATCCCCCCACAAGACACAACGATCGTCGGCGAAATTTCGGGAACCGAAATGAAGACGCCGGGAGACGGGGGGTGTGGGGGGCATCCCCCCACAGAACACAGCAGCATCCACTGGCGAAATTTCGGGAACCGAAATAAAGACGCCGGGAGGCGGTGGGACCTGGGGGTCGCCCCACCGCCTCCACGGCTCCGCCGGACCGAGGGGGGAGGTGTCCGGCGGGGTCTTTGGGTACCCGGGACCAAGCCCCAGGTTCGTTCTCAAGCGTAACTGGTCAGTAGGCTCAAGCGCCACAGCCGGGCACAACTTTTTCCTGGTTTCGAAGACAGCCGGTATGAAACGCGGCATACGGTCGGCAGTCGGCGAAATCGGGACCGTCAGGGTCAGGTCCACCGGTCCGTCAACGCCCCCAACGCGCCGAGTGCGACGGCGGCCGCCGTGGATGTGCGGAGCACGGCCGGGCCGAGGCGGACCGGGACGGCGCCGGCCGCGGTGAGGGCGTCCAGCTCACCGTCGGTGATGCCGCCCTCCGGGCCGACCACCAGCAGCAACTCGCCCTCGGCCGGCAACGGCACCTCGGTCAGGCGGCGGGTGGCCGTTCCTTCCAGGACGAGGGTCGCCGCGGCCTGTGTGACGGCCGCTGTGAGGCCGGCCAGATCGACCGGTTCCCGGACGTGCGGAACCCACGTCCGCCGGGCTTGTTTCGCCGCGGTGCGGGCGGTCGCCTGCCAGCGCGCGAGTGCCTTCGCGGCGCGGGGGCCGTCCTCCCAGCGCGCGACGCTGCGTTCGGCCCGCCACGGCAGCACCCCGTCGGCCCCGGCCTCCGTGGCCAGTTCGACCGCCAGCTCACCGCGATCGCCCTTCACCAGGCCCTGCACGACCACGACCCGCAGCCGTGGCGCGGGATCGGCCCAGCGCCGCCGCACGGTGAGTTCCAGCGTGGCGTCACGACCGGGCCGCACGACCTCCACGACGCAGTCCGCCGCGCCACCGGCCCCGTCGGACAGCGTCAGCCGCTCCCCTGGCCGCATCCGCTTGACCGTCGCGGCGTGCCGGGCCTCGTCACCGTCGAGGACGGCATGCGAACCCGCCGGGAGTTCCTCGACGAGGAACACCGGCGTGGTGGCGGCGGGCATCTACTTGTGGCTCTTGGCGCGCAGCTTCGAGAACAACCCGTGCGACCGGCCGTTGCTGGCCAGCGTCGGAACCTCCTCGCCGCGCTCCTGCGCCAGCTGAAGCAGCAGCTCGCGCTGGGACTCGTCGAGCCGGGTGGGCACCGCGACGTCGATGTGGACGTGCAGGTCCCCGCGCCCGTCGACGCGACCCGAGGACCGCAGCCGCGGCATGCCCTTGCCGGTGAGCACCAGCTCGCCGCCCGGCTGCGTGCCGGGCTCGACCTCCATGTCGTACTCGCCGTCGATCAGCGTCTCGAGCTGCACCGTCGCGCCCAGCGCGGCCGTGGTCATCGGGATCCGCAGGTTGCAGTGCAGGTCGTGGCCCTCGCGCACGAACACGTCGTGCGGCTCCTCGTCGATCTCGACGTAGAGGTCGCCTGCCGGGCCACCGCCGGGGCCGACCTCGCCCTGGCCGGAGAGCCGGATCCGCATGCCGTCGCCGACACCGGCCGGCACCTTCGCGGTCACCGTGCGGCGCGCCCGCACCCGCCCGTCGCCGCCGCACTGGCGGCACGGGTCGGTGATGACCTCGCCGAACCCGCGGCACACCGGGCACGGCCGGGCCGTGACGACCTGGCCGAGGAACGACCGCTGCACCGACTGGACCTCGCCCTGGCCGTTGCACGTGTCGCAGGTCTTGACGGTGCCGCCCGGCGCGGTGCCGTTGCCGCGGCACTGGTCGCACAGGATCGCCGTGTCGACCGCGATGTCCTTGTCGACGCCGGTCGCGCACTCCTCCAGCGTGAGGCTGATCCGGATCAGCGCGTCGGACCCTGGCTGCACGCGGCTGCGCGGGCCCCGCCCCCGCCCGCCGCCCGTGGCCGCGCCGAAGAACGCGTCCATGATGTCGCCGAGCCCGCCGAATCCGGCGAAGGGGTCGCCGCCCCCGCGCGCGCTCCCGTTGTCCAGCGGGTCGCCACCGAGGTCGACGATCTTGCGCTTCTGGGGGTCGGAGAGAACCTCGTAGGCGGTGGTGACCTCGCCGAACCTGTGCTGCGCGTCCTCGGACGGATTGACATCCGGGTGCAGCTCCCTGGCCAGCTTCCGGTACGCGCGCTTGATCTCCTGATCAGACGCGTTCTTGGGCACCCCGAGAATGCCGTAGTAGTCCCTCGCCACCGTTCTCATGTCCTCCTGCAAAGGCCTGCCGCCGGCTAGCCGCCGGCCAGGATCTGCCCTACGTAGTTGGCCACCGCGCGCACCGCGGCGATCGTGCTCGGGTAGTCCATCCGGGTCGGGCCGACGATGCCCATGCCGCCCAGAAGCACGTCGTCCCTTCCGTACCCGATCGACACCACAGAGGTGCTGCGCATCTGCTCGTCCTCATTTTCCTCGCCGATACGCACGGTGATCGCACCGGGGTTGCGCGCCGCCGCGAGGAGCTTGAGCACGACCACCTGTTCTTCGAGGGCCTCGAGCACCTGCCGCAGCGAGCCGGGGAAGTCGGCGACGTTGCGGGTCAGGTTGGCCGTGCCACCCAGGATGAGCCGTTCCTCGGGGTGGTCGACGAGGTGCTCGACGAGCACAGTACAGACTCTGGTGAGCGCGTCGCGCAGTTCGCTCGGCGCCTGTTCCGGCAGCTCCGCGACCCGCGCGGCGGCGTCGGTGAGCCGTCGCCCGGACAGCGTCGAGTTGAGCACATCGCGCATCCGCCCGACGTTTTCCTCGCTGAGCACGTCGCCGAGGTCGACCGTGCGCTGGTCGACGCGGCCGGAGTCGGTGATCACGACGAGCATCAGCCGCGCCGGGGTGAGCGGCACGACCTCGAGGTGCCGCAGCGCGGCGTTCGACATGGTCGGGTACTGGATCACGGCGACCTGCCTGGTCAGCTGCGCGAGCAGCCGGACCGAGCGGCGGAGCACGTCGTCGAGGTCGATCGCGCCGTCGAGGAACGACGTGATGGCGCGCCGTTCGGCCGTGCTCAGCGGCTTGATGTCGGCGAGCCGGTCCACGAACAGGCGGTAGCCCTTGTCGGTGGGGATCCGCCCGGCGCTCGTGTGGGGCTGGGCGATGTACCCCTCCTCCTCGAGGGCGGCCATGTCGTTACGGACCGTGGCGCTGGACACGCCGAGGTTGTGACGGTCCACGATCGCCTTGGAGCCGACCGGCTCCTGGTTGGACACATAGTCGGCGACAATGGCGCGCAGAACCTCGAAACGACGCTCCTCGGAGCTGGCCACGCCTCACCTCTCACCTGGGGTACCTGACACCGAGTTTACGGAAGCCGCGGGCGCCGTGTATCCAGGTCGATTTACCAATCCGGTATGCGAGCCGGATGACCGGATCGGCAACGACCGCTCAGTCGCGCGCCACGGTGGCGATCGACGCGCCAAGGATGTCGAGCGCCTCACCGGCTTCCTCGCCGGTCAGCGTCATCGGCGGGGCGAGGCGGATGACGTTGTTGTGCAGCCCGCCCTTCCCGACCAGCAGGCCCCGCGCCTTGGTCTCCTCCAGCACCGCCGCGGCTTTGCCCGGACTCGGGTCCTTGCCTGGTGCCTCGACGAACTCGACGCCGATCATCAGTCCCTTGCCGCGCACGTCGCCGACGATGTCGTAGCGCTTGCCCAGGTCGCGCAGCCCGTCGAGAAGCCTGGCACCGAGCCGGGCCGCGTTGCGCTGCAGATCGTGGTCGAGCAGGTAGCCGAGCGTGGCCTTGGCGCCCGCTGTGGCTACCGGGTTGCCGCCGAACGTCGAGATGGAATTCGCCGTGATCGAGTCCATGAGGTCGCCCCGCGCGACCACGCCACCGATGGCCAGCCCGTTGCCGAGCCCCTTCGCGAACGTCATCGCGTCCGGGGTCACGCCATGGGCCTGGATGCCCCAGAAGTGCTCGCCGGTGCGGCCCCATCCGGTCTGCACCTCGTCGGAGATCAGCAGGATGCCGTACTCGTCAAGGACTTCCTTGAACGCGCCGAACAACCCGTCCGGCGGCACGTTGAACCCGCCAACGCCCTGGATCGGCTCGGCGATCAACGCCGCGACGTCGCCTGAGGTCGTCGTCCGCAGCACGTCGCGCAGGTCTTCGGTGCACGCCTTGATGTAGTCGGCGTCGGACAGCGCGCCGAACGCGTCCCGGTACCGGTAGCCACCGTGCACGTAGCCGACCTTCACCGGCGACAACGAACTGGCCGACCATCCACGGTTGCCGGTGATCGAGATCGTGCCGAACGCGCGCCCGTGGTAGGAGTTGCGCAGGGCGAGGATCTGGTTGCTCCGACGATATTGTGTCGCGAGCAGCAGCGCGGTCTCGTTGGCCTCGGTGCCGGAGTTGGTGAAGAACACCTTCGCGTCCGGGATGCCCGACAACCCCGCGATCTGCTCGGCGAGCTCGACCTGCTTGCGGATGAGGTACAACGTCGACGTGTGCAGGACGCCGGTAGCCACCTGCGCGCGGATCGCGTCGGAGACCTCGGCGATGTCGTAGCCGAGCGCGTTGGTCAGTATCCCGCCGAAGAAGTCGAGATACGTGCGCCCACCGCCATCGGTCACCCGCCGCCCCGAGCCGCGCACGATCTCGATCGGCTCGTCGTAGTACAGCGACAGCCAGTCCGGCATGACCGCCCGGTGCCGGGCCCGCAACTCCGATTCACTCACGCCGAACAGTCTGCTCGCGCGCGCCGCGGGTCACCTGTTCGGGGCGCAGGACCACCTGGTCGTGCACGCACGAGCGGGCGGTTCGGGCGAGATAGTGACCCCATGCCTGTTTCCACACTCGTCCCCGCGATGGCCTCGGTCCTGGCGATGACGGCACCGGCCCACCCCGGTTCGGCGATGACCCTCACCCTCCACGACACCGGTGGCGCATCCACGGTGACGCTCGAATGTCAGCCACCGGCCGGGACTCACCCACACGCCGCCAGTGCCTGCCGCGCCCTCACGGCGGCGGGCGGCGATTTCGGCAAGCTGTCCAAGGATTCCGGCTTGTGCCCGCTCATCTGGGCGCCGGTGACGGCGACGGCGGTCGGCCACTGGCAGGAGGAGGTCGTGCTGTATCGGCAGACCTATCCCAACCGCTGCGTGGCCGCCGTGGAGTCGGGGCACGTTTTCGATTTCTGACCGGCTTCGCCGGCCCGGACGTCACGTCAGCAGTGCCTGGTAGACGAGCTGCCGCAGCTGCTGCCGGATCGGGTGGGTGCTGCTCGGCAGCAGCTGCGTGAAGAACATCGCCGTCAGATCGGTTGCCGGGTCGATCCAGAATGCCGTGCTCGCCGCGCCACCCCAGGCGTATTCGCCTTTGCTGGACAGCGTTTTCGCCTTGACGGGATCGATGAGAACCGAAAAGCCCAGGCCGAAACCGAAGCCGTGGAAGGGCATCTCCGCGAACAGGGGGCGGCCGCACGCTTCGAGGTCGACGTTGCCGGGTAGGTGGTTCGACGTCATCAGCGCCACGGTTCGCGGGCTCAGCAGGCGGACGCCGTCCAGTTCACCACGGCGAAGCAGGAACTGGGTGAACCGGTGATAGTCCGCCGCCGTCGAGACCAGGCCACCGCCGCCCGACAGGAACTTCGCCGGGCCTCGGCCGGTCTTGCCGAACTCGTCGTTGCGCACGGCTTTGCGCGTGCCCGGCCGCGGGACGTAGAGCGCGCCCAGACGGTCGTCGTCCACGCCGAACGACGTTTCGGTCATCCCGAGCGCGGCGAAGATCCGCTCCTGGAAGAACGCGTCCAGGGGTTGCCCCGATACGACCTCGACCAGGCGGCCGAGGACGTCCGTGGACACCGAGTAGTTCCACTCGCTGCCCGGCTGGAACACGAGCGGCAGCGCGGCCCACTTCTCGACGGAGGTGGCCAGGTCGTAGCCGGGTGGGGCGCTCCATTCGAACCCCTCGGCACGGTACATCGCGTCCACGGGGTGGGCGTGGTGGAACCCGTAAGTGAGCCCCGACATGTGACTGAGCAGGTGCCAGACGCGGATCGGCTCGGTGGCGGGTTCCGTCAGCGGCCGAAGCGCCGAGCCCTTGACGTACACGCGTGGCTCGGCGAACACGGGCAGCCATCGGGCGATCGGGTCGGTGAGGTCGAACGCGCCCTCCTCGAAGAGCATCATCGCCGCGACCGACGTGATCGGTTTGGTCATCGAGAAGATGCGCCATCGCGTGTCCGGCTCGACGGGCAGGCCCGCTTCGACGTCCCGTTGCCCGTAACGCGAGGAATGCACGACCTTTCCGCGCCTGCTGACCACGATCTGCCACCCGGGAAGCAAACCGTCGTCGACATAGCGGGCGAAGTGCCGGTCGATCCTGCCGAGCCGTCCCGCGTCGAAGCCGAGTTCGCCCGGCTCGGCATCCACTGTGAGCATCGCCATACCGGCACTCTCACCCGCCGGAGACGATCACGTCAACCGTCGCGCTCGGCGGCTTTCTCGACGCGCCACTGCTCATCGGTCCGGCCGCGACGCCAGTATCCCGAGATCGACAGCAGGTCCTTGGGCACGCCACGCTCGTCGAGCAGGTAGCGCCGCAACTCCCGCACGAACCCGGCCTCGCCGTGCACGAAAGCCTGCACCGTGCCGGCCGGGAACTCCAGCGACCGCACCGCGGCCACGAGGTCCTCGCCCGCCGACCGGTGTACCCACCGGATCCGCGCGTCTGCCTTGGTGTCCAGCGGTTGCTCCTCGGCGGCGTCCGTGACCTCGATGAACACGTGCGCGAGCGAGCCGGCGGGCATCGTCTCCAGCGACAGCGCGATGGCGGGCAACGCGGCCTCGTCGCCGACCAGCAGGTGCCAGTCCACATCCGCGCGCGGCGCGTACGCCCCACCGGGGCCGGTCAGCAGCAGTGCGTCGCCCGGTTCGGCGTTACGCGCCCACGGCCCGGCGAGCCCCTCGTCGCCGTGGTGCACGAAGTCCAGCGTCAACTCGGTGCCGTCGAAGGCCCGCACGGTGTAGCTGCGCATCCGCGGCCACTGCTCGCGGGGCAACTCGGCGCGGATCCGCTCCATGTCGAACGGCTCCGGGTACGTCACGCCGGGCACCGGGAACAGCACCTTGACGTAGGCGTCGGTGAACTCGTTCGGCTGGAAGGCGGCAACGCCCTCGCCGCCGGCCACGACGCGGACCATGTGCGGGCTGAGTTGCTGTGTGCGCAGTACCTCCAGCCGCACGGACGGCCGGTTACGGCGTTTTTGCGGGGGTCGCTCGGGCCTGTCTGCCATCGGCCGTTCCTCTCGTCCCGGAAGCGTTCACAGTTAGGTTATCCTAAGAAAGCTCACTCCCGTGCGGCGATCAATGTCACCGGGGCGCGCCGGGTGGCCGACAGGCTCGTACACACGCTCGTCAGGCCGACCACGGCGAACGCGCCCGCGACAACGACGACCAGCGCCTGCCACGGCACCGACACCGGCGTCGAGCCGCTGATCCGGGACACCGCGGACGCGATGCCGAACAGGGTTCCGGCGGCCGCGGCGGCACCGAGTACGAGGCCGATGGCCGCCACCGCCCACGACTCGAGCAGCGCCATCCGCACCACCTCGGCGCGGGTCATGCCGGTCACCCGCGCGACGGCGAACTCACCCCGCCGCTCGGCCGCGGCGATCACCACGGCATTGATCACCGCGATGAGCGAGTACAGGCCCGCCAGTCCCATGAGGACCGTCATGATGCCCGAGTTCGTCGAATCCTGCTTCGACGACTGGTTCGCGATCCACTCGTCCGCCGGCTGCGCCTCCGGCACGGTCACGCCAGGCTCGACCCGGAGGATGGTCCGTGCCGGGCCGATCGCCGGCCTCGAGTCCCGCGGCAGCAGGTACGCCGGTCCCGCGTTGACGGACTCCGGCAGTACTGCCACCACGCGCCGTGCCACGCCGTCGATCGCCAGCATCACCCCGAGCGGCACGCCCGCGGCGGCGACGGTGGTCCCGTGCAGGTCCCGCAGCGACCCGGCCACCGGTGCCCGGCGATGTACCTGCTGGTAGGCGTCCGCGTCGACGACCAGCGCCTCCTCGTCGTCGGCCTCGTCCTCGCCGGGGTCGGCAAGGGAGGTCCGCACCGCGGTCTCCGTCGACGCGACGAGGATGCCCGGCACGCGCGGCACGTCCGCCGATGCGAGTACGAAGTCCCCGGCGAGGTCCTGCTGCAGCTCCCGATGTCCCGCCTCGGACATGGTCGACAACGTGCCCGACAGCCCCAGCACCAGCGCGACGAGCACCAGCAGCGGCGCCGCGGTCGAGGCGCTGCGGCGCACCCCGTCCCGCAGGTTCGCCCCGACCAGCCCGCCGGCGAACCTGCCGAGCACCGGCACCACCAGCGGCGCGAGCAGGCTGAGCGCGACGGCGGCCGTGATCGTGGCGTTGATCGACAGCGGGACGGCGCCGTCCATGCCCGCGAACCGCGAGACCGTGACCAGCGCGATCGAACCCGCGAGGAACAGCAGGCCGAAGAACCAGCGACCGCCCGTCATCACCCTGGCCGCATTTCCGGTGTCCCGCAAGGCTTCCAGCGGCCGGACCCGCGCCGCACGCCGCGACGCGGCGAGCACGCCGAGCAGCGACACCCCGAGCCCGATACCCGCCGACACCCCGAGAATCCAGTCCTGCCACCGCGCGGCGAACGTGGCCGGCACGAATCCGAGGTCACGCAGCAGCCACGCCTGCACGCGCATGACGACCAGCCCGAGCGGCACCCCGAGCGCCGTGCCGATCACCCCGAGCAGCAACGCCTCCGACAGCAGCAACCGGCGCACCTGCCCGCGGCTGCCGCCGACGAGGCGGAGCAGCGCCAGGTCGCGGCGCCGCTGCGCGATGGTGAACGCGAACGTGGAGCCGACGATGAAGATCGCCAGGAACGCGGCGATCCCGAGCGTCATCGCGAGCAGCGTCACCGCCTCGACGTAGGAGGTGCCGGACACCAGCACCAGCAGCGACGACTGCACCAGCGCGACGCCGAGCACGACCGTGACGATCGCACCGAGGAACAGTTGCCAGCGCTCCCGGAAGGTCGACAGTGACAGGGCGAACACCGTTCAGCCCTCCAGCGCCGCGAGCCGGTCGGCGACCTCGCGCGCCGTAGGCCGCTGGGCCCGGTCGACGATGCGGCCGTCGGAGAGGAACACCACCGTGTCCGCGCACGCGGCCGCGGCCGGGTCGTGGGTGACCATCACGATCGTCTGCCCCGCCGTGTCGGCCATGCCACGCAGCAGCCCGAGCACGGTCCGGGCCGACGTCGAGTCGAGCGCACCGGTCGGCTCGTCGACGAACAGCACCGCGGGCCGCAGGGCCATCGCACGGGCGACCGCGACCCGCTGCTGCTGACCGCCGGACAGCTCACGGGGCCGGTGCCGGAGCCGGTCTCCGAGCCCCACGCTCGCCAGTACCGCCCGGATGTCCTTTTTGGACATGCGGTGACCGGCCAGCTTCAGCGGCAGGGCCACGTTCTGCTCCGCGGTCAGCGAGCCGACGAGGTTGAAGCTCTGGAACACGAAGCCCACCTCGCGCCGCCGCAGCGTGGTCAGCTCGGCATCGGCCGCGTTCGTGATGTCGCGGCCGGCCAGGAACACCTGGCCGCTGGTGCACCGCTCCAGTCCGGCCGCGCAGTGCAGCAAGGTGGATTTGCCGCTGCCGGAAGGGCCCATCACGGCGGTCCAGGACCCGGCAGGGAAGGCGAGACTGACCCCGTCCAGCGCCCGCACCCGTGCCTGCTTGCTGCCGTACTCCCTGGTCACGGCCCGCAGCTCGACCGCCGTGGCGAGATCGCGCTGGATCGCATTCGTCATGGCCACGACTTCACCATTCCGGGCTCGCGCGCACAGCGGCGCGTGCCCCCGGATGCGGGGTGGGGATGGCCCTACCCGATCGCGTCGAGCAGGTCGGCCAGCGCGTCCATACGATGCGCGCTGACCACGGAGTCGCAGTACGGCCAGGCCGCAGCCATCCCGCCGACTGCGGGCCGGTAGCCGGTCTTCGCGGTGCGCGGGTTGACCCACACGATCCGGTAGGCCAGTCGCGACAACCGCGCCATCTGCGTGCGCAGGTCATCGGGCGGGCCGGTCTCCCAGCCGTCCGAGATGATCACGACGACCGCGCCCCGTGCCATGCCCCGCGCGCCGTGGCCGTCCAGGAACTCGCGCAGGTTGGCCCCGATCCGGGTGCCGCTCGACCAGTCGGGAGCCTCCGCACCCGCGCGCCGCATGGCTTCGTCCGGGTTCGCCGCGAGCGCGCGCGTGAGCCGGGTGAGCCGGGTGGCGAAGGTGAACACCTCGGCGTGCGCGCCGCCGGCCGCGCACACGAGCAGTTGCAGCATCGCGCGCGCGTGTGCCTCCATCGACCCCGAGATGTCGCAGAGCACCACGAGGTTCCGGCGCTTCTCGCGTGGCGTCCAGCGAAGCAGCACAGCGGGCTCGCCGCCGCTGCGCCGCGCGTGGCGCAAGGTCTCCCGCAGGTCGACACGCCGCCCGGACGGGGCGGGGCCTTTGCGCCGGGTCCGCCGTTTCGGCGTGACCAACCGGAACCGGCTCATCGCGTCCCGCAGTACGGCCAGCTCCGCGGGCTCGAGGTCGCCGAAGTCGCGCACCGCCAGCCGTTCCGCCGAGCTGCCCACCGTCGCCGAGCACATCTCCCGCGACGAAGGAGCGTCCGACGCGGTGAACGCTCCCGCCGCCACAGTCGCTTGTGGACGGTCGCCGCGGAAGGCAGCCGGGTCAGGACTCGCGTCGAAAACGGCCTCGAAGACGCGCCGCAACACGGCGATCTCGTCCGGTGTGGACACCAGTGTCGCCAGCGCGCACCAGTACAGCTCCTCGGTGCGCTCGGGCGAGAGCACCAGGACCGCCTCGGTGAACCGCGCGGCCCGGTCGGCGCCGACGGGTACGCCCTGCGCCCGCAGCGCCGCGCAGAACCGGGCCGACAGCGCAGCCAGATCAGCCGTCACGGGCGACCTCCGCGAGCGCGGCCTCCGCCGCCGCCCGGTCCTCCTCGTACTTGAGCACCGCGCTCATCGTCTGCCGGATCGCCGGCTCATCCATCGCCTCGACGCCGAGAACGTGCAGCGCGGCGGCCCAGTCGATCGCCTCCGCGACGCCGGGCGGCTTGTACAGGTCGAGCCCGCGCAGGATCCTCACGGACCGCGCCACCTTCTCCGCCAGCCAGTCCTCGGCACCAGGCACGCGTAGCCGGATGATCGCGGCCACCCGGTCCACACCGGGGTGCGCGATCCACTGGTAGAGACAGCGCCGTTTGAGCGCGTCGTGCAGTTCCCGCGTGCGGTTCGACGTCAGCACGGCGATCGGCCGCACGGCCGCACGCCGGGTGCCGAGTTCGGGGATCGTGACGGCCGCCTCGGCGAGCAGTTCGAGCAGGAACGCCTCGAACTCGTCGTCGGCGCGATCCACCTCGTCGATCAGGAGCACGGCCGGGCGGGGTCCCGGATGCTCGATCGCGGCCAGCAGGGGCCGCGCGAGCAGGTAGTCCTCGCTGAACAGGTCCGCTTCGGCCGGAGCCTCCCCGCGCGCCTCGGCGAGCCGGATGCCCAGCAGCTGCCGCGGGTAGTTCCACTCGTAAAGCGCGTCCGCCGAGGAAAGCCCCTCGTAGCACTGCAACCGGATGAGCTTCGTGTCCAGCGCTCGGGCGAGTGCCTTGGCCGCCTCCGTCTTGCCGACGCCGGGTTCCCCTTCGAGCAGGATCGGCTGCGTCATCCGCACGGCCAGGAACAACGCGGTCGCCAGAGCCTCGTCGGTGAGGTATCCCGCCTTCTCCAGCTCGGCGGAAAGCGCCTTCACAGTGTTAGTCATCGGCCAGGTACGGCTCGGGCTTGTCGGCGAAGGCCTGTCGGCAGCCGGGGCCGCAGAAGTAGTACCGCTGCCCCGCGTAAGGCAGCTGCGAGGCAGCCTCGGTGATCGCCACGGACATGCCGCACACCGGATCCGATGCCTCCGCCGGTTCCGGCACCACCGTGAGCGCGGGCGCGGCGGCCCGTGGACGTGCCGAGATGATCTCGGCGAAGACCGAGACCGCGATCTCTGCCGGGGTGCGGGCCCCGATGTCCAGCCCAGCCGGGGTGTGCACGCGACCGGCTTCGATGCCGAGCGCTTCCAGCACGGCGCTGCCACGGCGGCGGCTCGCGATCAGGCCGATGTAGCCGATGCTGGCGGACACCGCCGCGCGCAGCGTGGCTTCCTCCTCCCGGCCGTGCGACGCGATGATCACGGCCTCGGCGTCCTCCGGGATCTCCCCGCCCGTGCGGACTTCGTAGCCGAGCGCGCGGCCGGTCGAGACCAGCGCGCGGGCCACCGGTGCGTCGCCGAACACGACGATCAGCGCCGGTGGCAGTTGCACGTCAAGGAAGATTTCCAGCGACCCGCCGGACAGGCATGGGTTGCCGACCGTCACCACACCCTCCTCGGTGTTCTCTCCCGGCCCGGCGTCGGGCGTGATCCGCAGCAGCGTCGACCGGCCGGTGCCGAGCAGCCGGATTCCCTGCAGTCGCACCGTCGACTCCGCACAGCTGCCTCCGACGAACCCCTCCACCGTGCCGTCGGGAAACACCAGGGCGCAGTCGCCCGGCTTCGCGCTGGTGGGGCGCTGGACCCGGACGACCGTCGCGAGCACGAAGGGTCTGCGCCGGGCCCGCAGCGAGTCCGCCCGCGCCAGCAGTTCCCGGGTCGGCATCAGGTGATCGCCAGATCCGTCCGAAGTGGATTTCCTTGCATCGCGCGCCAGACCGCCGCCGGCGTGAGCGGCATGTCGGCATGCCGCACGCCGTACGGCTTGAGCGCATCCAGCACCGCGTTGACCACGGCCGCCGGGGACCCGACGGTCGCGGACTCGCCGATGCCCTTGGCGCCGATCGGGTGGTGCGGCGACGGGGTCACCGTCTCGCCGAGCCGCCAGGACGGGCACTCCAGCGAGGTCGGCAGCAGGTAGTCCATGAACGATCCGCCGAGGTGGTTGCCGTCCTCGTCGAACGCCATCACCTGCATCAGCGCCATCCCGACGCCGTCGGCGAGCCCGCCGTGCACCTGCCCCTCGACGATCATCGGGTTGATCCGCACTCCGCAGTCGTCCACAGCGACGAAATCGCGCACCTTCACCTGGCCGGTGCCCGAATCCACATCCACCACGCAGATGTACGCCCCGAACGGGTAGGTCAGGTTCGGCGGGTTGTACACACACGACGCGTCGAGATGACCCTCGACGCCCTCGGGCAGCTCCAGGCTCGAATGCGCGGCCATCGCGATGTCCTGAATGGACTTTCCGGCCTCGGGGTCACCCTTGACGAACCAGCGGCCCTTCTCCCATTCCAGGTCCTGCGGGCCCACCTCCAGCATCGCCGACGCGACGATCCGCGCCCGCTCCCGCACCCGGCGCGCCACCACGGCGGTGGCGGCGCCGGACACCGGCGTCGACCGGGACCCGTAGGTGCCGAGCCCGAACGGGGTCTGGTCGGTGTCGCCGTGCACGACGTCGATGTCGTCCGGCGAGATGCCCAGTTCCTCGGCGACGATCTGCGCGAACGTCGTCTCGTGCCCCTGGCCCTGCGATTGGCACGACAGCCGCAGTACGGCTTTGCCCGTCGGGTGTACGCGCAGCTCCGCGCCGTCGGCCATGCCCAGCCCGAGGATGTCCATGTGCTTGCGCGGGCCGGCCCCGACGGCTTCAGTGAAGAACGCGACCCCGATACCCATCAAGTTCGGGTCATTCGATTCGCGCCGCCGGGCCTGCTCCGCCCGCAGGTCGTCGTAGTGCGCCATGTCCAGCGCCATTTCCAGCGCCCGCGGATAGTCGCCGGAGTCGTACTCCCAGCCCGTCTTGCTCTGGTACGGGAACTGTTCGGGCCGCAGCAGGTTGCGCATCCGCAACTCGGCCGGATCCACGCCCAGGTCGTAGGCGAGCACGTCGACCAGCCGCTCGACGAAGTACACGGCTTCGGTGATGCGGAACGAGCACGCGTAGGCCACCCCGCCGGGCGCTTTGTTGGTGTACACACCGGTGACGGCGCAGTGCGCGGCCTCGATGTCGTAGGAACCGGTGAAGACGCTGAAAAACCCGGCGGGGAACTTCGTCGGCTGCGCGGTGCCGTTGAAGGCCCCGTGGTCGGCGATCACGTTCACCCGGATGCCGAGAATCTTGCCTTCGCTGGTCGCCGCGATCTCGCCGCGCATGTGGTAATCGCGGGCGAAGGACGTGCTCATCAGGTTCTCCGAGCGGTCCTCGATCCACTTCACCGGTTTCCCGGTGACGATCGAGCCCACGACCGCGCACACGTAGCCGGGATAGATGCCGACCTTGTTGCCGAACCCGCCGCCGAGATCGGGCGACACGATCCGGATCTTGTGCTCCGGCAGGCCCGCGACCAGCGCGTAGATCGTGCGGTGCGCGTGCGGCGCCTGCGAGGTCGTGTAGACCGTCAGCTTGCCGGTGACCGCGTCCATGTCCGCGACCGTGCCGCAGGTCTCCATCGGGGCCGGGTGCACGCGCGGGTAAAGAACATCCTGCTTCGCGACCACGTCGGCGCCGGCGAACACCTCGTCGGTGCGGGTCTTGTCGCCGGATTCCCAGTCGAAGATGTGGTTGTTCGTCCGGCCTTCGACGTCGTCCCGGATCACCGGCGCGTCCTCGTCCAGCGCCCGCCGTGCGTCGATGACCGGCGTGAGCGGCTCGTACTCGACGTCGATCAGCTCGAGCGCGTCGCGCGCCGAGTAGCGGTCCTCCGCGACCACGAACGCGACCTCCTGCCCCTGGAAGCGGACCTTGTCGGTGGCAAGCACGGCCTGCACGTCCTGGGACAGCGTGGGCATCCACGCGAGATTGAGCCCTTCGAGGGTCTGCCCGGTGAGCACCGCCCGCACCTTGGGGTGTGCCTCGGCGGCGCTGGTGTCGATCGAGACGATTCGCGCGTGCGCGTATGGGCTGCGTAGGACCGCCCCGTACAGCATCCCGGGCAACGTAACGTCGTCGACGTAGGTGCCATGTCCGCGGATGAACCGGGGGTCCTCCTTGCGGTGCATGCGCCCGTACCCCATCGGGGTCTTGTGTTCCTCGGCGGTGGTCATGCCTGCACCTCCCTCGAGGTGTCCGCACCGGCCCGCTCGGCGATCGGTTCCGCGCCGCGCCCGGTGTCGTGCGCGGCCGCCCACATGACGGAGCGCACGATGTTCTCGTACCCGGTGCAGCGGCAGAGCTGCCCCGAGACAGCCTCACGAATGTCCTCTTCGGACGGTTCGGGATTGTGGTCGATGAGCCAGCGGGCGGTCATCATCATGCCCGGCGTGCAGAATCCACATTGGAGCCCGTGGCACTCCATGAACCCCTGCTGCACCGCGTCCAGCCCGGCCGCGTCCGCCAGCCCCTCCACTGTGCGCACGCGGTGCCCGTCGGCCATCACGGCGAGCACGGTGCACGACTTGACCGGCACATGGTCCAGCCACACCACGCACGTGCCGCAGTTCGAGGTGTCGCAGCCCCAGTGTGTCCCGGTGAGTCCCAGCTCGTCGCGGAGGAAATGCACCAGCAGCAGGCGCGGTTCGACGTCACGCTGGTACAGCTGCCCGTTCACGGTGACACTGATCTCCATCTCAACTACCCCCGTTCCGGTGGCCGTGCCACCGTTGCCTCGCCCGGCGTAGGGCGCGGGTGGTGAGCGTCGCCGCGAGGTGCCGCTTGTAGTCGACGGGGCCGCGCTGGTCGGCGACGGGTTCGCAGTGGTGCGCGGCGATCGTCCCGGCACGCTCGAACCGCTCGTCGGTCGCCGGCTCGCCTGCGAGGAAGTCCTCCGCCTCGGGTGCGTAGAAGCCCGGGGCTCCCAGCGCGGTCAGCCCGATGCCGGCTTCGGCGACCGTGTCGCCGTCGAGGCGGATGACGGCGCCGGCGGCGGCGACGGCCCAGTCCCCCGCGCGCCGCTCGACCTTCTCGTAGGCCGACGCGGACGACCGGATGGGAACACGGATCTCCACGAGCATTTCGTCATCCGCCACCATGGTTTCGTAGGGGCCGGTGAAGAATTCCCGGATCGGCACGATCCGCGTGCCGATCGCGCCCTGGATCACGGCCTCCGCGCGCGCGGCCGTGAACGCCGCCGACAGGTCCTCAGAGGGATCGGCCTGGCACAGCGATCCCCCGACGGTGCCGCGGTTGCGCACCACGGGATCGGCGATCACCCGCTCGGCATCGTGGAAAATGGGGAAATGCTCGCCGACCACCGCGGAGGCGAGCAGGTCCGCGTGGCGGACCAGCGCGCCGATGCACAGCATGTGCTCCTCGACGCTGATGCGGGCCAGATCCCCGATCTCGTTGATGTCGATGAGCGCGAGCGGCTGCGCGAGCCGCAGTTTCATCATCGGGATCAGGCTGTGGCCGCCGGCCACGATCCGGCTCTCCGGTCCGTACTTGCCGAGCAGCGACAGCGCGTGCTCGACGCTCGTGGCTTTCTCGTACTGGAATTGCGCGGGCACCTGCATGGTGGGAAGGGTCCGTCGGTGCTCGCGGTATGGCAACAGACGGATAAGGGTTCGCTTATGGCAGCTGACCGCACAGGCCCCGAGAACTAGGCTCCGCGCATGACCCTCGGTCAGCTGAGCGCATTCGTGCTGGTGGCCCGCCTTGGTTCGGTCACCGATGCGGCGCGCACGCTGGGGGTGAGCGAGCCCGCGGTGTCGCAGGCGCTCGGGGCGCTGCGGCAGCATCACGGCGACAAGCTCATCGCGCGCACCAGTACCGGGATGACGCTGACACCCGGCGGGAGCAGGCTGCTGCCGATCGCCTCGCAGATGGTGGCGCTCGGCGCGGACGCGGATGCGGCCGTACGCGAGGCGAACGGGCTCGCCGAGCGGTTGCAGCTCGCGGTGACGAGCACGCTGGCCGAGTTCGTGGCGAGCCCGTTGCTGGAGGCGTTCACCGCGCGATCCGGGAAGTCCATCGACGCGTCCGCCGGGCTGGCGCAGACCGCCGAGATGCCGGTGCTGGTGAGCAACCGCCTCGCCGACGCCACACTCGGGCCGCGGCTGGACAGTGGCCTGGACAGCACGCCGGTCTTCCGGTGCGGTCTGGTCGCGCTCGCGGCGCCACGCGCGCAACACCACGGCCGCCCGTCGTCGTGGCAGTGGCTCGTCGGCCCCTCGGGCGCGGACCCGGGCAGCGACACGGCGCGGCTGCTGGCTCAACTCCGCGTGCCCGACGAGGCGATCCGGGTCTTCCCGAACCAGACGGCCGCGTGGTCGGCGGCCGCGAGCGGTACGGGCGTCTCGACCGGGATCGAGCACCTGGCGGCGCCCCAGTTACGGCGCAAGGAACTGGTCGTGGTGCCGACGCCCGCGACGCCGGTCACGGTGTGCTGGCACCTGACGACCCTGCCACGCGACCGGCTCTCCCCCGCGGCGGCCTCGCTGCGCCACTTCCTGAGCACCCCGGCTGCGATGCAGGTGATGCGCTCGCCCGGTGCCGGAGTGCCGCCGTCGCGCTTCCGGCCCCCGGTTTACGTGACAATCTGGAGTTAGCGCCACGTTCGTCCTGGTACACAGCCCGCTGACCGGCCCAGCCGCGTGGCAGCCGGTGGCGGCGCACCTGCGCTCGCTCGGGCGCAGCGCGGTCGTTCCGGCACTGACGGAGGTGCTCGACGGCGAGCCGCCGTACTACCCGCGCTTCGCCGACGTGGTAGCCGCGTGCGCCGGGGCCGGGCCGGTGGTGCTGGCCGGACACAGCGGCGCCGGTAGCGTGCTGCCCGCCGTCGCCGAACGGCTCGGCGACCGCGTGCGGGCCGCGGTGTTCGTGGACGCGCCACTCCCCCATCCCGGGCGCTCGTGGTTCGACACGGCGCCACCGGACCTGCGTGATGGCATGAAGAACCTCGCGCACGACGGCCGGCTGCCGCGCTGGCACGAGCTCTTCCCACCTGGCATGGTCGAGGCCCTGGTGCCCGACCCCGCGCTGTGGGCTCGGTTCGTCGCCGAGCTGCCGCGCGTGCCGCTCCCATATTTCGAGGAGCCTGCACCGAGGGCGCCCATCGCGCACGGGGTGTATGTCCGGCTCAGCGAAGCGTACGACCGCGAAGCGGCTGAAGCCGCCCGGCTTGGCTGGCCGGTGCACCGCCTGGACGCCGACCACCTCGCGCCGCTCACCCGGCCCGCCATGGTCGGCGACCTGCTCGCGGCGCTGTAGATCACGCCGCCAGGCGCCGCACGACGGCGTCGGCCAGCAGGCGGCCGCGGCCGGTCAGCACGGCGCGGCCCCCGCGCAACGCCGCGACATCGAGCAGGCCCTCCGTCGCCGCGGTCGAGGCCTCCCGCGTGCCGTCTGCGTCCAGCGCGTCCAGCGGCAGGCCCTCCGCGAGCCGCAGCTCCAGCATGATCCGCTCCAGGTGGACGTCATCGGCGGTGAGCACCTCGCGCCCGTCCTCCGGCGACTCGCCAGCCGCGAGCAGCGACGCGTATCGCGCGGGATGCTTCACGTTCCACCAGCGCACGCCGCTGACGTGCGAGTGCGCGCCCGGCCCGGCGCCCCACCAGTCCCCGCCGAGCCAGTAGCCGAGGTTGTGCCGGCACCGCGCCTGCGGCGAAGCGGCCCAGTTCGACACTTCGTACCAGGTCAGCCCCGCCGCCGACAGGCGCTCGTCGATCAGCTCGTAGTACGCCGCGAGCACGTCCTCGTCGGGCGCGGGCAGCTCGCCGCGCCGCACGCGACGCGCGAGCGCGGTCCCGTCCTCGACGATCAGCGAGTACGCCGACACGTGGTCCACGCCCGCGTCGAGCACCGCGTCCAGCGACGCGCGCAGGTCCTCGGCCCGCTCCCCCGGCGTGCCGTAGATGATGTCGAGGTTCACGTGCTCGAAGCCGGCGGCGCGCGCCTCCCTGGCCGCCGCGACCGGACGGCCAGGCGTGTGCGTCCGGTCCAGCACCGCCAGCACGTGCCGCGCCGCGGACTGCATGCCCAGCGACACGCGCGTGTACCCGGCGTCACGGATGCCCGCGAAGAACTCCGGCGAGGTCGACTCTGGGTTGGACTCCGTGGTCACCTCGGCGCCGGGCGCCAGCCCGAACGAGCCGCGCACCGCGTCGAGTACCGACGCCAGCCCGTCGGCGCCGAGCAGCGACGGGGTGCCGCCACCGACGAACACGGTCTCGGCGGGCCGCTCCCCGATCCGCCGCACCCCCAGCTCGAGCTCCTGCCGCAGGCCCGCCAGCCAGGACTGCGGCGAGGCGGCCGAGCCCAGTTCCCCGGCTGTGTAGGTATTGAAGTCGCAGTAGCCGCACCGGGTGGCACAGAACGGCACGTGCACGTAGACGCCAAACACGCCTCCAGTGTCCCCCACCTGCCGTAACGCGATGCGGCAAGGAGGGTGATGCTCGTCCCAGCACGTGACCGGCGCTGGACCACATTGTGGGCACGTGGCACGCTGGGGGAGTGACTTATGCCGGTGTTCTCCTCGTGGCGCGTCGCCACGTCGATCTCCGGCGTGTCGCCAGCGCACTGTGCCGCACGTCCCACTGACGCCGCCACCACGATCATCCGCGGGCGCCGGACGCGCGAACTGCCTCCCCGTACCACCACTGTGACCAGGGGACGAATGTGCGCCGACGCCCTCCGACAGTCCCGGAGGACACCCCATGGCCTCGCCGACGCGCGACACCTCGAACGCCCGCGCTCCGCGCGCCAAGCAACGGCGTGGTGAGGGCCAATGGGCGCTCGGCTACCGCGAGCCGCTCAACCCCAACGAGCGCTCCAAGAAGGACGACCACCCGCTCAACGTGCGCACCCGCATCGAGAACATCTACGCCCACGGCGGCTTCGACTCGATCGACCCTGGTGACCTGCGTGGGCGTTTCCGCTGGTACGGCCTGTACACGCAGCGCAGGCCCGGGATCGACGGCGGCCGCACCGCGACGCTCGAGCCGGAGGAACTCGACGACGAGTACTTCATGCTGCGCGTCCGCATCGACGGCGGTGCGCTCACCACCGAGCAGCTCGCGCTGATCGGCGAGATCTCCGAGACCTACGCGCGCGACACGGCCGACATCACCGACCGGCAGAACGTCCAGTACCACTGGATCCGGATCGAGGACATGCCCACGATCTGGGAGAAGCTGGAAGGCGCCGGCCTGACCACGATGACCGCGTGCGGCGACAGCCCCCGCGTGATGCTCGGCTCGCCGCTCGCCGGCATCGCCGAGGACGAGGTCATCGACGGCACCCCGGCGATCGACGAGATCAAGCGCCGCTACCTCGGCAAGCCCGAGTACGCGAACCTGCCGCGCAAGTTCAAGACCGCCGTGTCCGGCCTGCAGGACGTGGCCCACGAGATCCACGACGTGGCGTTCGTCGGCGTCCGGCACCCCGAGCACGGCGCCGGTTTCGATGTGCAGGTCGGCGGCGGCCTGTCCACCAACCCGATGATCGCCCAGCGCCTCGGCGCCTGGGTGCCGCTCGACGAGGTGCCCGACGTCTGGGCGGGCGTCGTCTCCGTCTTCCGGGACTACGGCTACCGGCGGCTGCGCTCCCGCGCGCGGATCAAGTTCCTGGTCAAGGACTGGGGTCCGGAGAAGTTCCGGCAGGTCCTCGAGGACGAGTACCTCAAGCGCAAGCTGGCCGACGGCCCCGCACCGCAGGCCCCGCACGTGCAGCGCGACCACGTGGGCGTGCACAAGCAGAAGGACGGCAAGTTCTATGTCGGCGCGGCGCCGGTCGCGGGCCGGGTGTCCGGGTCGACGCTGATCGCGGTCGCCAAGGCCGCCGAGCGCGCCGGCTCCGGCCGGGTGCGGCTCACGCCGCTGCAGAAGATCGTCGTGCTCGACGTGCCCGAGGCCGAGGTGGCCGGACTGCAGACCGAACTGGCCGAACTCGGCCTGCCGACCACCCCGTCGCCGTGGCGCCGCGGCGTGATGGCGTGCACCGGCATCGAGTTCTGCAAGCTAGCGATCGTCGAGACCAAGAACCGGGCCCGCGACCTCATCACCGCGCTGGAGGAGCGCCTCGCCGACATCCAGTCCGATGTGGACACTCCGGTCACGGTGCACATCAACGGCTGCCCCAACTCGTGTGCCCGCATCCAGACGGCGGACATCGGCCTCAAGGGCCAGATCGTCACCGACGACGGGGGCAACCAGGTCGAAGGGTTCCAGGTGCACCTCGGCGGCGGACTCGGCCTCGATGCCGGGTTCGGCCGCAAGCTGCGCGGGCACAAGGTCACCGCCGACGAGCTGATCTCCTACGTGGAGCGGGTCGTGCGCAACTTCCACGGGCAGCGCACCGAGGGCGAGCGGTTCGCGCAGTGGGTCGCGCGCGCCGAGGAGAGCGACCTGCGATGACACCGCCGACGTACGTCTTCCCGCGGAGGCGGCGATGACCGAGCGCGCCACGCCCTATTACTGCCCCTTCTGTGGTGACGAAGATCTACGCCCGGAAGAAGACCGGGCCTGGCTGTGTTCTTCCTGCAGACGAGTCTTCACTGTGAATTTCCTGGGAATCCGGCTACCCGAGGGAGCGAAATGACCACCGTCACCGACAAGGATGAGCTGAAAGGCTTGGCGGACAAGGCTTCCGAGGAACTGGCGAGTGCGAGCGCGATCCAGGCGCTGGAATGGGCCGTGGGAACCTTCGGCGACGACCTGATCGTTGCCTCCAACATGCAGGACGCCGTGCTCATCGACCTGGCCACCCAGGTCAAGTCCGATGTGGACGTTTTGTTCCTTGAGACGGGCTACCACTTCGCCGAGACGATCGGCACCCGTGACGCGGTGGCGACGGTGTACCCGGACATCCGGATCGTCAACGCCGCAGCGGAGCAGACCGTCGCACAGCAGGACGCCGAGTACGGCCCGAAGCTGCACGACCGCGACCCCAACCAGTGCTGTCACCTGCGCAAGGTGATCCCGCTGCGCAAGACGCTGTCGAACTACTCGGCGTGGGTCACCGGCGTGCGCCGGGTCGACGCGCCGACGCGCGCGAACACGCCGATCGTGACGTGGGACGACCGCAACGGCCTCGTCAAGATCAATCCCATCGCACCGTGGACCGATGACGAGTTCCGCGCCTACATCACCGAGCACGGGATCCTGGAGAACCCGCTGGTGTCGGAGGGTTACCTGTCGATCGGCTGTGCCCCGTGCACGGCACGGGTGGCGCCGGGCGCCGACCCGCGCAGCGGCCGCTGGGCCGGCCAGTCCAAGACCGAGTGCGGCCTGCACGGCTGAGAGGAACGACGTATGACGACGCTCGAAGTCCCCGCGACCGACGCGGCCACCGACAACCTGGCCGCACTGGAATCAGAGGCCATCCACATCTTCCGTGAGGTGGCGGGCGAGTTCGACCGCCCCGTGATCCTGTTCTCCGGCGGCAAGGACTCCACGCTCCTGCTGCACCTGGCGATCAAGGCCTTCTGGCCGGCGCCGGTGCCGTTCCCGCTGCTGCACGTCGACACCGGGCACAACTTCGACGAGGTCATCGCGTTCCGCGACCACGTCGTGGACAAGCACGGGCTGCGCCTGATCGTGGCCCACGTGCAGGACTGGATCGACGACGGCCGCCTGTCCGAGCGCCCCGACGGCACCCGTAACCCGCTGCAGACCCAGCCGCTGCTGGACACCATCACCGAGCACAAGTTCGACGCCGTGTTCGGCGGTGGCCGCCGCGACGAGGAGCGGGCCAGGGCCAAGGAGCGCATCTTCAGCCTGCGTAACGCGTTCGGACAGTGGGAACCGCGGCGGCAGCGTCCCGAACTGTGGAACCTGTACAACGGAAGGCACCGTCCAGGGGAACATGTGCGGGTGTTCCCGCTGTCGAACTGGACCGAAGCCGATGTGTGGAACTACATCGCGCGCGAGCGGGTGGAGCTGCCCTCCATCTACTACGCCCACCAGCGCAAGGTCTACCGGCGCGACGGCATGTGGCTCACCGAGGGCCCGTGGGGCGGTCCGCGCGACGACGAGCAGGTCCAGGAACTTTCGGTCCGCTACCGCACGGTCGGTGACGGTTCCTGCACGGGCGCGGTCGAGTCGACCGCGGTGACCGTGGAGGACGTCATCGCCGAGGTGCTGGCGAGCCGGCTCACCGAGCGCGGCGCCACCCGCGCCGACGACCGGCTCTCCGAGGCCGCGATGGAAGACCGCAAGCGGGAGGGCTACTTCTGATGTCGAGTTTGCTGAGGCTGGCCACCGCCGGCAGCGTGGACGACGGTAAGTCCACCCTGGTCGGCCGGTTGCTCTACGACACCAAATCGGTGCTCGCCGACCAGCTCGACGCGGTCACCAGGGCGAGCGTGGACCGCGGTCTGTCCACTCCGGACCTGTCGCTGCTCGTGGACGGGCTTCGGTCCGAGCGCGAGCAGGGCATCACGATCGACGTGGCCTACCGCTACTTCGCCACGCCGAAGCGGTCGTTCGTGCTCGCCGACACCCCCGGCCACGTGCAGTACACGCGCAACACGGTCACCGGCGCCTCCACCGCCCAGCTCGCGGTGCTGCTGGTGGACGCGCGCAAGGGCGTGCTCGAGCAGACCCGGCGGCACGCGGCGGTACTCGCCCTGCTGGGCGTGCCCCGGCTGGTGCTGGCGGTCAACAAGATCGACCTCGTCGACTACGACGAGGAGACCTTCCGCGTCATCGCCAAGGAGTTCACCGACCACGCCACCTCGCTCGGCTACCCCGCCGGGTCGGTGCTGTCGATCCCGGTGTCCGCTCTGGTCGGTGACAACGTGGTGGACCGCTCCGCCCGCACGCCGTGGTACGAGGGCCCGACGCTGCTGGAACACCTGGAGAGCGTGCCCGTCGCGCCGGACCCGCACGACGCGCCGTTCCGGTTCCCGGTGCAGTACGTGATCCGCCCGCGCACACCGGAGTACCCCGACTACCGGGGCTACGCGGGGCAGGTCGCGGCCGGCACCGTGCGTCCCGGCGACGAGGTCGTGGTGCTGCCCGCCGGGCTGCGCACGACGGTCCAGCGCATCGACACCGCCGACGGGCAACTCGACGAGGCGGCCGCGGGCCGCTCGGTGACGTTGCTGCTGGCCGACGACCTCGACATCTCGCGTGGTGACGTGATCGCCGCCGCGGCCGGGGCGCCCGTCGCCACGGACGAGATCGACGCGACGCTGGCCTGGCTGTCGGAGAAGCCACTCAAGCCCGGTGCCCGTGTGCTCGTCAAGCACGGTGCCCGCACCGTGCAGGCGTTCGTCGAGGAGCTGACCTCGCGCTTCGACGAACAGAAACTGTCCAGTGTGGACAACCCAGAGACGTTGCAGCTGAACGAGATCGGAGGCGCCAGGGTCCGCACCGCGGAACCGCTGCCGGTCGACGACTACGCGGTCAGCCGTCGTAACGGCGCCTTCCTGGTGATAGATCCGGCCGACGGCACCACGCTGGCGGCCGGCCTGGTGGGCGCCCCGCTTCCCGTACTCCGTAACGAGCGAGACGTCGTCTCGCCCGGTCCCTGACCCCGACAGAAAGGCCCCCGCCCGTGAGAATCCGACGCGGCACCCGCGCAGTGGCTGTGACGTTGTCGTTGCTGGCAGTCGTAACCGGATGTAGCCGGGCGGACCGCACCAGCGATCAGAGTGCCGCCAGCAGTTCGGCGGCCGGTACTCCGGCCGCCGAGGTGCGACTGGCCTACTTCCCCAACGTCACGCACGCGTCCGCGCTGATCGGGCTGGACAAGGGCTACTTCACGAAGGAACTGGGCAGCGGCACCAAGCTGACGCCGACCAAGTTCAACGCGGGCCCGGACGAGGTCTCCGCGCTGCTGGGCGGGTCGGTCGACATCGGTTTCATCGGCTCAGGCCCCGCGATCAACGCCTTCTCCAAGTCCGACGGGGAAACCGTGCGGCTGATCGCGGGTGCCACCTCCGGCGGCGCACAGCTCGTCGTGCAGCCCGACATCAACACGCCGCAGGACCTGCAGGGCAAGATCGTCGCCGACCCGCAGGCGGGCAACACGCAGGACGTCGCGCTCAAGAAGTGGATCGCCGACCAGAAGCTGTCCGGTGTCAACGTGCAGAACTCGGACAACTCGGTGACCCTCACCCAGTTCAAGCAGAAGGCCGTCGCCGGCGCGTGGCTGCCCGAGCCGTGGTCCTCGCGGGCCGTCACCGAGGCGGGCGCGAAGGTGCTGGTGGACGAGAAGTCCCTGTGGCCGGACGGCCGGTTCCCGACCACCGTCGTGATCGTGCGCACCGACTTCCTTCAGCAGCACCCGCAGACCGTGCAGGCGGTCCTCAAGGCTGTGCTCGACGCGAACAACCTCGCCGCCACCGACCCGGGCGAGGCCAAGGCCGCCGTGAACCGCCAGCTCAAGTCGCTGACCGGCTCGGAGCTCACCCAGCCCGTACTCGACCGGTCGTTCGCCAACATCGAGCTGACCACCGACCCGCTCGCGTCGCGGTTCCCGCAGCTCGCCCAGGACCAGGTCACCGCGGGCATCGCCAAGACCGCGCCGAAGCTCAACGGCTTCTTCGACCTCACCGCCCTCAACGCCGTGCTCACGCAGGCGGGCAAACCCACCGTGAACGCGGCGGGACTCGACCAGAAGTGACCCGAACCCACCAGGAAGGCAGGCGAATCCGATGACCGCCACGCTGGACGACAAGACCGCGAAGCCCGCGACCGAGCACGCGGTGCGACTGGCCGGTGTGCACAAGAGCTTCGGTCAGGGCGCGCGTTCCGTCGCCGCACTCGCCGGTGTCGACCTCGACGTGGCACCCGGTCAGTTCGTCTGCCTACTGGGGGCATCGGGATGCGGCAAGACCACGTTGCTGAACCTGGTGGCGGGTCTGGACAAGCCGACGGGCGGCGAGATCGAGCTGAACAGCTCGCGCCCGGCCGTGATGTTCCAGGAGGCCGCGCTGATGCCGTGGCTGACCGCCGCCGCGAACGTCGAACTTCCGCTGAAGCTGGCGGGCGTGTCACGGTCGGCGCGCAAGACCCGCACCGGTGAGCTGCTCGAACTGGTGCGGCTGGACGGGGTCGGAAGCAAGCGCCCGCACGAACTGTCCGGCGGCATGCGCCAGCGCGTCGCGCTCGCTCGCGCGCTGGCCTCGGCGCTGCACAGTTCCGACGAGTCGGCGGCGCGGCCGTCGCTGCTGCTGATGGACGAGCCGTTCTCGGCCCTCGACGCGATCACGCGCGACGTGCTGCAGGCCGAACTGATCCGCGTGTGGCGCTCGACGGGCGCGGCCGTGGTCTTCGTGACCCACGACGTGCGCGAGGCCGTGCGGCTGGGCGAGCGGGTCGTGCTGCTGTCGTCGCGGCCGGGCCGGGTCGTGCAGGAATGGCAGGCCGGGGACGTGTCGGGCGTCGCGGAGGCCGCGCTCGTCGACACGATCAACTACCGCCTCCGCGAGGTGATCTCCAGTCATGCCGCAGCTTGACGACATCGACGCCGCGGCGGTCGAACGGGGTCTGGACGCGCTCGACACCCCGCCCGGCCAGGAGCAGGGCCGGAACCGGCTGAACCGGTTCGTCAGGGCCGTGCTGCCGCCGGTGGCGTTCCTGGTGCTCGTCATCGTGGTGTGGCAGGTGTTGTGGGCCGCCGCGTTCTGGCCGGAGTACCAGCTTCCCGCGCCGCTCGCGGTGTGGGACGAGCTGTGGTCACGGATCAACGACGGCGAGGCCATCGGCTTCATCTGGACGTCGGTACACCGCGCCGTGCTCGGGTTCCTCATCGCGATCCTGATCGCGACGCCACTCGGACTGCTGGTGGCGAAGGTGCGGCCGGTGCGCGCGGCCATCGGCCCGTTCCTGTCGGGCCTGCAGAGCCTGCCGTCGGTGGCGTGGGTGCCCGCGGCGGTGCTGTGGTTCGGCGTCACGCCCACGACGATGTACGCGGTGCTGCTGCTGGGCAGTGTCCCGTCGATCGCGAACGGCCTGGTCGCCGGTATCGACCAGATCCCGCCGATCCTGCCGCGCGTCGGCAAGGTGCTCGGTGCGGGCCGGCTCGCGGCGTCATGGCACATCCTGCTGCCCGCCGCGCTGCCGGGGTACCTGGCAGGGCTCAAGCAGGGCTGGGCGTTCTCGTGGCGGTCGCTGATGGCGGCGGAGATCATCGCCACGTCTCCGTTGCTGGGCAAGGGTCTCGGCGCCTACCTCGACGACGGGCGCACGCTCTCGAACATGGATACGGTGCTCGCCGCGATCGCGCTGATCCTGCTGGTCGGCGTCGGTATCGAGTTGCTGGTGTTCCGGCCGCTGGAACGGGCGGTGCTGCGGGCCCGCGGGCTGAGCGGGGCGCTTTAGGTGCACGCGCCGCTCGTCGTCACCGCCCACGGCAGCCGGGATCCCCGCTCGGCCGCCACGATCCGCGCGCTGTGCGCGGACATCGACGCCCATGTGTCCTTTTTAGACCTTTCGGAGCCGTTGCTGACCGACGTGCTGCGATCGCTGGCTTCCGCGGGCCACCGCGAGGCCGTCGTGGTGCCGTTGCTGCTGGGAAGCGCTTACCACGCCCGCGTCGACCTGCCCGCCCTCGTGCGGGAGGCACCGCTGCGGGTGTCGATCGCGGACGTGCTGGGCATCGACCCCGTGCTCGAGGACGTCGCGCTCGACCGGCTCACCGAGGCCGGCGCGGATCCCGCGGACCCGTCGCTGGGGGTCGTGCTGGCCGGGGTCGGCTCGTCCCGTCCCGCGGCGAACCGGGCCGTGATCGACCTGGCAGGCCGGTGGAACGCGCGGTACCCGATGCGCGTGGCACCGGCCTTCGCCACCGCGCGGCCCGATGTGCGCTCCGCGATCGCGAAGCTGCGGGCCCGCGGCGCCGAGCGGATCGCGGTGGCGTCGTGGTTCCTCGCGCCGGGTCTGTTGCCCTCGCGGATCGCCGCGCAGGCGCGTGCGGTAGCTCCGGACGTCGTGCTGGCTCATTCGCTGGCACCGGATCCGCGGATCGCGGACCTGATTCTGCGGCGCCACGGCGACATTCTTCCCGCGGCGGCCTGAGCCCGTATCGTGGACCGCATGAAGGTGCGGATCGGTGTGGGACTGGGGCCGGAGACCGATCCCCGGGATCTCCCGCACATCGTGGACCGGCTGGAAGCCGCCGGGATCGACTCGGTGTGGCTCTCGGAGCAGGTGTACTCGAAGGCCGTAGACCCCTTCATAGGCATGGCACACGCGCTCGCACGCACCACGTCCCTGAAAGCTGGGACGTCGGTAGCGGTGCTGCCGGGCCGGCATCCCGTGCTGGTCGCGAAACAACTTGCGTCGCTGGCCGCGCTGGCGCCGAAGCGGGTGCTGCCGGTGTTCGGCCTGCGGCCCGCGCGACGGTCCGAGTGGGCCTTGTTCGGTGTGCCGGAGGGCAGGCGGGCAGCGGTGTTCGACGAGTCGCTGACGCTGCTGCGCGCGGTGCTGAACGGGCGCACCGACTTCAAGGGCGAGTTCTTCGAGGTATCCGGCGCGCACGTCGGCGACGCACCGCTGGACATCTGGCTCGGCGGTTCGGCCCCGGCGGCGTTCCGCCGGATCGGCCGCTACGGCGACGGCTGGCTGGGCAGCTTCCTCCCGCCCGCCGACGCACGGCACGCCCGCGAGTCCATCGAGGCCGCCGCGGCGGAGGCGGGCCGCGAGATCGAGCCGGACCACTACGGCCTCAGCCTGACGCTCACCGAGGGCGGCCTGAGCCCGCAACTGCTGGCGACGGCCCGCTCCCGCCGCCCGGATGCCGACCCGGCGGACCTGATCGCCACCAGCTGGCCCGAGCTGCACCGCCTCCTGGACGGCTACTTGGCCGCGGGCCTGACGAAATTCGTCGTGTACAACCGAGGTCCCTCCCCCAGGGACGAGTTCCTGGACCGCTTCGCGAGGGAACTGCTCCCCCGCCAAACCTGACGCGCGACCGCGCGACCGCGCCACAGTATTCTGCGGCCCATGTCCGACGAACTGGTGCACTACTCGGTGGCGAGCGGGACCGCGACGATCACGCTCGACTCGCCGCACAATCGCAACGCCTTGTCCGCCCAGCTGCGTCGCGAGCTGCGCGCGTGCCTGGCCAAGGCACGCCACGACGACGCCGTCCGGGTCATCGTGCTCACCCACACAGGCAAGGTGTTCTGCGCCGGCATGGACCTCAAGGAAGCGCGCGGAGCGGACGCGGGCGACCAGGGCGTCAACGAGTTCCCCGAGATCCTCGGCCAGCTGTGGAACAGCCCGAAGCCCGTGATCGCGAAGCTGTACGGCGCGGCCCGCGCCGGCGGCGTCGGCATGGTCGCCGCGTGTGACATCGCCGTCGCCGTCCCGGAGGCGACCTTCGCCTTCTCCGAGGTGCGCATCGGTGTCGTCCCGGCCGTGATCTCGCTCGTCGTGCTGCCGCGCATCAACCCGCGTGCGGCGCAGGAACTGTTCCTCACCGGCGAGGTGTTCGACGCCGAACGCGCCGCCCAGATCGGCCTCATCACCGCGGCCGCCCCAGCAGGCGAGCTCGACGACGAGGTCGCCCGATACGCCCGGTCGATCGCGCTCGGCGGCCCGGAAGCACTGGCCGCTACGAAGGAGTTGCTCGCCGCCCCACGCCACGCCACCCCGTCGGCCGGCTTCAAGGCGATGAATGCGTTGTCGGCCCGGTTCTTCGCCGGCGACGAGGGCCAGGAAGGCATCGCGGCGTTCGCGCAGAAACGCAAGGCCCGCTGGGTGCCCACGGACTAGGGCCAGGCTTCAGTCCTCGCTCAGCGCGACCGTCAGCCGGCGGCTGTCGACCCGGTCGCCGCCCGGCGCCAGTGCCCGCTCGGCGTCGGAGAGCACGCCGCGGATCGCCAGGTACGCTCTCGGATCGGCGGCGCGCAACTCGTCCGACCCGCTCCAGATCAGCACGTGCTCGCCCGTGGGCAGCCAGGACAGATCGGTCAGGCAGTCGTAGAGGGCGTCGAGGTTGCGCCCGAACCAGTCGGGGAACGACAGCGCCTCGGCGATGGCGTCCAATGTGGACATCTTGTCCAGCGGGTGCCCCGCCAGCACGTGCCAGTGCGCGCCACGTGCGCGCGCGTCGGCGATGGCCTTCGAACTCGTGTGTTCCATGGCTTTCAACTTGCTACTTGGTGGGATCGACGACGACAAAGGACACATAATGGTCACCGGTGTAGTAGAGCTCCCGTGACGTACCGGTTATCAACCGCCGCGCTCCCCGGTCCTTGCTGCCCGGCGTGGGCACCGTGAACTCATGGTAGTAACCGGCCTGCCGCTGCGGGAGCAACTTCTCGTTGTTGGAAAACGTGCTCCCGTCCTGCGGGTAGGGGTACGGGCCACCCCGCTGGATGAGCCGATAGGTCTGGGCCGCTTCCGCGGGCAAGGAGGACAGCGGCTTCGTCGCCATGCCGGAGCCGGCGTCGCTGCTGAGATCCTTGACCAGCCAGCCACCCAGCACGAGCACGATCAGCCCGGCCAGCGCGACGGTGATCCGCCTTCTGCTCGACACTCGCGACACCCTAGGACCGATGCGACGCGTCCTCGTCACGGGCCGAGCCGAACCACGCCGCGACCCGGTCGACGATCCGGTCGATCAGCCATGCCGCGCCGAGGCACAGCGGCCCCAGCACCGCGATGACCAGCACGAACTGCACGGGGAACCACAACTGCGCGAGCCACAGCTCGGCGTTGTCCCACCAGTTCGCCAGTCCGCTGAACACAGATCACACAGTACGCGCCGGTGCGCCGAGGTAGGTTGCGGGCATGTTCGCCGTGTATGCCCAAGAACCGAACCAGGACAGCCCGCTGGACTCGCTCGTCGTGGGCGAGCGACCCGAGCCGGAAGTGCCGCAGGGCTGGGTGAAGGTCGCTGTCAAGGCCGCCAGCCTCAACATGCACGACATCTGGACGCTGCGGGGCGTCGGCATCAAGGCCGACCAGTTCCCGATGATCCTCGGCTGCGACGGCGCCGGGGTGACCGAGGACGGCACCGAGGTGGTGCTGCACTCGGTCGTCAACGCGCCCGGCTGGCAGGGCGACGACACGCTCGACCCGAAGCGCACCCTGCTCACCGAGAAGTATCAGGGCACCTTCGCCGACTACGTCGTCGTGCCTGCCCGCAACGCCATCCCGAAGCCCGCGGGCCTCTCGTTCGCCGAGGCGGCGACGATGGGCACCGCCTGGCTGACCGCCTACCGCATGCTGTTCGTCAAGTCGGGCCTGCGCCCCGGCCAGACGATGCTGGTGCAGGGCGCCTCCGGCGGGGTCTCGACGGCGCTGATCCAGCTCGGCCGCGCCGCCGGGCTCCGCGTGTGGGTGACCGGCCGTACCGAGGAGAAGCGCGCTCTGGCCGGGCAGCTGGGGGCGCACCAGACGTTCGAGAACGGCGCGCGGCTGCCCGAGCGGGTCGACGCCGTGTTCGAGACCGTGGGCAAGGCCACGTGGTCGCATTCGGTCAAGTCGCTCAAGCCCGGCGGGATCGTGGTGGTGTCCGGGGCGACGAGTGGCCCGGACCCGAGCGCGGACCTGCAGCGCGTGTTCTTCCTGCAATTGCGTATCGCAGGTTCCACCATGGGCACGCGCGACGAGCTCGCGAGCCTGCTCGACTATGTGCACCTCGCGGGCATCAAACCGCAGATCGGCGCCGAACTTCCGATGCCGGAGGCCGCGAAGGGCTTCGGGGACATGCTCAACGGCAACACCGCCGGGAAAATCGTTTTCACTCGCTAATCCCGTGGTTTCGCCCTGACCTGCGCAAACACTGCTCCGACATCACGCCGAGACGGGTTTGTGATCAACAGCTCAGTGCGGTAACCCGAGATTTCCTCGCTAAAGTGGGTATATGACCGCAATGCGGCGGGAGCAGCTCGAGCAGCCGGGCTCTAAACCAGCCGACCCGGACCCGGTCCGGGTCGGCTACCGGAGCTATGCCGGCGTGCGTACCCGTGTGCTGGAAGTGGGTTCGCGGCGGGGTTCCCGGCGCAAGGCCAGATTCGTCCTGCTGCATGGTTACTGCGACAGCGCCGACACGTGGCGCCCCGTGCTCACCCTGCTCGCCGAGGCGGGCATTCCGGCCATAGCGGTCGACCTGCCGGGCTTCGGTGACGCGGACGCGTTGCGGACGGGCGCGATACTGCCGCAGCTGGACCTGTTCGTCGACGCGGTCCTCAAGGAACAGACCCGCTACGGCGAGGTGGTGCTGGCGGGCGACTCGCTCGGCGGCACGATGAGCCTGCGCGCCGCCTACACCGCGCGGCATCCGCTCGCGGGGGTGATTTCCATCGCCGCACCGGGCTTTGTGGACTCGTGGCTCGTGCGCACCGTCGGGATGTACCCGCTGCCATTGCGGCTGGCGGCGTCACTGCCGTTGCCGGTGCCCGGTTTCCTCGTGCGGCAGATCGCGCACTATGTCGTGCCCCGGCTGCTCTACGCCGACCGTGCGCTGGCCGCCGCCGAGCATGTGCAGCGGTTCACCAGCCTGTTCCACGACTACCGGTCGAGCACCGCGCGACTGCAGCAGGCCCGGCAGCTGGTGGACGAGCTCGCCGAGGCGTACGAGGGTGTCGGCCAGATCGAGGTGCCGCTGCTGATCGTCGCGTGCGGCAAGGACAAGCTGGTCAGCGCAGCCGCCGGGCGGCGGCTACATGCCCTCGTGCCGAACAGCAGGCTGCACGTCCGGGACGACTGGGGGCACTGCCCGCAGCTCGACGACCCGGCCGGGCTGGCCGAGCTGCTGACCTACTTCGCCGCGAGCGCCAGCCGCACGCCCAGCGCCACCCCGGCCCCGGCGCACGCCGCGGCGGGCTGAGTCACCACCAGATCAGCACGTACCCGGCCGCACCCGGCCGGGTGGCGTCGCCGCCCGAGCCGGTACCCGAAGGCGGCGCCACGGGTACCTCGCCCGCGACACCGCCGCGATCGCCGTTACCGCCCGCACCGGGCCCGGTGACGCCGCCGGCCTCCCGGCACTCCCCCGTACCGCCGCGGCCCGCGGACCCGTTGCGCCCGTCCGGCGTCGCGCCGAATCCGTTCTGACCGCCGTGCGCCACCACCAGCGCGGGAGAACCGGTCAGCCCCAGGCTGGAGTCGGTGCCGGACGCGCCACTGCCGTCGTGCTGGCCGGCGACGCCCGCGAGGCCGCCGATCCCGACGGTGACCAGGTACTCGGTCTGCGGCGTGAGCGTCACCGCGCACCACGCGGCGCCCCCGCCTCCACCACCCCCGCCGTTACCGCCGACGTCGGGCGCATTGCCCGTCCCGCCGCCACCGCCGGCACCCCACAGCCCGACGAACACCGAGGAGACGCCCTCGGGGGCGACGAACCGGCCGTCCTGGGTGAACGCGCTGATCCCGTGCGCCGGTTCGGCCTGCGCCACCGGCCCGGAGACGATGACGGCGAACGCGATCGCCGCCACGGCAACGGCTTTCCTGTACATGCTCGGAGCTTGCCAGGTGCGCCTGTGCGGGCGCACCGTTTCTCCACCTATGGGGTGATCAGGCGCGATGCGTTCCGCAGCGCCGCGCGCGCCTCCTCCATGAGTCGTCCGACGATCTCCGCCGCGGCCCCCGCCGTCGCGAGCGGGTACGTCTGCCCGGCCCAGAGGTTCAGCCCTTCGGCGTCGCCCGCCTTGCCCGCGGCGGCGCGGACCGGCCGGGTCAGGTGGTGCACCTGCGGGTACGCCGAGGGCGCCGCGGCCGAGTGCTCGGTCAGGAACCGGTTGACGATGCCGCGCGCCGGACGTCCGCTGAACGCACGGGTGAACGCCGTCGGCCGCCCGCCCTCGGCCAGCGCCCGCTGGTGCGCGGGTTGCGTGCCCGCCTCGTCGGCGCGCAGGAACGCGGTGCCCAGTTGCGCGGCGACGGCACCGGCGGCCAGCACCGCGGCCACATCGGCCCCGTGCACGAGTCCGCCGGTCGCGATCAAGGGCAGGTCCACCCGTGACGACACCAGCCGCAACAGGGCGAGCAGCCCGTAAGTCCCGCCACCGGCCGGATCGGCCGGGTCGTCGGCGAACAACCCGCGGTGCGCGCCCGCCTCGAATCCCTGCACGCACAACCCGTCCGCACCGATCGCAGCCGCGCGCTGCGCCTCATCGGGGTTCGTCACGGTGACCACGACCCGGCTGCCCGCCCCGTGCAGCCGCGCGACGTCCTCGGGCGAGGGCAGTCCGAAGGTGCACGACACGACCGGAATCCGTTCCCGCACAACGAGTTCCAGCTTCGCCGGATAATCGTCATCCTCCCAGCGGGGCACACCGGGATCGACGCCGTACCTGCGCGCCTCGGCCCCGACGCGCCGCACGTAGTCGCTGAGGTCCACAGTGGACTCGCTGCCGGGCACGAAGAGGCTGACACCGAACGGCGCGGCCGTCAGCTCCCGGGTGCGCGTGATCCGCTCCGCGAGCGCATCCGCGGTGAGGTAACCCGCCGCGAGGAAGCCCGAACCGCCGGCCTCGGCCACCGCCGCGACGAGTTCGGGCGTGGTGGGCCCGCCCGCCATCGGCGCGACGAGGACCGGGAAGCGCAAGTTCTCGAACATGCCTCACTCAACCACGGGAGCGGGCATACGCTTGCAGTCCGTCCATCAGCCGCCGCAGCCCGAACTCCAGATCCGGGATCATCCCTTCCGCCGGCGCCGGATCGAATACACCTTCCGCGACCACCCGCGCGAGTGTCGGGAACCGCTCCGCGTCCGCGTGGTCGCGCAGCACCTTCGCGTAACCGGCTTCGGCCTGCGCATCGGTGACTCCGGCACGCTGCCGTGCCCGCGCGATGTCCCCGATGACCCGGGCCAGTTCCCGCACCGCACCGTTGAGGAACAGGAATGCCATGACCATCTCGTCGCCGGGCAAGCCGCTCCCGCTCAGGGCACGCAGTCCCGCATCGAACCAGGCCAGCTGGCCCGGGCCCATCGGCGGCCCGCTGAGCTTCACGTGCAGCAGCCACGGATGAGCCGCGTAGATCGCCCACATCTCGCGGACCCACCGCTCGACCTCGCTGCGCCAGTCCCCCGTCCCGGGTTCGGGCGGCGCACCGGCTGCCCGGTCGGCCATCACCTCGATGAGCTGCTCCTTGGCCGGGACGTACCGGTAGAGCGACATCGTGGTGTAGCCCAGCGCGCCCGCCACACGTTGCATCGACACCGCGTCCAGGCCCTCGGCGTCGGCGATGCCGATCGCCACCTCCGCGAGCTTCGCCACGCTCAGCGCCGGTTTCGGCCCGCGCCGGGGCCGCTGCCCGGTACCCCACAGCAGTTCCAGCGTGCGTTCGGTGTCCACGTCCACCACATTGACACACCTCCCGTAACTGTGTATCACTTACACCAATTAGTGTGCCAGATACACAGTTTCTGGAGGAGCGATGATCGAAGTCGAAGGGCTGCGCAAGGCGTTCGGCGGCCGGCCCGTGCTCGACGGCGTCGACCTGCACGTGCCGCGTGGCCGGATGCTCGCACTGCTCGGCCCCAACGGGGCGGGTAAGACGACCGCCGTCCGGATCATGGCGACGCTGCTCAGACCCGACGGCGGCGACGTCAGGATCGGCGGTCACGACGTGATCCGGGACGCCGCGCGCGTGCGCCGCGTCATCGGGCTGACCGGGCAGCAGGTCGCGCTGGACGCGGTGCTCACCGGGCACGAGAACCTGGTCATGATGGGCCGCCTGTTCGGTCTCGGCACCAAGGCGGCCCGGCGGCGCGCGGGCGAGCTGCTGGAGCGTTTCGACCTGACCGAGGCGGCCTCCCGCCCGGTGAAGACCTACTCGGGCGGCATGAAACGGCGGCTCGACCTGTCGATCAGCCTCGTCACGTCGCCGCCCGTGCTGTTCCTCGACGAGCCGACGACCGGGCTGGACCCGCGCGGCCGCAGCGAGGTGTGGGACGTCGTGCGCGGCCTGCTCGCCGACGGCACCAGCATCCTGCTGACCACCCAGTACCTCGACGAGGCCGACCAGCTCGCCGACCGTGTCGCCGTGATCAGCGACGGGCGGATCGTCGCGGAAGGCACGGCCGACGAGCTCAAGCAGGCCGTTGGCAGCGAGCGACTCGAACTCGCCTTCGCCGGGCCGGAGGTCGTGCGGCGAGCCCAGCGCGTGGTGGACGGCGTGGCGGCGGGCCGTGGCATCAGCGTGCCGGTCGAGGGCGCCAAGGACATCAAGCAGGTCCTCGACCGGCTCGACGAGGCAGCGATCGACGTCGCGGGCATCGCGCTCGCCAAACCGACCCTGGACGACGTGTTCCTGACCCTGACGGGAGGCCTCCGATGATCGCCACCGACTCGCTCGTGCTCAGCGGGCGCACCGTCCGCCACATCCTGCGCAACCCCGACCAGGCGATGACCGCGGTCTTCCTGCCGGTCGCGCTCATGCTGATGTTCCGGTTCGTCTTCGGCGGCGCGATCGACACAGGCTCTACGAGCTACATCGACTATGTCGTCGCCGGGATCATCGCCATCTCGATCACCTTCAACTCGACGGCCACGGTGGTCGGCGTCGCGCAGGACATGACCGAGGGCGTGGTCGAGCGGTTCCGCTCGATGCCGATGTCCGCCGTCGCCGTCCTCACCGGGCACGTCGCCGGTGCCGTCGCGCGGAACCTGCTGTCGATGCTGGTGATGATCGCCGTGGGGCTCGGGATCGGGTTCCGGCCGGTGGCCGGCGTACTCGGGTGGCTGGCCGCGCTCGGCATCCTGCTGCTGTTCATGATCGCGATCTCGTGGCTCGCCGCGATCCTCGGGCTGCTGGCGAAAAGCGTCGAAGGAGCGGGCGGGCTGGGCATGGTGCTGGTGTTCGTGCCGTACCTGTCGAGCGCGTTCGTCCCACCGGAGACGATGGTGAACGGGTTGCGGCAGTTCTGCGAGCACCAGCCCGTCACGCCCGTCGTCGACAGTGTCCGCGCGCTGCTGCTCGACCTGCCGGTGGGCTCCTCGGCCTGGCTCGCGCTGGCGTGGTGGGCCGGCATTCTCGCCGTGACCGCGCCGATGGCCGGGGTCCTGTTCCGGCGCCGCACGCGGCGATAGCGTGGTGGCATGGCAGATCTCGATCTCGTCCGCGAACTCTCCGTCGCCGAGCACGGCCTGGCCACCGTCGCGATCGCGCGGCCGGACGCCACCGTGCAGGCGTCCGTCGTCAACGCCGGGATCATCGACGACCCGGTGACCGGCAAGGCGAGCGTCGGTTTCGTCGCCCGCGGCGGCACGCGCAAGCTCGACCTGCTCCGCGCCCGCGGGCACGCGACGATCGTGTTCCGCCGCGGCTGGAACTGGGTGTCCGTGCAGGGCCCGGCCCGGCTGATCGGTCCGGACGACCCGGACCCTGGTTTCTCCGGCGACCTGCCGACCCTGCTGCGCGACGTGTTCAAGGCGGCGACCGGCACCCACGACGACTGGGCGGAGTACGACCGGGTCATGGCCGCGGAACGCCGGTGCTGCGTCTTCGTCGAAGCCGCCCGCATCACCGGCAACGGGTGAGGTGCCTCGTCCGCCAGGCTACTTCTTGCCCTTGCCGCCCTTGTCGCTGGGCTCCGAAGTGGACAGGGCGGCGACGAAGGCCTCCTGCGGAACCTCGACGCGGCCCACGGTCTTCATCCGCTTCTTGCCTTCCTTCTGCTTCTCCAGCAGCTTCCGCTTCCGCGAGATGTCGCCGCCGTAGCACTTGGCGAGCACGTCCTTGCGGATGGCGCGGATCGTCTCGCGCGCGATGATCCGCGAGCCGACGGCCGCCTGGATCGGCACCTCGAACTGCTGCCGCGGAATCAGTTCCCGCAGCCGGGTGGCCATCTTGTTGCCGTAGGAGAACGCGGCGTCCTTGTGCACGATCGCGGAGAACGCGTCCACAGGCTCGCCCTGCAGCAGGATGTCGACCTTCACCAGATCGGCGATCTGGTCGCCGGCCTCCTCGTAGTCCAACGAGGCGTATCCGCGCGTCCGGGACTTCAGCGAGTCGAAGAAGTCGAAGATGATCTCCGCGAGCGGCAGGTGATACCGCAGTTCCACGCGCTCCTCGGACAGGTAGTCCATGCCAAGCAACTGGCCGCGCTTGCTCTGGCACAGCTCCATGATCGCGCCGATGAACTCCGACGGCGCGATCACCGTCACCTTCGACAGCGGCTCGTGCACCTCGGCGATCTTGAACCCGGTCGGCCAGTCCGACGGGTTGGTGACGGTGTGCTCGCTGCCGTCCTCCAGCACCACGCGGTACACCACGTTCGGCGCGGTGGAGATCAGATCCAGCCCGAACTCACGCTCGAGCCGGTCGCGGGTGATCTCCAGGTGCAGCAGACCGAGGAAACCACAACGGAAACCGAAGCCCAGCGCCACCGACGTCTCCGGCTCGAACGTCAGCGCGGCGTCGTTCAGCTGCAGCTTTTCCAGGGCCTCACGCAGTTCCGGGTAGTCCGAACCGTCCACCGGGTACAGTCCCGAGTAGACCATCGGCTTGGGTTCGCGATACCCCGTGAGTGGTTCGGTGGCGCCCTTGCGCTCGCTCGTCACGGTGTCACCGACACGCGACTGCCGCACGTCCTTCACGCCGGTGATCAGGTAGCCCACCTCGCCGACACCGAGGCCCACACTCACCTTCGGCTCGGGCGAGATGATGCCGACCTCGAGCAGTTCGTGCGTGGCGCCGGTGGACATCATCCGGATGCGCTCGCGCGGGGTGATCCTGCCGTCGACCACCCGGATGTAGGTGACCACGCCGCGGTAGGTGTCGTACACCGAGTCGAAGATCATCGCGCGGGCCGGCGCGTCCGGGTTGCCCACGGGCGGCGGCACCTGGCGGATCACCTCGTCGAGCAACTCCTTGACGCCCTGCCCGGTCTTGGCGGACACGCGTAGCACGTCATCCGGTTCGCAGCCGATGATGTGCGCGAGTTCCGCCGCGTACTTGTCCGGATCGGCCGCTGGCAGGTCGATCTTGTTGAGCACCGGGATGATGTGCAGGTCCTTGTCCAGCGCCAGGTAGAGGTTGGCCAGCGTCTGCGCCTCGATGCCCTGCGCCGCGTCGACCAGCAGGATCGCGCCCTCGCACGCCTCCAGCGCGCGGGAGACCTCGTAGGTGAAGTCGACATGGCCCGGGGTGTCGATCAGGTGCAACACGTGGTCCTGCCCATCGGCCTGCCAGGGCAGGCGCACGTTCTGGGCCTTGATGGTGATGCCGCGCTCGCGCTCGATGTCCATCCGGTCGAGGTACTGCGCGCGCATGGCCCGCTCCTCGACCACGCCGGTGAGCTGCAGCATCCGGTCGGCCAGGGTGGACTTGCCGTGGTCGATGTGGGCGATGATGCAGAAGTTCCGGATCAGCTCCGGCGGCGTGAACGTGGTGTCGGCGAACGTGCTCACTCGGTTCCTTGCGATCGGCGTGGGTGCCCCTCCAGTGTCCCATGCCCGGTCAGTGGTTATTTCCGGGTCATCCCCGATGCCGGTGCGCGGTGGCCGTGCTGATCTGGAGTCATGAGTACCGCACTAACCCAGGTGCTGGACCGGGCTTTCGGTCATCCGCGCGGTTTCCTGGGCAGGATCGGCGCCGCGGCCATGGCGTACGGCAACGCCGCGACCGAACGGCGAGTGGTGGACGTGGCGAGGCTCACCTCCGGCGAGACCGTGCTCGTCGTCGGCCCCGGGCCCGGGGTCGGGCTGGCGGCCGCGGCGGAGCGGGCCGGCCAGGTGATCGGGGTGGACCCGTCGGAGGAGATGCTCGCGCTGTGCCGTGCGCGCTGCCCGGGCGCGATCCTGCGGGCGGGTTCGGCCGCGCGGACCGGGCAGGACGACGAGTCGGTGGACGTCGTGCTGTCGGTGAACAACGTGGACCTGTGGGACGACCGGGCCGCCGGCTTCGCGGAACTGTGCCGCGTGTTGCGCCCCGGCGGGCGACTGGTGCTGTCCGCGCACGAGAAGGCGCTGCCGGTGCCCCGGCACGCGCTCGCCGCCGAGGTCAGCGCCGCCGGGTTCACCGATCTCCAAACGTGGACCTGGGAGCCGCCCGGGTTCGGCGCGACAGCCGCTCAACTACGCGCGATACGCGCTTAGTTCGCCCGGACGTCGGTGCGCAACGGGTGGTCGGCCGGAATCTCCACCAGCACGATCCGCACGCCGTCCGGGTCCGAGATCCACGCCTCCCACAACCCCCACGGTTCCTTGCGCGGCCCGCGGTGCGGGGTGACGCCGCGCGCCGCGAGTTCCTTGACGGCCGCTTCGATGTCACGCACCTGCATCCACAGTTCGAGCGTGCCGGGGGCGCCGCCGTCGCTGGTGCCCGCGACCTCGAGGAAGCCCTGTCCGAGGAAGAAGACGGTGCCGCCGGGGAAGGTCCGGTAGATCGCCAGGCCGAGGACGTCCCGGTAGAACGCGGTCGACTTCGCCAGGTCGGTGGGCCGTACCAGGACCCGGCTGCTCAACACCTGCATGACTACCTCCCTACCTCAGCGCATCATGATGCGGCAATCGGGGCAATACCGGCGAGCACGTCCACTGCGGAGGCGCGCGCAACCCTGGGCACCGCGCGGGCCGACCAGTGGTCACTGGTAGTGTTGTCGACCGTTGCCGTGTGGCATTCCGCCAGGGAGGAAGCCCGGACGTTTCCGGGGCCACCAGAACGCGGCGACGAACCCGGACACCACTCGAAGGAGCGCCCGCGTGGCCAACATCAAGTCCCAGATCAAGCGCATCAAGACCAACGAGAAGGCGCGGCAGCGCAACCAGTCGGTGAAGTCCGCGGTCAAGACCGCGATCCGCAAGTTCCGCGAGGCCGCGGAGGCCGGCGACAAGGACAAGGCCATCGAGCTGCAGCGCGAGGCCGCCAAGAAGCTCGACAAGGCCGCCAGCAAGGGCGTCATCCACGCCAACCAGGCGGCGAACAAGAAGTCGGCGATGGCCAGGCGCGCGAACGAGCTCTGAGCCGCGTTTTCCTGATCGCTCGAGGTGCCCGCCCCACTCTCGAGGGGCGGGCATTTCCCTGTCCGGCACCGTCCGCCAAGCAGGCCGATGAGCCGTGGCGACACCGCTGACCTGTACTTTTCGGTGGCGATTCCCGTGGCGAATTCTGTGGCGAACGCCCGCCCCACACGTGGTCTCGCGGCTCGTCAGGTCGAGCCGCCCCACCACCGGCCCCGCCGCGAGGACGCCGCAGCCGCGGCGACATCCGCTTTCTCGGGCACCCGCTCGGCATTCTCGGGCACCCCGCTCGCCATTCTCGGGCACCGCGCTCGGCTTTATCGGGCACCCCGCTCGGCATTCCCGGGCACCCGAAAGCCCTGGTCAGGTCCCTCTCGGACGTTGGCAAGATCAAGCACCGCTCCGCGTGCCCGCAGGCCGAGTCCGCCGCGACGACCTTCGCCTCCCGGGGCATCCCGGCCCGAATGCCTTGGGTGGCGCGCGCCAGCACTCACCCTCACACCCAGCCGTGATCAGCGCCTGTCCCGGCCATCGGCAAGATCAAGGACCGCGCGCGCCAGCATGCACCCCGCGCGCCCCAGCGATGATCAGCGCCTATCCCGCGCATCGGCAAGATCAAGGACCGCGTCAGCATTCACCCTGGCACCCGATCCCCATCAGCGCCTGTCCCGGGCATCAGCAAGATCAAGGACCGCGCGCTCCAGCGCGTACGCCGGGTCCGCCGCGGCACCCTTCACCTCGGCATTCACCCTCGCGACTATCCCCATCGCGTCGGCGAGGCCCGCCGCTGCCCAGCCCCGCGACTGGCCCTGCGCTTTCCTGATCTTCCATGGCGGCATGCCCAGCTCGCCCGCCATCTGGTTCGGGTTGCCGCGCCCCGCGGCCGACACGCGAGCGATCGTCCGGACCGCGTCCGCGAGGGCGTCGGCGATCAGCACGTGCGGTACGCCGATCTGCTCCGCCCACCGCAGCGACTCCAGTGCCGCCGACCGGTCGCCCGACACTGCTTTCTCCGCCACCGCGAAGCCCGTCACGTCGGCGCGGCCGCGGTGGTAGCGGTGCACGGCCTCCTCGTCGACTGTCCCGCCGGCGTCGGCCACCAGCTGGGCCGCGGCGGACGCCAGCTCGCGCAGATCCGAGCCGACCGCGTCGATCATCGCGGCGACGGCGATCGCGTCGATGCGCCCACCGGCCTGGCGAACCTCGTTGCGCACGAACGCCTCCCGGTCCCCCGGCTTGGTGATCTTGGGGCATTCGGTGATCTGGGCGCCCGCCTTGCGCAGAGCGGCCGGCAGCGCTTTCGCGGCCTTGCTGCGCCCGCCACCGGTATGCACGACGACCAGCACCACGCCGTCGGCGGGCTGCTGGACGTAGGACATCACCGCGTCGGCGAGCTCCTGCGAGATGTCCTGCGCGGCTTCGAGCACGACGACGCGCCCCTCGCTGAACAGGGATGGGCTGACCAGCTCGGCCAGCGCGGGCGGTGTGAGGTCGGACACCCGCACCCTCGTGAGGTCAGCGGCCGGGTCCACCAGCCGGGCGGAGTCCAGCGCGGCGCGGACCGCGCGCTCGACGAGCAGTTCCTCCTCGCCGAGAACGAGATGCAGCGGCGAGGTGGTGGTTGCTGGCGTGGTCACGTCTCGATCCTGCCACGGTGACGAACCCCGCACGCGCATGGCGGGGGCCGATCGTGATGACGTATCTTGTTAAGGACGCGTTGCCACAGGCACGCTCCACAATTGAATACCGCTCATCCAGAGGGGCAGAGGGAACGGCCCGTTGAAGCCCCGGCAACCGGCGTTGGCCTGTCATCTCGATTCCGCGAGGTAGCTGACGACCACGGTGCCAATTCCGGCCCGCCGTCAGCGGGACAGATGAGGAAAGGAACCTCGCGATGACTGCAGCCCTCACCCAGCACTCCGTCGACCTCGGCCCGGCCGTCGAGCTCGTGTCGAAGGAAGAGGGGCACCGCCAGCCCCTGGCTCCCGAGTTCGTGTCCGCCGAGGACTTCTCGCCGCTCGAGGTCGCCTACGATTTCGGCCGCGTGCGCCGCGAGGACATCGAGTCCGGGCCGCGGAACATCTGGCGCTACAAGAAGCTCCTGCCGGTGCCCTCGAACGTCGAGGAGATCCCGAACACCGAGCCCGGCTGTACCAGGCTGGTGCGTGCGGACCGGCTCGCGAAGGCCCTGGGCCTGAAGCGGCTGTGGGTCAAGGACGACACCGGCAACCCCACCCACTC
>DASZUO010000049.1:0-41446 GCA_035547575.1 Amycolatopsis sp. | reverse complement strand
CGGGCCGGCCCAGATCCGGGCGCTCAAGGCAGGCGAGGCGGTGAGCACGGGCGACCCGATCAGCGAACGATGGCGGGCGTCGGTGGTGACCGCGCCCGACGGCGTGCTCCGGCTCGTCGTCGTGGGCACGGGCCTCGTTGGGCTGGAGACGTCGGTGCGCACGGGATCGCACTGGCTGCTGTGGGCCGCGTCGATCGGCGCCGTGCTGGGGGCCGTCGCGACGTGGCTGATCGTGCGGATGGCGCTTCGGCCCGTCGGGCGGATGCGCCGGTCGGTGCGCGCCCTGCCGCCGGGCCAGCGGTTGCCGATCCCGGAGGCCGACGACGAGCTGCGCTCGCTCGCGGCCGATTTCAACGGGCTGCTGGACCGGCAGGAGGAGGCGAGCCGGCGGCTGCGGCGCTTCACCGGCGACGCCGCGCACGAGCTGCGCTCGCCCGTCGCGTCGATCCGGGTGCAGGCCGAGGTCGCCGTCGCGAACCCGGATCCCGAGCTGGCGCAGGAAACCCTCGCCGACATCCTCGCCGAGGCCGAACGGCTCTCCGCGCTGCTGGACGGCCTGCTCACGCTCTCGCGGTCCGACGCGGGCGAGTTGCCGCCGGCCGAACCCGTCGAACTGGTCACCGAGGCGCGCGCGGCGGTCGCCCGGCTGCCAGGCGACGCGCCCGCCGCGCGGGTTACCGGCGTGGTCGGGCAGGCGTGGGCGCACGCCGCGCCGTCGGAGGTCGAGCTGGTGCTGAACAACCTGCTGCGCAACGCGTGCCGCTATGCCCGCGCGGGGGTCACGGTGTCGGTGCTGGCCGGGCACACCAGCGTGCGGGTCGTCGTCGACGACGACGGTCCCGGTGTCCCACCGGAGCACCGGCAGCGCGTGTTCGACCGGTTCTACCGGGTCGCTGACGACCGGTCGCGATCTTCGGGCGGCGCAGGGCTGGGTCTCGCGATGGTCGCGGAGGCGGTGCGGCGGCGCGGTGGTCGGGTCACCGTCGGCGAGTCCCCGGAGGGCGGGGCGCGCTTCCAGGTGACCTGGCGCCGGGCCGGCACCGGCAACGGCTCCCGCTGACGACCTGCGTGCAGTCATCCCCACGTCCGGGTGACCTGGCGCCATGCCGGTAACGTCTTCGCTTCGTGAGCACGCGGGTGATCGTCGGAGCCGCCATCGTGCGGGGCGCTGCCCTGCTCGCCCAGCAACGCGCCTATCCCCGGGATGTGGCGGGGCTGTGGGAGCTGCCCGGCGGTCGCGTGGAGCACGGGGAGACCGAGCGCGCGGCGCTGCGGCGCGAGTGCGTGGAGGAACTCGGGGTCGAGATCCGGGTCGGCGCGCGCGTCGGCCCGACGATCACGCTGCGGGCGGGCCTGGTGCTGAAGGTGTACGCGGGCCGGCTCACCGAGCCGGCCGCGGAGCCGAAACCGTTGGAGCACAAGGCACTTCGCTGGATCGACGGGCACGCCCTCGACACGGTCGAGTGGTTGCCCGCCGACCTCGAGCTATTGCCACATCTGCGCGGCCTCCTCGGTGGACACTGAGGCCCGTGCCGGAGTGCGGTGGGTCAGTCTGCGCCGATGAGCCGCAGGGCGGCCTGGAGCCGATGTTCGCCGCGTTCGGCGGCGCGGGTCGCGCCTGCCTTGCGGATGCGGTCGAGCTCGGCCCGGTCGGCGAGCAGCTGCAGGGTGCGCTCGCGGATGGGCCGCAGCATCTCGACAACGCCGTCGGCGACGGCCTCCTTCAGCGCGCCGTAGGTCCGGTGCTCGGCGGCCACCTCGGCCGGCGGGACGCCCGTGCACGCCGACAGGATCTCGAGCAGGTTCGACACGCCGGGCCGGTCCTCCGGGGAGTACGCGGGTGTCGAGTGGGCGTCGGTGACCGCGCGGCGGATCTTGCGCCGCACGAGGTCCGGCTCGTCCAGGACGAACACCACGCCCGCCGAGTCGCGTGTGGACTTCGACATCTTCCGCGTCGGCTCGGCGAGGTCGCGCACGCGCGCACCGGCCGGTGGCAGCACCGCCGCCGGCACCGTGAACACCTCGCCGTAGGTGGAGTTGAAACGCCGAGCGAGTGCCCTCGCCAGCTCGACATGCTGGCGCTGGTCCTCGCCGACCGGCACCTCCGACGCGCCCTGCAGCAGGATGTCCGCGGCCATCAGCACCGGGTACGTGAGCAGGCTCAGCCGCACCCCGGCCTGCCCACCCGCCTTCTCCTTGAACTGGATCATGCGCGCGGCCTCGCCGTAACTGCACGTGCACTCCAGCACCCAGGTCAGGGCGCCCAGCTCGCGCGCGAGATCGGACTGCACGAAAACGCGTTCCGGCGGGATTCCGCTCGCCACCAGCACCGCCAGCGTCTCGTGGGACAGCGAACGCAACGTGCCGGGATTGTGCGTGGTAGTCATGGCGTGCAGATCCGCGATGAAATACAGATCGTCGGCACCGCCGTCGGCGGCCCAGCGCCGGACCGCGCCCAGATAGTTGCCGAGCTGCGTGTGGCCGGACGGGGTGATGCCCGAGAGTCTCATCGGTGTCTCCTCGATGGTGCGAACGCCACCCGGGGAGGACACGAAAAGGGCCGCCCGCGGGCGGCCCTGGTGCTGTCAGCGCACAGCTTCGACTCGGCCGCCGGAAGGCGGCCACCACAGTCCGGTGAAGCTGCGCACGAAACGGATCCTACTACGTGGCCCTGGTCACATGGAGGGCAACGGTATCCTGGACGTGATCGACCATGGCCAAAGTCGGCCCGGTCTCCCTTTCGCCTCTGACTATCAGGAGCCCACGCGTGCCCGCTGCAACCGCCGAGAAGGTCCGGACGGACCTCCGCAATGTCGCCATCGTGGCACACGTGGACCACGGCAAGACCACCCTCGTCGACGCGATGCTGCGCCAGTCCGGCGCCTTCGCCGAGCGCGCGGAGGTCGTCGACCGCGTGATGGACTCCGGCGAGCTCGAGCGCGAGAAGGGCATCACCATCCTCGCGAAGAACACCGCGATCCGCCGCCAGACGGACGACGGGCCGGTGGTCATCAACGTCATCGACACCCCCGGTCACGCCGACTTCGGCGGCGAGGTCGAGCGCGGCCTTGCGATGGTCGACGGCGTCGTGCTGCTCGTCGACGCCAGCGAGGGCCCGCTCCCGCAGACCCGCTTCGTGCTGCGCAAGACGCTCGAAGCCGGGCTGCCGGTCGTGCTCGTGGTCAACAAGGTCGACCGCCCCGACGCCCGCATCGCCGAGGTCGTCGAGGAGACCCACGACCTGCTGCTGGACCTCGCTGGCGACATCGAGGACGCCGACCTGGACGCGGTGCTCGATCTGCCGGTGGTCTACGCCTCCGCCCGCGCCGGTCGCGCGAGCCTGGAGCGGCCCGCCGACGGTGGGCTGCCGGACAGCGAGAACCTCGACCCGCTCTTCGAGACCCTGCTGCGCCACGTGCCGCCGCCAGTGGCCGATGTGGACGGTCCGCTGCGCGCGCTGGTCACCAACCTCGACGCCTCCAACTTCCTCGGCCGGATCGCGCTCATCCGCGTGCACGCCGGCAAGCTGCGCAAGGGCCAGACCGTCGCGTGGATGCGCGCCGACGGCACCACGCAGAACGTGCGGATCTCCGAACTGCTCATCACCGAGGCGCTCGAGCGCGTGCCCGCGCAGGAGGCCTCGGCCGGTGATCTCGTCGCCATCGCGGGCATCCCGGACATCACCATCGGCGACACACTCGCCGACCCGGAGAACCCAGGGGCGCTGCCGCGGATCACCGTCGACGAGCCCGCGATCTCGATGACAATCGGCGTGAACACCTCGCCGCTGGCCGGCCGCAACGGCGGCGACAAGGTCACCGCCCGCCTGGTCAAGGCGCGCCTGGACTCCGAGCTGGTCGGCAACGTGAGCATCAAGGTGCTGCCCACCGAGCGCCCCGACACGTGGGAGGTTCAGGGCCGTGGCGAGCTGGCGCTGGCCATCCTGGTCGAGCAGATGCGCCGCGAGGGCTTCGAGCTGACCGTCGGCAAGCCGCAGGTCGTCACCCGGACCATCGACGGCAAGCTGCACGAGCCGTTCGAGCGGCTGACCATCGACTCGCCCGAGGAGCACCTCGGCTCGATCACGCAGCTGATGGCCGCCCGCAAGGGCCGCATGGAGCACATGGGCGGCAACGGCAGCGGCCGGATCCGGATGGAGTACGTGCTGCCCGCGCGTGGCCTGATCGGCTTCCGCACCGACTTCCTCACCGAGACGCGCGGCACGGGTATCGCCAACCACGTGTTCGAGGGCTACTTCCCGTGGGCAGGGGAGATCCGCACGCGGCACAGCGGTTCCCTGGTCGCCGACCGATCCGGTCCCATCACGGCGTACGCGATGATCCAGCTCGCCGACCGGGGCACGTTCTTCGTGGAGCCGGGCGCCGAGGTGTACGAGGGCATGGTCGTCGGGGAGAACCCGCGCGCCGAGGACCTCGACATCAACATCACCAAGGAGAAGAAGCTCACCAACATGCGCTCCTCCACCGGTGACGAGCTGGAGCGCTTGGCCCGGCCGCGCAAGCTGGGCCTGGAGGAGGCGCTGGAGTTCTGCGCCGTCGACGAGTGCGTCGAGGTCGCGCCCGACGTGGTCCGCGTCCGCAAGGTGACTCTCGACATCAGCCAGCGCGCCAAGGAGCGTTCGCGCGCCAAGAGCCTGCAGAAGTGATCCTGGCCCCCTAACGAGGAACCACGATCGGGCCGGGAACGTCAACCTTTCGGCGGTACCTGATCCGGTGAAGGCCCATACAGGCCGGTCTGGCAATCTCGGTACCACGGCTACCGGCCTTGTGGCAGCATCGTGGGCTCATCGCCAGGGGAGGCAGTGTGCGGACAGGCAGAGCGGCGGCACTGATCCTGGTGCTCGTGGCGCTGTTGGCTGCCTGCACGTCCACGCCACCGCCGCCGATCGTGACCTCGCCGGTCGCGCAGTCCACGACGTCCGCGACGCCCAGCCCGTCACAGATCGTGATCGGGTTGGACGACATCACGGGCGGGTACAACCCGCACAACCTCGGCGACCAGTCCACGATCACCACGGCGCTGTCGCAGCTGCTGCTGCCCTCGGTGTTCCGGCAGTCCGACGACGGGCAGTACCAGCTCGACACGACGCTGATGCGCTCGGCTCAGGTGACGTCGCAGAACCCGTTCACGGTGACCTACGAGATCCGCCAGGACGCGTCGTGGTCGGACGGGGCGCCGATCGCGGTCGAGGACTTCGTGTACCTCGCCGACGCCATGCGTGACCAGCCCGGCGTCGTCGAGCCCGCCGGCTACCGGCTGATCTCCAACATCCAGCCCAGCGAAGGGGGCAAGGGCGTTCAGGTCACGTTCGGCAAGCCCTATCCCGGCTGGCGCACGCTGTTCTCCGACCTGCTGCCCCAGCACCTGCTGAAGGACGCGCCCGGCGGCTGGCAGGGCGCGCTGCAGGGCAGCTTCCCCGCCTACGGCGGCCCGTTCTCGATCAAACAGCTCGACAACGCGCGCGGTGAGATCATCCTGGAGCGCAACGAGCGGTATTGGGAGAAGCCCGCCGCCGTGGACCAGATCGTGCTGCGCCGGGCGGACCAGCCCGGCATGGTCGCCGCGCTGCGCAGCGGCAACGACCAGTTCGTGATGTCACGGACCGACGGCGATTCGCTGAAGTTGCTACAGGAACTGGGCAACACCGTCCAGCTGCACACCGTGCCCGCACCGCGAGTCGCCGATCTTCTGCTGCGCCCGGCGAACGGCCCGCTGGCCGACGACAACGTGCGCGCCGCGGTCGCGGCGCTGATCGACCGCAACAAGCTCATCGACCTCGGCACGGACAGGGGCCCGTCGGCCGGGCTGCACGCCGATGCCCAGGTGCTGCCGCCGTCCGCGTCCGGATACGCCGCGACGATCCCCGCCAACGTCGCCACTCCCAATCCGGCGACCGCCGAGGCGCTGCTCAAGAGCGCGGGCTACACCAACGGCACGGGCACTTGGCGCAAGGACGGCAAACCACTCTCCCTGGTGATCGCGTCACCCGGTCAGCAGGAGCCGTACGCGAGCATCGCCAAGGAAGTCGCGAACGAGCTCATCGCGGCAGGTATCCAGGTCAGCACCATCAACCCGCAGCCACGGGCCCTGTTCTCCAACCTGCTCGCGATGCCGATCAGCACCACGCCGACCACGACCACCACTCCGCCGTCGGACGGGTCCGGGAACGTCGGGGTCGACATCGCCGTCGCGCCCATGCCGGTCGGCGGTGACCCCGCGACCGTGCTGGCCTCCACCTTCGGGTGCCGGCCCGGTCAGGAGACGGCGCCCGCCGCGCCCACCGTGGTGCCCGCCAACCCGGCCGCGCTGTGTGACTCCGAACTGCAGCCGACGATCGACGAAGCCCTGTCCGGCACGAAGAACCTCACCGAGGCACTGTCCGAAGTGGAGCCCGAGCTGTGGTCGCGGCACACCGTGGTCCCGCTCTTCCAGCCGGCGGACACCCTGGCGATCGGATCGGGCATATCGGGCGTGACTCCGGGGCCCGCGATGGTTGGGCCGTTTGGGTCTGCCGTTAACTGGACGCGTGGCGGCAAGTAACCAACGTATATCCACACGTTAGCGGCAAGTCACCCTTTGGTCACAATCCAACGGATAGAGGTGACTCCTTGTGCGCACCTTTCTACCGTTCACCGGCAGTGCGCCGGACATGTGCGGCCGGTGTGACATAAGCTCCGGCCTGACGCCGGAGTGGTGTGGACCATGCGGTCCAGTGCTAGGAGGGCACACGTAAATGAAGAGATTGAAAGCAGCCTCGGCCGTCACCGCGGCCGCGGTTGCCGCGCTCGTGCTGAGCGCGTGCAGCGGAGGCGGCGACAACGGCGGGTCGAATCAGAACGGTTCGAGCTCCGACATCAAGAGCATGGCGGTCGGCAAGGCGGAAGACGCCAACGCCGGCACGTTCAAGCTGGGCAGCGCACCGAGCTGGCCAGGTCCTGTCACGGTGGCCATCGACGACGCTTTCTCGGCGTACAACAACCAGACGCCCGACACGAACACGTCGTACAACTACTACGTCGTCATCGCGGCGCTGGCCGGTTCCAACATGCTGGACGGCAACAACAAGGTGTTGCGCAACGCCGACGTGCTGGACTCCTGGGACGTGACCTCCACGAACCCCTACACAGTCACCTGGAAGCTCAAGCCGGGTGTCAAGTGGTCCGACGGGGCTCCATGGAACTGCAAGGACTACTACCTGGCCTACCTCGCGCAGAGCGGGAAGAACCCGGGCTTCAGCCCTGCCGCGACCGCGGGCTACGACCTCATCGACAATGCCAAGTGCGTCGACGACACGACGTTCGTCACCACTTTCAAACAGCCCTACCTCGACTACAAGGGCCTGTTCGACAGTGCGGCGCTGCTGCCGGCCCACATCCTGGAGAAGCAGACCGGGATCCCCGACATCACGCAGCTCACCCCGACCAGTGACCCCAACCTGCTGAAGAAGGCCGGCGACTTCTGGACCAACGGCTGGAAGGGCTTCAACAAGGACCTCGACCCCGCCTCCGGCCCGTACATGATCACGGCCGACGACGAGAACGCGGGCACGGTGACCCTGGAGAAGAACCCGGTCTGGATCGGTGCCAAGGGCGGCCCGGACAAGATCATCGTCCGGAAGTTCTCCGACCAGAAGGCCATGGCCACGGCGTTGCAGAACGGCGAGATCCAGGTGGTCGCGTCCACCCAGCCGGACGCCACCGCGGCCGACACCATGAAGGGCCTGTCCGCGCAGGGCGTGATCTACGGCTCGGCGCCGCAGCTGTCCTACGAGCATCTCGACATGAACTACAAGAACCCGGTCCTCAAGGATCAGGCGGCCAGGCAGGCGCTGTTCCAGGCGATCAACCGGCAGGAGATCACCGACAAGCTGCTCAAGGAAGTCCAGTCGGACGTCGCGCCGATGAACAGCCTTGTCTACTTGCCGAGTGAGACCGGCTATCAGGACGCCGGCTATGGCACGGAGTCCGGCCAGGGTGCCGACGCGGCCAAGAAGACCCTCGAGGCCGATGGCTGGACGCTGGGCGCCGATGGTATCTACCAGAAGAACGGCCAGCGGTTCTCGCTTGCGATCTCGCACAGCAACATCCCGCGACGCGACCAGACCGTTCAGATCATCCAGTCCCAGGCCAAGGCCGCGGGTATCGAGATCAAGAACGACAACGACCCGTCGTTCCTCTCGGGCGGCCGGGTGAGCACCGGCAACTGGGACATCGCGTTGTTCGCGTGGTCGCAGCCGCCGTTCAAGTCGCAGACGCAGCCGATCTACTCGACCGGTGGCCAGCAGAACTGGCAGTCCTACACCGACCCGAAGGTCGACAACCTGCTTCAGCAAGCTGTCGTGCAGACCGACGAGGCGTCGGCGACGAAGCTGTACCAGCAGGCGGACCAGGCGATCGCACAGGACTACGCGTCGCTGCCGCTGTTCGCCGTGCCGTCGATGTGGGCGTTCCAGGGCATCGACAAGGTGTACATGCAGTCCTACCTCGGTGCGCTGTGGAATGTCGGTGAGTGGGCGCAGAAGTAGCCTGCCGCACTGACGCCAGATCACCTGGCGGGAATCCGGGGGCCGGGCCACGAGCCTGACCTCCGGATTCCCTCCGGAAGTAGCTGTCGACCGTAGGGCGACCCCATTACGGTGGACATCGGGCACGGCTGCATACTTCCGGCCAGGCCCGGATGAGGAGCATTCTCGTTGAACCTGGTTACGTATATTCTTCGCCGGTTGGCGATCTCGATCCCGGTCCTGCTGGTCGGGACCTTCCTGGTCTTCATGATGGTCGCGTCCGCCGGCGATCCGCTGGCCGAGCTCAAGGGCCGGCCCAACATCAACCCGGCCGCGATCGCCGCCACCGAGCAGCAGCTCGATCTCGACAAGCCGGTCATCGAGCGGTACTTCCTGTGGTTGTGGAAGTTCCTGCACGGCGACTGGGGCGTCTCGATCGCGCAGGGCAACGCGATGCAGCCGGTGTTCCCCAAGGTCATGAGCGCCTTCGAGGTCACGCTGCGGCTGGTCGTCGGTGCGGAGGTGCTCGCGCTGATCGTCGGTGTGGCGGTCGGCGTGCTCGCGGCGGTGAAGCAGTACTCGATCGTCGACTACATCGCCACGACGCTCGCGTTCTTCCTCTTCTCGATGCCGATCTTCTGCGTCGCGATCGTGCTCAAGACCTACGCGATCCAGGTCAATGGCTGGGTGCGCGACCTCGGGCTGACCGACTGGCTCGGCAACCCGTGGCTGCGCACCACGAGCCCGGAGAATTTGTCGTTCAACGGGGTCGGCGATTTCTTCGCCAAGTATTCGGGTGCTTTCCTGTTACCCACGCTGTCCATCATGGCGATCAGTTTCGCCGCCTACAGCCGTTTCCAGCGGGCGTCGATGCTCGAGACGCTCAACATGGACTACGTGCGGACGGCCCGTGCCAAGGGGCTGTCGTCGTCGCGGGTGGTGTTCCGGCACGCCTTCCGGAATGCGCTGATCCCGGTCGCGACACTGTTCTCTGTGAACTTCGGCCAGGTGCTGACCGGGGCGATCATCACCGAAACGGTGTTCAACTGGCACGGGATGGGCACGCTGCTGGTCGACTCTGTCAACCACCTCGACCCCAGCACGCTGATGGGCTGGCTCGTGATCGTCGCCGTCATGGTGGTGGTCGCCAACCTGATCGCTGACCTGTTGTACGGCATCATGGACCCGAGGATTCGCGTTGGCTGACATGAACTCCCTGGTTGCCGGCGAGGCGGCGTCGACCGCTCAGCGCGAAGGCATCCTGCCTCCCGAGGCGCTCCCGGAACCTGCCAGCCAGGGCAGGCTGGTCCTGCGCAAGTTCCTGCACCACAAGCTGGCGATGATCAGCGCCGCCGTGCTGATCGTCATCGTGCTGGTGGCGGTGATCATGCCGATCTTCTGGTCGCACAGCTACACCGACGCGAGCTTCCCGTCGTTCGCCCGGCCGAGTGCGGACTTCCCGCTCGGCACCACCCAGGTCGGCAACGACATGGTCTCGCAGGTTTTGCGCGGCACCCAGTTCTCACTGCTGATCGCGGTCGTCGTGTCGGTCGTGGCGACGGTGATCGGCGTGCTGTTCGGTTCGCTGGCCGGGTACCTGCGCGGCTTCACCGACTCGTCGCTGTCGCGGTTGACGGACCTGTTCCTGATCGTGCCGCAGATCGCCGCGGCGGCGATCCTGGCGAAGGTGTTCGGGCACGGCAGCTGGTACGTCGTCGCGCTCGTGCTGGCACTGTTCGCGTGGATGCCGATCGCCCGGATCACCAGGGCCGAGGCGATGGCGCTGTCGCAGCGTGAGTTCGTCGAGGCGGCGAGAGCCGCGGGCGCGGGCACCGGGCGCATCATCTTCAAGCACCTGGTGCCGAACATGGTCGGCAGCATCACCGTGAACGCGACGCTCGCGGTGGCGCAGGCGGTGCTCGTCGAGGCCGCACTGTCGTTCATCGGGCTCGGCGTGCAGCCGCCGGACACCTCACTGGGGCGGATCATCCTGGAGAACTACGCACAGGTACAGAACCGGCCCTGGCTGTTCTTCGGCCCGTTCGTGGTGCTGGTCCTGATCTCTTTGTCGATCAACTTCATCGGCGACGGTTTGCGAGACGCCTTCGACCCCAGGCAACGCAGGATGAAGGCCTGACCTTATCCCTCGAGGAACAGTTGGCGGCGAGCGATTCGAGGACAGCCCTCAGTCCGTCACCGGGTCCGACGGCGCCACCGGTGCCAGGCGCCCGGCCTCCCAGGCCGCCCGCCGCTCCGCTTGCAGCGCCGGGTCCGCGACGGGCGCCGCCGACAGCAGGCGTTTGGTGTAGTCCTCCTGCGGCGAGTGCAGCACCTGGTCCCGGGTGCCGACCTCGACGAGCTTGCCGCGCTGCATGACAGCCACGCGGTCGGCCAGCAGGTCGACCACGGCCAGGTCGTGGCTGATGAACAGGCACGCGAAGCCCAGCGTCTGCTGCAGCGCCAGGAACAGGTCCAGCACCCGCGCCTGCACCGACACGTCGAGCGCCGACGTCGGCTCGTCCGCGATCAGCAGCGCCGGGTCCAGTGCGAGCGCCCGCGCGATCGACACGCGCTGGCGCTGCCCGCCCGAGAGCTCGTGCGGGTAGCGGTTTCGGTAGTGGCCCGACAGCTCCACCTTGTCCAGCAGTGAGGTGACCCGGTCGTTGAGGGCCTTGCCGGAGAACATCTTGTGCAGCGTCATCGGTTCGGCGATGGACTCGCCGATCGTCATCTTCGGATCCAAAGTGGACGCCGGGTCCTGGAAGACGATGGAGAAGTAGCGCCGCAGTGGCCGCAGTTCCCTTGTGGACAGGTTCGTGATGTCCCGGCCCGCGATCGACACCGTGCCCTCGGTGGGCTTGAGCAAGCGGATCGCGCACCGGCCCACAGTGGACTTGCCCGAACCGGACTCACCGACCAGGCCGACGATCTCGCCCTTGTCGATGTGCAGCGACACCCCGTCGACCGCCCGGTTGCGGGCCTGGCCGCGCCGCCCGGGGTACTCCAGCACCAGGTCCTTGATGTCCAGCGCCGGCGCGTCCTGCTCGATCTTCGCTTCCAGCTCCTCGTCGGCGAGGCGGATCTCCTCGGCGATCCTCGCCGCCTCCGCGCTGTCCACAGTGAGCGTCACGTCGTCCAGGAGGCGACGGCCCTCCGGGCGGCGGCCGAGCACCGGGACCGCGGCCAGCAGCCGCCGCGTGTACTCCTCGCGCGGCGACGAGAACAGCTCCTGCACGGGCGCCTGTTCGACGATCTCGCCGTTGTACATCACCACGACCCGGTCGGCCAGGTCCGCCACCACACCCATGTCGTGCGTGATCAGCACGATCGCCGTGTTCAGCGTGTCGCGGAGCTTCCGCAGCAGGCCCAGTATCTCCGCCTGCACGGTCACGTCGAGCGCCGTGGTGGGCTCGTCCGCGATGATGACCTTCGGGTCGCACGCGATCGCCATCGCGATCACGACGCGCTGGCGTAGACCACCGGAGAGCTGGTGCGGGTACTGCTTGAACCGCTCGTGCGGGTCGGGGATGCCGACCATCTCGAGCAGCTCGATGCCGCGCTTGTCGGCGGCGGCCCGTGACATGTCCTTGTGCGCGCGCAGCGCCTCGCGAATCTGCCAGCCCACGGTGAACACCGGGTTGAGCGCGCTCATCGGCTCCTGGAAGATCATCGCGACGTCGTTGCCGCGGATCCTGCGCAGGTCCTTGTCCTTCAGGCCGGCCAGCTCGCGATCCTCGAGCCGCAGGTCGCCTTCGATCTTGCTCGTCTTGGGCAGCAGGCCCAGCACCGACATCGACGTGACCGACTTGCCCGAACCGGACTCACCGACGACCGCGACGATCTCCCCTGGCCGCACGTCGAAGCCGATGCCCCGGACCGCATCGACGATGCCGTCCTCGGTCGTGAAGGAGATCTTGAGGTCGGAAATGGACAGAACCGATCCGGAAGCGGCCAGCCTCGCCGCCGTCGTGTCAGTGCTCACCGGTGGACCCTTCGTGGGGGAACGTTCTGGTCACCACCTGTTCAGTGGGACTTCGCGCGAGGATATCCGAGCATCCGCCGACGATGGTCGGGGGAAGCCAATTATCTTCGTGTTGTGACACGAAGGTTGTTGCTGGTCCACGCCCATCCCGACGACGAGAGCATCACCACGGGCGGCACCATCGCCCGCTACGTCGCCGACGGCGCCGAGGTGGTGCTGGTGACGTGCACGCTCGGCGAGGAGGGCGAGATCATCCCGCCGCACCTGGCCGAACTCGGCTCGTGGGCCGGTGACCAGCTCGGCGGCTATCGGTCGGCCGAGCTCGCCGCGGCCGTCCGCGCGCTCGGCCTTGCCGATCAGCGCTACCTCGGCGGCATCGGCCGGTGGCGCGACTCCGGCATGGCCGGCACGCCATCCGCGAAGCATCCGCGCGCGTTCGCGAACGGCTCGCCCGACGAGCAGGTCGCTCAGCTGCGGGGGATCATCGACGACGTCCGGCCGCAGGTCGTGATCACCTACAACGGCTTCGGCGGCTACGGGCATCCCGACCACATCCGGGCACACGACGTCACGATGGCCGCGGCCACGGACGTCCCGCGCGTGTTTCACATCGCGGCCGGCGGGGGAGCCGAGATGCCCGAAGGCGCGCCGGTGAGCGAGCCCACCACCGCGATCGACATCCGGGACTCGCTCGATGCGAAGATCGCGGCACTGCGGGCACACGCCACACAGGTCACGGTGAGCCCACCCGAGTTCGCGCTGTCGAACGGCGTGCCCCAGCCGATCGGCGAGGCCGAGTACTTCGCCCTCGTGCGTGGGCCGGGGGCCGGAGCCGAGACCGATCTTTTCGGAGGATTGCGATGAGCGCGGGGCAGCGGGCACTGCTGGTGGTGCTGCTGGTGGACACCGTTCTGCTGGCCATGCTCGAACTGTTCTTCCTGCCGCTGCGGCTCGACGGCAAGTTGCTGCCCAAGCTCGGTGACATCCCGATGCCGCTGACCGTGCTGGTCGCGATCCTCACCACGCCGCTGCTGGTCGCGCAGGCGGGCAAGCTGGTGTCGCCGAAGGCCGCGTTCGCGCCGCTGGCCGTGTGGGTACTCACCGTGGTGGTGCTCGGCTTGTTCGGGCCGGGCGGTGATCTGGTGCTGATCCAGGACTGGCGCGCGCTGTTGCTGATCGCGGGCGGGGCGTTGCCCGCGGCGATGACGCTGGGCGGAGCGCTGGCCAAGCCGCGGAGGAAGTGACATGGGCGAGGCGATTTCGGACCGGCAGGTCGTCAAGGTCCTGCGGCCGTTCGTGCGGGCGGCGAACCCGGTACTGGGCGCGATGCGGTCGCCGGGGCGGCTCGAGGGCCTGGCCGGTGTCAAGGTGCCGGGCTCGCCCGCGTGGGACGCGATGGACGTCGAGGCGCGCACGGACTGGTGGATCAACCGGGTCGGCAGGCTCACCGCGCTCGCGACCGCGGTGCCCGGACTCGGCGGCGCGCTGGGCGACCGGTTGCCGGTGCAGGACGCGCTCGGCGCGAGCGCCCAGGGGTTGTTGCTGTGCGCGATCGCCGGTGAGCACGGGGTGGACGACGTCGGCGACCGGGTGCGGTTGCTCGCCTGGGTGCTGTTCCAGCGGGAGATCGAGCCCGTGCTGGCGTCCGTGGCGGTGCCTGACACGGCCGAGGACGCACGAACGGAGCAGCTCACGGGTGCTTTCACGGAGGAGGAGAAGCAGGCCCGCAGAATCTCGCTGAAGGCCGCGGCGGGCACGTTGTGGCGGATGGGCCGCTCACTGCTGGCCATCACCGGCGAACTGGAGAAACGGCCGCGCGGGCACTTCTATCAGCGCGCGCTCGGCATGCTCCCGATCGTCGGCATGGCTGGCGACTACCTGGCCGAGCGCTCGGCGCTCAAACGCGTCGCCAAGCGCAGCGACCGGTGGCTCAGTGCCGCCAGAACATGAACGCGTAGTTGCCCACCTGCGCGACGCCGTAGTTCCCACCCACGGCCTGGAAGACGAACCGCGAGATCTCCCAGAACGCGTCCTGCACCGGCTGCACCGCGAACAGCAGCGCGAACAGGGCCAGCGGCGCCCACGGCCGCACCTTCGCGGCGAACTCGCGGGACTGCGGTGACAGGTACGGCTCGATCGCGCCGAAGCCGTCCAGGCCCGGCACCGGCAGGATGTTCAGCACGAAGGCCAGGATCTGCAGCAGCGCGAGGAACGCCAGTCCGTAGGCGAGGCCGTCGGCCATCGGAACGTTGGCCACGACCACGGACAGCACGATTCCCAGCACGAGGTTGCTCAGCGGCCCGGCCAAGGACACCCACGAGGCCGCGCCGCGGGAGCGCAGTGCCCATCGGTTGATCCACACCGCACCGCCGGGCAGCGGGATGCCGCCGATCACCAGGAAGATCAGCGGCAGCACGAGCGACAGCACCGGGTCGGTGTAGCGCCGCACGTCCATCGTCAGGTAGCCCTTTCCCACGACGGAGTGGTCGCCGCCCTTGTAGGCGATGAAGGCGTGCCCGAACTCGTGCAGGGTCAGCGACAACGCCCAGCCCGCGATCACCAGAACGAAGATGCCGGCGGTCACCATCGGGTCACGGTTGACGATGCCGACCGGCGAACCGTCACCGAACGCCGCGAGAACACCACCCACGACGGTGAGGACGAGGAGGCCGTAGAAGACGGGGCTGGGGCGGACCGCTGATCTCTGCACGGCCCCAGTTTGTCGCATCCTCCCGAATCGATGTCGGCGTGTCCCCTTGCGCAAACGCCGTTCGGGGTCCCCCAACCTCGCTACTCCGCTTGACCTGGCCGCACTACACGGGTGTAATCACATTGCTGTCATTCGACGCTGGAAGGGGGTGTCGGGTGCGGCTTCAATACCGCCAGCCTGGGGAGTGCGTGGAAGCAGAGGAGGCGGAAGTGCGGTTGGAAGCAGACGGACGGGAATGGGGGCAGGTCGTGGACTGGGCAGCGAACCCGGACGCAGAACTGGGTGAGCTCGCGGACATCTTCGACCCGGCCGAGCCACCGGAATGGCAGGATCGCGCGCTGTGCGCGCAGACCGATCCGGAGGCCTTCTTTCCCGAGAAAGGTGGGTCCACCCGGGAGGCCAAGCGCATCTGTCAGGGTTGCGAGGTGAAGGCGGAATGCCTCGAGTACGCCCTCGCACATGACGAGCGCTTCGGGATCTGGGGTGGGCTGTCGGAACGTGAACGCCGGAAGCTGAAGAAGCGGGCTGTCTGACGTTCACCGAAGCGCGGGCGGCTTCGCGACCCGTTGTCGCGTTGCGTAGCGACGCCTGTGCGAAAGTAGCGCGGTGCATCAGGTGGCGGCGGCTGACGGCTCGGTGGCGGACTCGACACTGGAAGGCGAGTCCTTCGTGCGCCGCGCCGCGCCGCCGGTAGCACTATTCGTCCTGCTCACGGTGCTCGGCCTTGTCGTCAACGGGGGTCGGCTCGGCCTCGATCTGGCCGGCGGGCGGCTGCTGCCCGCGGGCGACCTCGGCCAGGTCTGGTCGTCCTATCTCGCGGGCTGGCATCCGGTCGGCGGCGGCACCGCCGCCGCTGCTCCGGCCGCACTCGCCGTGTTCGGTGCCCTCGGCGCGATCTTCACCCCGATCGGCGGGCCTGCCGCGCTCGTCGCGATCCTGCTGATCGGCGACGCGCCGCTCGCCGGGCTGTCGGCCTATGTCGCCACCCGGCGGCTTCCCGTGTCCCGCTGGGCCAGGGCCGCGGCCGCCGTCGTCTACGCGTTGCTGCCATCGGCGACCGCCTCCGTCGCGCAGGGACGGATCGACGTGGTGGCGGTGCACATCCTGCTCCCCATGGTGATCGCCGGGGTGGCGGGCCTGCTCGCGCGCACCGGCACCCGCTGGCTGCACGCGTCGTCCTGGTGTGCCGTCGGCGTCGCGCTGGTCGGCGCGTTCTCGCCGCTGGCGCACGGGCTCGCGCTGATCGGGCTGGTCGCCGGGTTCGTCGTGCTGCCGCCGGCGGAAGGGCTGCTGCGCCGCATCGCCTCGGTCGGCATCGTCGTGCTGCTGCCGCTGGCGTTGCTGCTGCCGTGGCCGACCGCGCTGGTCAACCAGCCCGCGCTGTTCGTGCACGGGCTCAGCGGCCCGGCGGGCCCACCTCCGGCGGCCGACCTGGTCGGGCTCGATCCGGGCGGGCCGGGCGCCTGGCCGATCGGCATCGCGCTCGTCGTCGCGTTCGTGGTGGCCGTCGCGATCCGCCCGAAAGCGCTGCTGAGTCCGGGGCTCGGCGTGCTCGTCCTGGGTGTTTGTGCGCTCGCGATCGTGCTGCTGGTGCGGGTCGCGCCGCTGCAAGGCGGGCCGGCGTCGACGGGCTTCACCGGGGTTCCGCTGCTCGTCATCAGCGCCGGGTTGCTGTGGATGGTGCTCACCGCGTGCACCGGCGCCACCACCGGCGTGGTGCTGCCCAGGCTCGCCGCCGTCCTCGGCGTTGCCGTGATCCTGGCGCTGGGTGCGGGCGCGGTCCTCGCGGGTCGCGGCGGGCCCCTGCACTCCGGCGGCGGGGACAAACTGGAGGCCCAGCAGGCCGCCGAGCTCGCGCGCACCGGCCGTTCGGTCGTGGTCGTCGGCTCGGGCGACGAGCCCACACGCCAGACCGGCGGGGGGACGCCGATGCTCGGCGATGATCAACTGGGCCTCACCGCGAGCACCCCCGATCGTCTGACCAGCTGGCAGAACGCGCTCGTTCAGCCGTCTTCGGGGGCCACGAGAGAGGCGTTGTCCGCGGCAGCGGCCTCGGGTGCGCTGTATGTCGTACTGCCCGAAGGACAGGCCGCCGCGCCGATCGTGGCGCTCGCCCCAGACCTCACCATCGCCGCGCAGCCCACCAGCAGTGGCCGCGCGGTGCTGCGGCTGCTCCAGCCGTCCGGGCAGGTCGTGCTGGTACCGCCGGGCGTCGCGAAGCAGGCCGTGACCACGTCCGCTCCCGCGAGCACGACCGGTATCACGCCGGTCGACGCCGGCCTGCCCGATGTGCACGTGCGCGTGTCGGACGGGGTGGCCGGGCGGCTGCTGGTGCTCTCGGCCGAACTCGAAGCGGGCTGGCAGGCCACGGTGGACGGCAAGGCCCAGCCGATCGTGCCCGCGTGGGGGCACCAGGTCGCGGTCGCGGTGCCGACCAGCCCGTCCGAGGTCATCGTCGAGCACCCGTCGACGCTGCGGGACGTGCTGCTGCTGGTTCAGGTGGCGGCGGTGCTGTTCGCGGGGCTGACCTCGATACCCAGCCTCACTCGCCTTCGATGATGTCCGGCTCCACGCCGAGGTAGCCGGCGATCTGCTCGACCAGCACGTCGTGCACAAGGTCGGCCAGCTCGCCAGGGTCCTTCGCGCGTGCCTCGAGCGGCCGCCGGTAGAGCACGATCCGGGCGCGCGTCGGCAGCCCGCCGCGGTCCACGCCCGCCGGGACCAGCCGGGACAGCGGGATCGCCCCGTCGTGCAGCACGCCCTCGGCCTGCATCGCGGGGTTGGGGCCGCGTACCTCGGGCACGTCGTCGACCGCCACGTCGAGCTTCGTCAGCTGGTCGCGCCAGCGGCCCTCGATGGGCTCGAGCGCGTCCAGCACGAGCTGGTCGAACTTCTCCGCCCGGCTCGACGCCGCGGGCAGCGACGCCGGGTACAGCGGTCCGCGCAGCCCACGGCCATGCCGGTCGCGCCGGACGCGCCGCTGCTGTCGGGAACTGCGAGCCATAGACACTCACTGAAGGTTACGCTGCCCGGCCGGCCCGACGTCACGACGGCATTTCGGGCAGCTCCTCCCGGTGTGCCTGCGCGCGAGTGTCGGTGGGAGGCGCTATCGTCCTCCCCGTGTCGAGCGTACGAAAGTGTTCGCGGACGGGGTGCCTCCAGCCCGCTGTCGCCACGCTGACCTACGCCTACAGCGATTCGACCGCGGTGGTCGGTCCCCTCGCGACGGCGTCGGAGCCGCATTCCTACGACCTGTGCGAAGAGCACGCGCTCCGGCTGACCGTCCCGAAGGGCTGGGAGGTCGTGCGCCATGAGGGCTCGTTCGGCGAGCCCGACCCGTCCGACGACGAGCTGACGGCGCTCGCCGAGGCGGTGCGCGAGGCCGGCCGATCCGATCGCCCGGCGCCGCCCCCTGAACCCGAAGGCACGTCCGGCCGCCGTGGCCATCTGCGCGTCCTGCCGGATCCGATCTCCTGAGCTTCCCCGGTACGCTTCTTCGCATCACAGTCGTCGAGGCAGTCCGGGGAGAATGCGTGTCAGACCTGTCGGCCATCGTGAAGGCCTATGACATCCGCGGCGTGGTCGGCGAGCAACTCGACGCCGGCCTGGTCCGGGACCTGGGGGCCGCGTTCGCGCTGCTCATCAAGCCCGAGTCGCCGTCCGTCGTCATCGGCCACGACATGCGGGACTCGTCGCCGTCGCTGGCGCAGGCGTTCGCCGACGGCGTCACCTCGCAGGGCCTGGACGTGGTGTCGATCGGCCTGGCCAGCACCGACGAGCTGTACTTCGCGTCGGGCTCGCTCAACATGCCGGGCGCGATGTTCACCGCGAGCCACAACCCGGCCAAGTACAACGGCATCAAGCTGTGCCGGGCCGGCGCGGCTCCCGTGGGCCAGGACTCCGGGCTGGCCGAGATCCGCGACACCGTCGAGCATGGCGTGCCGGCTTTCGAGGGCCAGCCGGGCAGCGTCACCGAACGCGACGTGCTCGCCGACTATGCCGTCTACCTGCGCGAACTGGTCGACCTGTCGGGCAGCCGGCCGCTGAAGATCGTGGTCGACGCGGGCAACGGGATGGGCGGGCACACCGTGCCGACCGTGTTCGCCGGGTTGCCGATCGACGTCGTGCCGATGTACTTCGAGCTCGACGGCTCGTTCCCGAACCACGAGGCCAACCCGCTGGACCCGAAGAACCTGGTCGACCTGCAGGCGAAGGTGCGCGAGGTGGGCGCGGACGCCGGCCTGGCCTTCGACGGCGACGCCGACCGCTGCTTCGTCGTGGACGAGAACGGCGACCCGGTTTCGCCGAGCGCGATCACGGCGCTGGTCGCGACGCGCGAGCTGGCCAAGGAGCCGGGCGCCACGATCATCCACAACCTGATCACGTCGCACGCCGTGCCGGAGATCGTCGCCGAGCGCGGCGGCAAGCCGGTCCGCACCCGCGTCGGCCACTCGTTCATCAAGGAGGAGATGGCTCGCACCGGCGCCATCTTCGGCGGCGAGCACTCCGCGCACTACTACTTCCGCGACTTCTGGCGTGCCGACACCGGCATGCTGGCCGCGCTGCACGTGCTGGCCGCGCTCGGCGAGCAGGAGCGGCCGCTGTCGGCACTGACCGCCGAGTACCGGCGGTACGCCGCGTCCGGCGAGATCAACTCGACCGTGCACGACCAGATCGCGAAGCAGATGGCGGTGAAGGACGAGTTCGCGCGCCGCCCCGGCGTCACCGTCGACGAACTGGACGGGCTGACCGTGCAGCTACCGGACGCGTCGTGGTTCAACCTGCGCCCGTCCAACACGGAGCCGCTGCTGCGGCTCAACGTCGAGGCCCCGACCGACGACGCGGTGCGTGCGCTGACCGACGAAGTGCTCGCGATCGTGCGTGGTTGAGCGCGGACGAGCGTGGTAAGGAGAAAGCATGGCCCTCGCGCTTGATGCCCAGTTGCTGGAGATTCTGGCTTGCCCATCGCCCGATCACGCACCGCTGCGGCCGGGCACGCCCACCGACCCCGAGGCGGAAGCGCTGACGTGCACGTCCTGCGGCCGGGTGTTCCCGGTGCGCGACGGCATCCCGGTGCTCCTGCTCGACGAAGCGACCGAACCGGACTCCTCCCGTGCCGATGGTGCTTGACGACAGCCTGCTCGACGACCCCGCTCGGCTCGCGGAGGCGGACACGCAGGGATTGCTCAGGGCCGCGGCGATGGGCGGTGCCCAGGTCCGCGCGACCACCGGTGTGGCGGCGGACATCGAACTCGCCGACCGCCTGGACCTCGGCAGGCCGCGCGCGGTCGTGCTGGTGGTGCGGCCCGGCGTCGGGCGCGCGCTGACGAAGCTGCTCGCGGCGCTCCTGGCGCCGTCGTGCCCGGTGCCGGTGGTGGTCACCGACGCCGTGCCGAGCTGGATCGGCGCGCTGGACGTCGTGTTCGCGCACACCGACGATCCGGCGGACCGGGAGCTGGCGGCCGGGATCGAGCGGGCCGCTCGCTACGGCGCGACGGTCGTGCTGTCGGGACCGCAGGAAGGCCCGGTCGCCGCGTCGATCGCCGGCAAGGGGCTGCTCGTGGCGCCTCGGATGCCGGTGCCACCCGAGCTCACTTTCGCGCGCGGGCTCGCGGCCGGTCTGCTCACCGCGAACGCGCTCGGCCTGCTCGTCGCCGATCTCGAGCAGCTCGCCGACCAGCTCGACGCGGAGGCCGAACGCGGCCACCTCGGGCGCGACTCGTTCGCCAACCCCGCGAAGGGGCTCGCGCTGCGTCTCGCCGACCGGGTGCCGATGCTGTGGGGCCTGGACCCGGTCGCGAACGCGGTCGCCGACCACGCCGCCTACGAGCTGGGCGCGTTCGCCGGTGTCGTCTGCGACGCCGCCGACTACCGGCAGGCCCTTGCCCGGCCTGCGTTGTACCGGGTCGCGATGCTCGGCAGCGGTGAGCAGGACATCTTCGCCGATCCGGACCTCGACGACAGCGGGCCCAAGCCGCGCATCCTGCTGCTGGCGGTGAACAGCGGGCCCACCGCGGACGCCGCTCGCCACGAGGCCTCACATACGCTCCCCGGGGCGGGGATCATCGCCCCCGCGGACGAGATTGCCGGGCCGGAGCCTGTTCGTGCCGGTGTGCTCGCGCTACGGTTCGAGCTGGCCGCGGTCTATCTCGGGCTCGCGGCCGGAAGTCTGGGGGGAGCTGGTCAGTACGCGCCCGCTACCGCGTGAGACCGGCTGAAGACATACCGGGCGTGCCCGGTCCGAGGAGTTGAGAACACAGTGGAGCTGCTCCGCAATGCTGTGCGGCCCTACGCGTGGGGGTCCAGGACGACGATCCCGGAACTGCTGGGGCGCCAAGTACCGGCCCCCCACCCGGAGGCGGAGTTGTGGATGGGGGCCCACCCTGGCGACCCGTCGCGCATCGTCGGCGCGGACGGCCAGGAGCGCAGCCTGCTGGAACTGATCGAAGCGGATCCGCGTGCCCATCTGGGCGACGAGTGCTCGCAGCGGTGGAACAACCGGCTGCCGTTCCTGCTCAAGATCCTCGCTGTCGAGGAGCCACTCTCGATGCAGGCCCATCCCTCGGCCGAGCAGTCCGCGGAGGGGCACGCCCGCGAAGAGGCCGCCGGTATCCCACGCGACGCGCCCAACCGCAACTACCCGGATCCCACCGCCAAGCCGGAGCTGGTGTGCGCGCTGACGGAGTTCCACGCACTGGCGGGCTTCCGCGAGCCGGGACGCACGATCAAGCTGCTGCGCACGGTCGAGACACCGGGCCTGGCGAAGTACACCGAGCTTCTGGCGGCGCAACCCGACTCGGCCGGGATGCGCGCGTTGTTCACCACGTGGATCACGCTGCCGCAAGCCAGCCTCGACGAGTTGCTCCCGGAGGTGCTGGACGCGTGTGTCCTGCACGTCAAGGACCACGGCGAGTTCGACACGGAGTGCCGCACGATCCTCGAACTCGGCGAGGCACACCCCCGTGACGCCGGGGTTCTCGCGGCGCTCCTGCTCAACCGCCTGACGCTGCGCGCCGGCGAGGCCATCTACCTGCCTGCCGGGAACCTGCACCTGTATCTGCACGGGACAGCCATCGAGATCCTGGCGAACTCCGACAACATCCTCCGGTGCGGTTTGACACCCAAGCACGTCGATGTGCCGGAATTGCTACGCGTGGTGGATTTCGCCTGCTGTGACATGCCCATACTGCGCGGCGAGACGAGCGACTGCGGCGCGGTCTACCGCACCGACGCACCGGAGTTCGAACTTTCCCGGTGCGAGTGGCCCGCCGGGGACGACCACGAACTGCAGGTGACGCCGGGACTGCCCCAGATTCTGCTGTGCACGGCAGGCGAGATCCGGGTCCGGGCCGCGGACGGTCGCGAGCTGACCTTGAAGCGCGGCCAGTCGATGTGGCTACCAGCGACCGACCCGGCGGTGACCGTCCGCCCCGTAGGCGGGGACCGGACGCAGCTTTTCCGGGCGACTTCGGGTCGGTAAACCGAGGCACCCAGGACACCACCGACGCCCACCCAACCCACGCACATCCCACACGCACGCCTGCCCCAACACCGAGGACCCACCCACACCTCCCCCCACCCCGATCCCAAGCCGAACAACGCCGCGGTCATGCCGTGTCCAGACTGGCCGAAGGCCACCGCGCAGCGGCGCGACGGAGGAGCGGTCTTGACGCGGCCCGACCGCGGCGTAAAACGATAAAGGGATCGGGGTGGGGGAGGGACCGGCACCGAGCTAAGCCGCGCCGGGGAAAGAAAAAACATGCCTCGCCGGCGGGCAGGCTCCGGGATGACGGGGGTTCCGTCGTCGGCTCACGTGAGCCGTGGGTCGCCGGGGGTGTGGTCATCCCGTCGCCTGCGGTTGGGAGATATCACGGTGACCCAGGGCCGCAAGCTTGCGTTGTCGGGCGCGAGTCGGGCACGCAGGTTGCGGCCCTGGCTCACCGTGATCGTTCCTGTTCAGGCGACGGGATGACCACACCGGCCGTCTTGTCGGGTTGCTATTGGCTTGTGGTCAGTCTTTGCCGCTGCCGCCGTTGGGGCTCGGTTGAAGCTGGATCACCACTACCCGGTCATCGCTGCTGACGGGGGCGCCGCCGTCCTTGTTGACGGTGCCTACCAGCGCATACTGGGTGTTGATCGGGTCCATCCCGCCATACCGGCCGTACGCGGTGCCGTTCTTGCCGTCCATGATCGCCTTGGGCTGGCCGCCTACCGCACCGTCCAGGGTGATGGGGACCTGTTGCACGTTGCCGGCTACCGAGGTGCCGATCATGATCGAATCGCCGCCGTCGGCGCAGCCTGCGACGCCTGGCTTGTCCGGCCAGGTCCACGCGGGCGCGGCCAGTGCGGCGCCGGGCTGGATCTTGTACAGGGAATCCGTGGTCGGGGACCGGTCGGTCAGCCACAGGCGCGAACCGTCCGCCGCCTTGCACAGGCCGCCTGGCGTGTGCACGCCGGTGGCGAACGTGCGCGAACCCGCCGTGGGGTTGCCTTGCGCGGCCGCGCCGCTCGTGTCGATGCGCAGGACCTTGCCCGCGAGCGAAGCCGGGTCGGCCGCAGCGGAGGGGTTGCCCGCATCGCCTGTCGCGACCAGCAGGGCACCCTTGCCGTCCGAGAGGAGCGCACCACGGTTGCCGGTGGCGCCCTTCGGGATACCGGTGAGAATCGGCTTCGGCTCCTGGCCCTTCGTGAAGCGCACGACGCGGTTGTCCGTGGGTGTGGTGATGTAGGCGAACACCAGCTGGTCCTCGCCGTAGGTCGGGGACAGCGCCAGCCCGGTCAGCCCGCCGTCACCGGAGGCGTCGACCTGCAGCGTCGCCAGCGGCGTGACCGGTGAACGCGCCGTGACCACCAGGACGCGGCCGCTCTTGCGCTCGCTGGCCAGCGCGCTCGGCGTAGCGCCGTCGCCGGGCAGCGCGGCTACCGCCGTCACCGTGTCCAGGCAGGTCGCGATGACGGCCTTGTCGTAGTCGGTACACCCCTGCGGAGGAGGTACCGACGTCGGCCCGGGGCCGGGCGTGGCGGAGTCGCCGCGCGTGTTCCCGTCGATCTCGGGCAGTTGGGGCTGTGGCCCGGCCGGCGCGCTCAGTTGCGGCGCCGGGCTGAACGTCTGCCCTGCCGCGCGGTCGTCGAACTTCGCGCATCCGGACAGCACCAACGCCGCGGCCGCCAGCAGCCACGGAGTCCTCCCCACCCTGATCCGCATAGACCACCAGCCTAAGTCCCACTACGTGAACCACCCGTAAGCGCCCAGTGATTACGGTGGTCACCGTGACTATCACCGTGCTGGTACCAGACGAGGCCGGCGTGCGCGCGCTCGACAACGTGCCCGGCGTGAAAGCCGTCCGCTACACCACCGACGATCCACCCGCCGAGGCCGCTGAGGCGGCGGTTCTCATCCCCCGCCCCGGCTCGTCCGCCCCATACGTGCCGCTGCTCGAGCGAATGCCGGACCTCAAGCTCATCCAACTGCTCTCCGCAGGCGCCGAGGAATGGGTCGGCCTGGTGCCGGACGGCGTCCTGCTGTCGACCTGCCGCGGCGCGCACGGCGGCAGCACCGCCGAATGGGTCGTCGCGGTCCTGCTCTCCCTCTACCGGGAGCTCGACGGGTTCGCCGCGGCCCAGCGGGAGGGGCGCTGGACCGCGCACACCACGGACACGTTGCAGGGCAAGCGAGTCATGATCGTCGGCGCGGGCGACCTCGGCAAGGAGCTCCAGCGCAGGCTCGAGCCGTTCGACACCGAGGTCACGCTGGTCGGTGTCACGGCGCGCGACGACATCCGCTCCATCGACGAACTGCCCGGCCTGCTCGGGGCGTACGACGCGGTGGTGATGATGGTGCCGCTGACATCGCGGACCACCCGCATGGTCGACGCCCGCTTCCTGGCCGCGATGGCCGACGGCGCGGTGCTCGTCAACGCCGCACGCGGTCCCGTGGTGGACCACGCGGCGCTGCTGGCCGAGCTGCAGTCCGGGCGGCTGCGCGCCGCGCTCGACGTCACCGATCCCGAACCGCTGCCGCCCGGCCATCCACTGTGGACAGCGCCCAACCTGCTGCTGACGCCGCACGTGGGCGGTGCGGCACGCGGGTCGGGGCGCCGGGCCTACGCGGTCGCCGCCGCGGAAATCGGCCGGTACGTCAGCGGCGACCTCCCGCACAATCTGGTGCACGGCGAATATTGACCAAAGAAACGGGTGCATTGAAAGCCGTTCATGGCCTACTCTGCGCGCGTGACAACCCAAAGTGATGAGTACGGCCGGCACAACCTGTTCGAGGGATCCGGCTATTACGAAACACAGAACGCGGATTCCTCGCTCGACGAACCAGAGGACCGTTTGGCCTACGACGATGCTCCGGTCAGCCGGTGGCACGGCGGCTTGGACTTCGGCTTGCTGATTCTGCGAATCGTGCTGGGCGGGACATTGGGGGCACACGGTTTGCAGAAGGTGTTCGGCCTGTTCGACGGGCCGGGCATCGGCGAGTTCGCGCGAATTCTCGGTGACCAGGGCTACACGTCGCAGACGACGGTGCTGGCCTGGGTGGGCGGCGTCACCGAGATCGCGGGCGGGGCGCTGCTGATCCTCGGCCTGTTCACGCCGGTCGCCGCGGGCGCGCTGCTCGCCATCAGTGCGAACGCGGTCTACCTGACCCACACGGAAGGGTTCTTCCAGCATGGCGAGCAGGGCTACGAATACCACGTCGCTCTCGCGGGCATCGCGCTGGCGCTGCTGTTCACCGGGCCGGGACGGATCTCGTTCGACGTGAACACGCCGTGGCGCCGCCGGCCGGTGCCATGGGGCATCGTGTTCGTGATACTGGCCGCGGCCGCGGTCGCCGTGCTGGTGTCGGTCTTCCGCTGATCAGTACAGGTACTCGCCGGCCAGGGCAACGACCTGGCCGGCGAGTACCCGGACCCCGGGATCGAAGCGCGCGGCCGCCTCGGCGAGCCGCGTGATGTCGTCCCGCCACTGACCGGTGGCGGTGTCCTCGGCCTCGACGCGCTGGAACGCGCGGTCGAGCAGACCGACGGCGACGGCCGGCTGGGCGCGCAGGACCGCCTTCACGGTGGCCACGCCGTTGGCCAGCGCGCTCGCCGCCGGGGACCAGTCCTCGCCGGGCGCCGGCGCGACGTCGTCGGGGCAGCACTCCGCGCGGATGTCGAGGTCGAGCCGCCAGAACAGCGGCAGGTCACGGAATGCGGCGAAGACAAGGCGCCGCTGGTCGGACTTCTGCCAGTCCGGGTCCTCCCGCACCAGTGCGACCGGCCACACCTTGTCCAGCACGTCGGCCACGCCCGCGACCACGCTCGCGAACTCCTTGTCCGGAACGCGCCACGTGATGTCGATGTCGCTGTAGGCGTCGGCCTGGCCGGTGGCCAGCGACCCGCGCAGCCCGGTCCGCGAGTCCGGGCACGCCGCGACGAGCGCGCGCAGCAGTTCGCGGGCGAGCGCGTCGCGGTGTGTCGCCTCCATTACCGGTTGACGTCCCGGACGGCGCCGCGGTCGGCCGAGGTGGCCATGCGCGCGTAGGCGCGCAGCGCGGCGGTGACGGGGCGCTGCCGTTCGGCGGGCTGCCAGGGGCGCTCGCCGGCCTCCATCTTCGCTCGGCGCTCGGCCAGCACGGCGTCGTCGACGAGCAGTTCGAGCTTGCGCTCGTGCACGTCGATCAGGATCTGGTCGCCGTCCTGCACCAGACCGATCGCACCGCCCGAAGCGGCCTCGGGGGAGATGTGCCCGACCGAGATGCCCGACGAGCCGCCGGAGAACCGGCCGTCGGTGATCAGCGCGCACTTCTTGCCGAGCCCGGCTCCCTTGAGGAACGCGGTGGGGTGCAGCATCTCCTGCATGCCCGGCCCGCCCGCGGGACCTTCGTAGCGGATCACCAGGACGTCGCCGGGCTGCACCTGCTTGCCGAGGATCGCCGACACGGCCTCCTCCTGGCTCTCCAGCACGCGCGCCGGGCCCTGGAACCGCCAGAGCGACTCGTCGATGCCCGCGGCCTTGATGACCGCGCCGTCCTCGGCGAGGTTGCCGCGCAGGATCGCCAGCCCGCCGTCCTTGGTGTAGGCGTGCGCGACGTCGCGGATGCAACCGGCGGCGGCGTCGGTATCCAAAGAGGACCAGCGGTTGGACGTGGAGAACGCCTCGGTGGTGCGAACTCCGCCGGGTGCGGCGTGGAACAACTCGACCGCGGTTTCGGCAGGCGACTCGGCGCGAATGTCCCAAGTGGACAGCCACTGCTCCAGTGAGGGCGAGTGCACCGACCGGACGCCGCTGTTGAGCAGCCCCGCGCGGTGGAGCTCGCCGAGAATGGCCGGGATGCCGCCCGCGCGGTGCACGTCCTCCATGTGATAGTCGGAGTTCGGCGCCACCTTGGACAGGCACGGCACGCGGCGGCCGATTGCGTCGATGTCGTCGATCGTGAAGTCGACCTCGCCCTCCTGTGCGGCGGCGAGGATGTGCAGCACGGTGTTCGTCGAACCGCCCATGGCCATGTCCAGCGCCATCGCGTTCTCGAACGCCTCGCGTGTCGCGATGGAGCGGGGCAGGGCGCTCTCGTCGTCCTGCTCGTACCACCGGCGGCACAGTTCCACGACGGTGCGGCCGGCATTCTCGAACAGCGCGCGCCGCGCGGCATGCGTGGCCAGCGTCGACCCGTTGCCCGGCAGGGACAACCCGAGCGCCTCGGTGAGGCAGTTCATCGAGTTGGCGGTGAACATGCCCGAGCAGGAGCCACAGGTCGGGCACGCCGAGCGCTCCACAATGGACAGCCCGTCCTCGTCGACCTCGCTGCTGGCCGAGGCCGAGATCGCGGTGATCAGGTCGGTCGGCGCCTGGGCGACACCGCCCACGACGACCGCCTTGCCCGCCTCCATCGGCCCGCCGGACACGAACACCGTCGGGATGTTCAGCCGCATCGCGGCGTTGAGCATGCCCGGCGTGATCTTGTCGCAGTTGGAGATGCACACGAGCGCGTCGGCCTGGTGCGCGTTGACCATGTACTCGACGGAGTCGGCGATGATCTCGCGCGAGGGCAGCGAGTACAGCATGCCCGAGTGCCCCATCGCGATCCCGTCGTCCACGGCGATCGTGTGGAACTCGCGGGCGACGCCACCGGCCTCGCGGACCGCGTCGGCGACGATGTCGCCGAGGTCCTTGAGGTGTACGTGCCCGGGCACGAACTGGGTGTAGGAGTTGGCGATCGCCACGATCGGCTTGCCGAAATCGCTGTCGGTCATGCCGGTGGCCCGCCACAGGGAACGGGCACCCGCGGCGTTGCGGCCGTGGGTAGTGGTTCGGGAACGCAACTGAGGCATGACCCGAGGTTACGCCCGCCGTGATCAGGACCGACCAGGCGGCGGCCGACCGGCCGGCGTTCCCGGCGGAACTCGCCGCCGGACGGTGGGAAACCGCTGGTCAACGCGTCGCGTGTGGACGCGGGACCGGCGTAACCGGGCGCAACATCTCTGGTCACCCGGTGGAAATACGCCGCTGGCAGCTTCGGCCCAACTCGAGCGAAGGGATCGGGAATGGGCCTCGCTGACAATCCGCAAATGGAGGACTACTCGCTGCGGTACACCCCCGCGGCGTTTCGGAAATGGTCGCCGTGGATGGTGTTCCTGTCCTGCCTCGTCGGCATTTCGGCGATGGCGGGCTACGCGCTGGACGCGGCATTCGTGGACGCGTTCGGATTCGCCAACGCGCTGATCGGCTTTCTGGTGGCCGCCGCGGTGACTCTGCCGCTCACACTCGTCATCGCGTTCGCCATCGCCCGCAAGCACGTCGACATCGACCTGCTGACGCGCGGTTCCGGGTTCGGCTATCTCGGCTCGACCCTGACCTCGCTGGTGTACGCGACGTACACGCTGATCTTCCTCGCCTACGAGGGCGCGATCATGGCGCAGGCGGTGACGGCGCTGACGCACCTGGACATCCACCTCTCCTACGTCGTGGTGTCCGCGGTGATGATCCCGCTGACGCTCTACGGGATGTCGTTCAGCGCGAAGTTCCAGGCGTGGACGTGGCCGATCTGGATCGCACTGATCGGGCTCGCGCTGGGCACCGCCGCGACCGCGCCGGACTCGGGGCACAACATGGTGCACCCCGCGACCGTGTCGCCGGTGGGGCTGGCCGGCGTGACCGTGCTCGCCGTGTTCACCATCGCCGCGGCCCAGTTGTCGCTGGCGACGCAGGTGGGGGAGCAGGGCGACTACCTGCGCCTGATGCCCGACCCCACGGCGAAGAACAAGGGCCGCTGGCGGCTCGCCGTGATCATGGGCGGCCCAGGGTTCGCGTTGTTCGCAGTCGGCATCTTCTTCGCCTCGACGCTGCTGGTCGGCTACGCGTCCACCAAGCTCGGTGCCGATCAGGTCGGGGTGCCGGTGGACCTGTTCACCGCGGTCTACGAGCGGCTGACCGGCAACCACACGGTCGCGTTGATCCTCGCGGGACTCCTGGTGCTGCTGTCCCAAATCAAGATCAACATCATGAACACCTACTCGGGGTCGCTGTCCTGGTCGAACTTCTTCTCCCGGCTGCTGCACCGCCACCCCGGCCGCGCCGCGTGGGTCTTCCTGCAGGTGGGCCTGTCGCTCGTGCTCATGGAGATCGACATCTTCGCGCACATCGTGGACGTCCTCGCCTGGTACTCCAACGTGGGCATCGCGTGGATCGCGGCGATGGTGTCCGACCTGGTGATCAACAAGAAGTGGCTCAAGCTCGCGCCGCCCAACCTGGTGTTCCACCGTGCGCACCTCTACAACATCAACCCCGTCGGCTTCGGCTCGATGATCGTCGCGGGAGGGATCTCGATGGTCGCCTACTACGGCCCCTTCGGGACCACCGCAGCCGCGCTGTCGCCGTTCATCGCGTTCGCCGTCGCCATGGTGCTGCCGCCGGTGGTCGCGCTGGCGACGAAGGGCCGCTGGTACATCGCGCGGACCTCGGAACTGCCCGCGAACGACGGCGAACTGCCGTGCGCCGTGTGCAAGGGCGACTACGACATCACCGACATGGCGACCTGCCCGTTCCACGGCGGCACCATCTGCTCCCTCTGCTGCTCGACCGAAGGCGCGTGCAAGGACGCCTGCAAACCCAACGCCTGGCGGCCGCCAAAAGGCGCGGTCCCGCTCGGTATGCCCGGATTCACCCGTGAGAAGGAACTGGAGGTCGCGTGATGAAAGCGCTGATCGTCGTCGACATGCAGAACGGCTTCTGCCACCCCGCAGGCTCGCTGCCGAAGCTGGGCATGGGCCTGGCCGGGGCGGACGCCGCCGTCTCCAACGCCGCGATCGCCGTGGCGCACGCCCGTGAGACCGGGATGCCGGTCATCTTCACCCGGCACGTCTACCGGCCGGGCTACTACGACGAGGGTCCCTGGCTGGCCGGCCGCAGTGCCGGCCTCGCCTCGGTCGGCGGGCTGCTCGCGGGTAGCTGGGACGGCGACGTGGTCGACGAACTGGGCCGCACGCCCGACGACCTCGTCGTGGACAAGGTCCGGCTGGACGCGTTCCAGTGGACCTCGCTCGACCCGCTGCTGCGCGGCCTCGGCGTGACCGAACTCATCGCGTGCGGAGTGGTGACGAACTTCTGTGTCGAGACCACGGTCCGCTCGGCGATCATGCGGGATTTCGAGGTGACGCTGCTCGAGGACTGCTGCGCCGCGCAGACCCCGCGCCTGCACGAGATCGGCATCGAGGTCATGCGCGACTGCGGGTTCGCCACGGTGATGCCGGTCGCCGCGTTCGCCAAGTCCCCGGTGCCGGCATGATCGGGCTGGCGCGTAACAGCGAGGTCATCCAGCGGAGATCGGCGGGCAACAGCGCGTATTTACCGTCCCCGAGAATGAGGCCGGTTACTCAGCAGGAGCGGGTGCACGACGTGCGCCGGTTGCGGGACATGCTGCGTGGTGCGGTGCAGGGCGGGTGGTATCCCGACGGCCAGTTGCCGAGCGAGCCCGAACTGATGGCCACCCACCAGGCGTCACGGGCCACGGTGCGGGCGGCGCTGTCGCTGCTGCGGTCCGAGGGACTCATCGAGCGCACACAGGGCATCGGCACGCACGCCGTCGTTCGCCCGGTGAAGACGTCCCTGCCGGAGGCGCACGGCGTGATCAAGCCGTCCAGGGACAGCATGTTCAACCAACGGATGCGGCCGCGTGAGATCGACCGCTCGGTGGTGCGCGCGCCGACGACCGTCGCCGGCCGGCTCGGGGTCGCGGCGGGCACGCCGTGCCTGCGGCTGGAGTACGTGGCGCTGCACGACGAGGAACCGATCGCGCTCGCGACCAACTACGTGCTCTTTCCCGAGGCCGAAAAGCTTCGGCAGACGCCCTTCGTCTCCGACTGGTACCGGTTGCTCGCCGACGCCGGGGTGGCGCTGTCGGACTCGGAGTTCGTGTTCGACTGCGAACTCGCCGACGCGCCGCTCGCCGCGGCGCTGGGCGTCCGCGAGGGCTCGCCGCTGATCTCGCTGGAACAGATCATCTACGACCTCGACGGCCGGCCCTTCGACCTGGCCTTCATCCACACCCGCGGCGAGCGTTTCCGGTTCGTCTCGCGGGGCCTGAAGTAGGAGCTGTCATGACCGAACTCCCCATCACACTCACCGACGCGGCCGCCGCACTGCGCGCCGGGACAGTCACGTCCGTCGAGCTGACCCAGGCCGCGATCGACGTCGCCGACCGGGTCGACCCGACGATCGGCACCTATCTCGCCCGGTTCGATTCCTATGCCCTCGAGCGCGCCGCGGCCGCCGACGCCGAGCTGGCGCGCGGCGAGGACCGCGGGCCGCTGCACGGGATTCCCTTTGGTGTCAAGGACATCCTCGCGATGGCCGAAGGCCCGACGACCGCGCAGAGCCTCATCCTCGACCGCGCGTGGGGCGAGGGCAAGGACGCGCCCGTGGTCGCCCGGCTCAAGGCGGCGGGCGCCGTGATCACCGGCAAGACCACGACGATGGAGTACGCGTGCGGGATGCCGGACCCGGAGAAACCGTTCCCGCTCCCGCGCAACCCCTGGAACTCCGACACCTGGACGGGCGGGTCAAGTTCCGGCACCGGCAGCGGCGTCGCGGCGGGAATGTTCCTCGCGGGGCTCGGCACCGACACCGGCGGCAGCATCCGCATCCCCGCCGCGTTCTGCGGGGTGAGCGGCCTGATGCCGACGTTCGGGCGGGTGCCGAAGTCGGGATGCGTGCCGCTGGGCTACTCGCTCGACCACATCGGCCCGCTGGCCCGCAGCGCCCGCGACTGCGCGAGCGTTCTCGAGGTGCTGGCCGGACCGCACGCGAGCGACCCGGACTGCGTCGACGCGCCGTTCACCGCATCCGAGCTGACGGGAGATCTGAGCGGGCTGCGGATCGGCGTGGTGCGGGAGCACCATTTCCCGGACGGCCGGGACCCCGCGCTGGACGGGGTGTTCGACGCCGCCGTCGCCGTACTGGCCGAGCGGGGCGCGTCCGTGGTGGAGGTCACGCTGCCGTACTGGCAGGAGATGGTCACCGTGGACATCATCACGATGGGGTGCGAGGCGCTGGCCTATCACCAGACGGACCTCGGCGCGCGCTGGGACGACTACTTCGTCGCCACCCGCGCGATGGTCGCCACCGGCGCCCAGGTGTCCGGCGCCGACTACGTCCAGGCGCAGCGCGTGCGGCGGGTCGCGCAGGACGCGATCGGGCGGCTGTTCGACACCGTCGACGTGATCGCGTGCCCGACCACGTCGGTCGGCGCGCCCACCTACGACAAGCTGACCGGCCCGGACGGCCAGCCCGACATCGGTGCGCTGTTCTCGATGATCCACACCCCGTACTGGGACACGCTCGGCAACCCGGTGCTCGCGGTGCCGATGGGCTTCACCGCCGACGGGATGCCGCTGTCGCTGCAACTCGCGGGCCCCGCGTTCGGCGAGGCCACGATCCTGCGGGCCGGGGACGCGTTCCAGCAGGGCACCGACTGGCACCTGCGGGTGCCGCAACCCGCGACCGAAGGAGCCGCCGCATGAACGAGATCGTGAAAACCCTGCTGTCGATTGCGAAACTGCCCGCGTCGGAGGCCGAGATCGAGGCCTACACGACCGCGTATGCGGTGCAACGCGCGTCCGTCGATGCGCTCTACGAGATCCCCGAGGCCCGTTACGTCGACCCGGCGCTGCGCTTCCAGGCGGCCGCCCGGATAACCGACTGGGCAAGCTAGCCGCCTGCCCCGAACGCCGAAGGTGGCCTTCGGCGCCCCTGTGGCACCGAAGGCCACCTTCGGCACCCGTGGGCGGGGTGGTCGGCGCGGGGTCAGGCCGGGTTTTCCTCGGGTTTGTCCCCGGTCGCTTCGGCCGGGGACTTGCCCGTGAGGTCGTCGGTGAGGCCGGTCGGGTCGGCGACGCGGCCGTCGCTCACCAGTGACATCACCGGGATGTGCCGGGTGCGGACGGTGGGCAGCGGGAGCTGGCTGTCGTCGGCGAGCACCGCACGCACCTTCGAGCGGGGCGTGATCGCCAGCCCCTTGAGCGCGTCCCAGGGGATCTCGCGGTGACCGAACATGGTGCGCGTGTCCAGGCCCTGCGGCGTCGCGATCGTCCTCGTCCGCGCCACGAACACGATCAGCCCCAGCGGCACGATGTACAGCGCCCACAACCCGGGCACCCCGTTGAACGACACGGGAATCAGGCACACCATCAGGAACACGATCGCGAGGTAGGTGATCGCGGGGATCCGGAAGACCGCCTTGCGCAGCTTTTGCTCGGTCACTCCCTGATGGTGCACCGCGCGGGTCACCGGGGGCGAAGCGGGTGGTCCGACAGTGGGAGGGCCCAGTATCCGGGATCACCATCCCGCAGAGTTGACACTGCTCGCGGCAACCCGTTAACGTCGTGGCCGTGAAACCGCAGATCGGCATCGTACTTCCCAAGCGCGTCGACGCTTAGGGAAGCCACTCTGCGTCGACGCGCGACCCTCGTGCGACCTCATGGTCGGCGGGGGTTTTTTGTTGCCCAGACCGCCAGACCCGAACGAGTGACAGCAACCACGAGACCCACGAGGCAGAACAGATGACAAGCGCCACGTCGCGATCGGAATCGAAGGGCGGCCCCACCCCGGCTCCCGCGTCGCCCGCCCAGCTCGGGGCCCGCCCCAAGCCAACCCCGCCTGCCGGCACTCCGGTGCGGCTCACGGGTGCGCAGTCGCTGGTGCGGTCGTTGGAGGCGGTCGGCGCGGAGGTCGTGTTCGGTATTCCGGGTGGCACCATTCTTCCCGCCTACGACCCGTTGCTGGATTCGACGAAGGTGCGGCACATCCTGGTCCGCCACGAGCAGGGCGCGGGGCACGCCGCCACCGGGTACGCGCAGGCCACCGGGAAGGTCGGGGTGTGCATGGCCACCTCGGGCCCTGGCGCGACGAACCTGGTGACACCGCTGGCGGACGCGAACATGGACTCGGTGCCGGTGGTGGCGATCACCGGTCAGCAGTCGCGGCCGCTGATCGGCACGGACGCGTTCCAGGAAGCCGACATCTGCGGCATCACGATGCCGATCACGAAGCACAACTTCCTGGTCAAGGACCCGATCGACATCCCGAGGGTGATCGCGGAGGCGTTCCACCTCGCCTCGACGGGGCGTCCCGGTCCGGTGCTGGTGGACATCCCGAAGGACGTGCTGCAGGAGCTGACGTCGTTCTCGTGGCCGCCGGAGATGCGGCTGCCCGGCTACCGGCCCACACTGCGCCCGCACGGCAAGCAGGTCCGCGAGGCGGCGCGGCTGATCGCCGAGGCCCGGCGGCCTGTCCTGTATGTGGGTGGCGGGGTGATCAAGGCGCAGGCGCACGGCGAGCTGATGCGGCTGGCCGAGCTGACCGGCATCCCGGTCGTGACGACGCTGATGGCGCGGGGCGCGTTCCCCGACTCGCACCGGCAGCACCTGGGTATGCCGGGCATGCACGGGTCGGTGGCAGCGGTCGCGGCGATGCAGCGGTCGGACCTGCTCGTCGCGCTCGGCGCGCGGTTCGACGACCGGGTCACCGGCCGGCTGGACTCGTTCGCGCCGGACGCGACGGTCGTGCACGCCGACATCGACCCGGCGGAGATCTCCAAGAACCGCAAGGCCGACGTGCCGATCGTGGGGGACTGCGCGGAGATCATCACCGAGCTGATCGACGCGGTGAATGCCGAGACCGAGCGGGGCAAGCCCGACCTCGCCGCGTGGTGGACGCAGATCGACGCATGGCGTGACACGTTCCCCGCCGGCTACGAGTGGCCGGCGGACGGCACGCTGTCCCCGCAGTACGTCATCGAGCGGATCGGCCGGCTGGTCGGCCCGGACGCGATCTACACCGCGGGCGTGGGCCAGCACCAGATGTGGGCGGCGCAGTTCATCTCCTACGAGAACCCGCGCAGCTGGATCAACTCCGGCGGGCTGGGCACGATGGGCTTCGCCGTGCCCGCCGCGATGGGCGCCCAGTTCGGCATGCCGGACAAGCAGGTGTGGGCGATCGACGGCGACGGCTGCTTCCAGATGACCAACCAGGAACTCGCCACCTGCGCCATCGAGGGCGCGCCCATCAAGGTCGCGGTGATCAACAACGGCAACCTGGGCATGGTCCGGCAGTGGCAGAACCTGTTCTACGCCGAGCGGTACTCCAACACCGACCTGGGCACGCACAAGCACCGGATCCCCGACTTCACCCTGCTCGCCGAGGCGCTCGGCTGCGCCGGGCTGCGTTGCGAGACCCGCGAGGAGGTCGACGAGGTCATCCGCCGCGCGATGGACATCAACGACCGCCCCGTCGTGATCGACTTCGTGGTGGGCAAGGATGCACAGGTGTGGCCGATGGTCGCGGCCGGCACGGGCAACGACGAGATCATGGCCGCCCGCGGCATCCGGCCGCTGTTCGACGACGACGAGGTGAGTGAGTAAGTGAGCGAGCTTGCGAGCGAAGCATCGACACAGCGCACTGAGGAACGAGGGGAGCACGAACGCCCGTGAGCACTCATACGCTGAGCGTGTTGGTGGAGAATGTGCCCGGGGTCCTCGCTCGAGTCGCCGGACTGTTCTCCCGCCGCGGCTTCAACATCGAGTCCCTCGCCGTCGGGCCCACGGAGAACCCCGAGGTGTCCCGGATGACGATCGTGGTCGCCGTGGAGGAGCTACCGCTCGAACAGGTGACCAAACAACTCAACAAGCTGATCAACGTCATCAAGATCGTGGAGCTCGAGCAAGCCACGTCCGTGCAGCGCGAGCTGATGCTGGTCAAGGTGCGGGCCGACGCGACGGTGCGCAGCCAGGTGCTGGAGACGGTGCAGTTGTTCCGTGCCAAGGTGGTGGATGTGTCGCCCGAGGCGCTGACCATCGAGGCCACCGGCACCGGGGACAAGCTCGGTGCCCTCCTGCGCATGCTGGAGCCCTACGGCGTCCGTGAGATCGTGCAGTCCGGGTTGGTCGCGGTCGGCCGGGGTGCCCGTTCGATCACCGCCACCACGCCCCGTTAGAGCACAGTAGCCAGAAAACCGAAAGGAAGCAGTCCCCCTCATGTCAGTCGAAATCTTCTACGACGACGACGCCGATCTCAGCATCATCCAGGGTCGTAAGGTCGCCGTGATCGGATACGGCAGCCAGGGCCACGCGCACGCGCTGAGCCTGCGCGACTCCGGGGTCGATGTGCGCATCGGTCTGCCGGAGGGGTCGAAGTCGCGCGCGAAGGCCGAGGAGGAGGGCCTGCGGGTGCTCACCCCGGCGGCGGCGTCCGCCGAGGCCGACGTGATCATGATCCTGGCGCCCGACACCAAGCAGCGCCACATCTACGCCGACGACATCGAGCCGAACCTCAAGGACGGCGACGCGCTGTTCTTCGGGCACGGCTTCAACATCCGCTACGACCTGATCAAGCCGCCGGCCAATGTGGACGTGGCGATGGTGGCCCCGAAAGGCCCGGGTCACCTGGTGCGCCGCCAGTTCGTGGACGGCAAGGGCGTGCCCTGTCTGATCGCGGTCGAGCAGGACCCGTCGGGCAACGCGCAGGCGCTCGCGCTCTCCTACGCGGCGGCCATCGGTGGCGCTCGCGCCGGGGTCATCAAGACCACCTTCAAGGAGGAGACCGAGACCGACCTGTTCGGCGAGCAGACCGTGCTGTGCGGTGGCGCCTCCGCGCTGGTTCAGACCGGGTTCGAGGTGCTGACCGAGGCCGGCTACGCGCCCGAGATCGCTTACTTCGAGGTGCTGCACGAGCTCAAGCTCATCGTGGACCTGATGTACGAAGGCGGCATCGCCCGGATGCGGTACTCCATTTCGGACACCGCCGAGTACGGCGACCTCACCCGCGGGCCGCGCGTCATCACCCCCGAGGTGAAGGAGAACATGCGCCGCATCCTCGGCGAGATCCAGGACGGCACGTTCGCCCGCGAATGGGTCGGCGAGGACGAGGCCGGCCGGCCGAACTTCCGCAAGCTGCAGGAGGCCGGCGAGCAGCACGCGATCGAGGACACCGGGCGCAAGCTGCGCGGCCTGATGTCCTGGGTGGACCGCCCCATCACCGAGACGGCGTGATTACCGAGCCGTAGTCAGCGGCCAGGCGTTGATCGTGGAGGCCACCATCCCCCGTGACGGTGGCCTCCACGCATGTCCGCCGTGTCACGGTTTACGGTGTGCGCATGAGCGAGCAGCGGCACCTGCCCGTGGACGACAAGGCCGATGTCCGCGATGTGCTGAACCTGAGATCCGCTCGGTGGCAGCGCGCCGAGCCCCCGGGCGAGACTATTGAGGACGCGATCGAGTTCGCGTTCGTCCCGCACAGCGACGGAGTGACCTACACCGTGCTGCGGCAGTCCAGCGAGCCCGGCGGGACCGTCCTGGTGTTCACTCCGTCCGAATGGGACGCGTTCGTCGCGGGCGCGCGGGACGGGGAGTTCGACTTGCCGGTCGGCTAGGTGTGCGGTCCGGAGGAGCTCCGGACCGCCGGTGGGCACTGCCTTCCCGCACACCATGAGCGACGGTCAGCCCGGTTGGAAGAACGCGAGCAGTTTCCGGCCGGCGTCCGGCGACATCAGCATTTCCTGCATGCGTGCGGACATCCGGGCGGCAGCGCCGGTGCGTTCGAACATCTCGCGTTCGTACTCCTCGACGGCGGCGGGGAAGTCGTCCGGGTGCGCGGCCAGCGCGAGACCGAGCAGGGCGCCGTCGAGCAGCGCCATGTTGGCGCCTTCCCCCACCGGCGGCATCAGGTGGGCGGCGTCGCCGAGCAGCGTGACGTCCGGTCTCGACGGCCAGGTCAGGCCCGCCGGGAGAGTGGTGATCGGCCGCGGCACGACCGTGTCGTCGCAGGCCGCGATCAGCGCGGTGAACCGCGGGTCCCAGCCGCGGAACAGGTCAATCAGCCGCGCCCGTGCGGCGGCCGGGTCGCCGAACGGGATCCCGCTGGTCGCGAGCCAGTCCTCGGCGGTGTTGTAGAAGCTGAGGCCGATCCGAACGCAACCGTCGCCGTTGCGCTGCGCCGCCAGGGATTGTCCGTTGCCGAACACCCAGTAGTTGCCGCGCCCCACCATCGCGGCGAGGTCGGGGTGCGTCCGGTCGATGTCGGAAATGCAGAGCTCGACGACATTGTGGCCGATGTGCACCGGCCGGGCGTCGGTGAGCAGTGCGCGGACCCTGGAGTTCGCGCCGTCGGCGCCGACCAGCAGGTCATACGTCGCGCTGCCGCCGTCGGTGAAGTGCAGCAGGCCGTGATCGGCGTGGAGGAACGCGTGTCCCCAGCGCACCACGTCGTCGGGAAGCGAGTCCAGCAGCAGGTCGCGTAGATCCGCGCGGTCGACCTCGGGTCGCGCGAGTGGGGCGTCGTCGGGCGTGTCCTCTTGTAGCAGCAGCGTGCCGTCCGGCTCCAGAAGCCGCATGTCCTGACCCTCACCACGGGCGATCACGTGGAACTGGTCGAGCAGGCCGGCCTCGCGCAGCGCCCGCTGCCCGGAATGGATGTCGAGCATGCCGCCCTGGCCGCGCGCCCGGCGCGAGGGTTCACGCTCGTACACGACGGCGTCGAGGCCGTTGACGTGCAGCACCCGGGCGAGGGCCAGGCCGCCCAGTCCGGCTCCGACGATGGCGATGGTCATGGCTCTCCTCTGATACGCCGTATCCTTCGATACAGCGTATCGCCTTGCGATGTATCGTCGGCGGCATGTTGGTGTGGGAGCGGCCGGAGCCGTCGAACCGGCCGGCGCCGGCCCCGCTGAGCCGGAAGAGGATCGTGCGAGCGGCGATCCGGCTGGCCGATGCCGACGGCCTGGACGCGGTGTCGCTGCGCAAGGTCGCCGCCGCGCTGGATGTCGGGCCGATGCGGCTGTACGGCTACCTCGCCACCAAGGACGAGTTGCTCGACCTGATGGTGGACGCGGTCTACGCCGAGATCCGCCCGGCGGGAGACGGTTGGCGAGAGGTGCTGAGATCCCTCGCCGAAACCACCCGGCTGGCTGTTCACCGGCACGAATGGCTCGCCGACCTGATCGGTGGGCGGCCCCAGCTCGGGCCGAACGCCCTGGCCAGGGGGGAGGCCGTGGTGGCCGCCCTGCACGGCGTCGAAGTGGACGTCGTCATGCCACTGGTCAGCGCGATCGATGCGTACGTGATCGGCGCGGTGCGCCGGGAGATCGCCGAGCGGCGCGCCGAGCGCGCCACCGGGATGGACCAGCGGCAGTGGCAGGCGGCCTTCGGCCCTTACCTGGAGCGAACTTTCGCCACGGGCCGGTTCCCCGCGCTGTCCACGGTCGTGCGCGACGCCGCCCACCTGGACGCCGACCAAACCTTCCGCGCCGGCCTCGGCTACCTCCTCGACGGTATCGAGGTCCACATCGCACGATGACGCGCCACGTTTCGGGACGCTACCGCAGCAGTTCCGCCGCTTCGGGGTGCTCGAAGAACTCCGCCCACCCGAGCGCGCTGCTGTGGAACAGGTCGTCCTCGATGGCCGGGTCCGCGCCTTCATCGAGGAGTACGGGGATGACCTCCGTGCGGTTCATTTGCGCCGCGAGATGTAACGCGGTGACGCCTTGCCCGTGCCCGGGGCCGCCGAACGTGCCGCGGTGGTTGACGTCCGCGCCCAGTCGCAGCAGGGTGCGCACCGCCTCGGGACGGCCGGTCCACGTCGCCCATGCCAACGCGGTGCCGCGGTAGACGTCGGCGTTCACCCGGGCGCCGCGTGCCACGAGAGCCTCGACGGCCTCGGGACGGTCGTTGCGCGCCGCCCAGGACAGGGCCTCGTCCACAATTTCGGCCGGGTCGTCCGACGGGCGCCACCGGGGGAAACCGCTGTGGGGCCGGTAGAAACCGCGGTGGGCGCCCGGTTCCGGCATCTCGAACAGGTCGGTGCGGCCGAGCCCGGCCGCGACGCGCAGGTTGGCCGGCACGACGCCACGCGTCGCGAGCATCTCCGCCACGTCGCGATGCCCCCAGAACAGCGCGACCACCAGCGGTGTCCCGCCGTCGCCGCGTGCGGACACGTCGACCGGCGCGCCCGCGTCCAGCAGCATCCGCGCCAGCAGGGGGAGGGCGCTGTAGGCGGCCTGGTGCAGCGGCGTCCAGCCGTGCACGTTGGCGCCGGCCGGATCCGCGCCGTGGTCGAGCAGGACCCGGCACAGCCGCTCGTCGCAGGTGCCCGCCGCCAGGCCCAGCAGGTCGTTGCAGTTCGTCCCGGTTTCGTGCACGACCTCGGGGTGCTCGCCGAGCAGCGCGGGCAGGCCGTCGAGATCGCGGGCCTCGATGGCGCGGTAGGCACGGGCGAACGGGGTGTCGAGTTCCTCGACATGGCGGGCCAGATCGGACCAGGTGCCGAAACCGTGCTCGCGCGCGAGCACCGTGCGCGCCGATTCGAGATTCACGGAAGCGCCGTAGCGCGCGAAGACCGCGACCGCCGCGGGAGTGCCGTCCTCGGCGGAGGCGAGCAGCCCGGCGGCTCGTCCGGTGTAGTAGTCGATGTCCGTCCGGTAGGCGCGCTGCACCTTCTCACCCTAGGACCCCGGCGCGCGGCTGAACTGCGCGACTAGACTCCGGGACGTCCGACCGCGAGCTGCGTACCACCGGGAGCCTCATCGTGACCAACCCCAGCAAGCCCGTCGTTCTCATCGCCGAGAAGCTCGCGCCCTCCGTGCTGAGCGTCTTCGGCGACGAGGTGGAGGTCCAGCATGTGGACGGCACCGACCGTCCGGCGCTGCTCGAGGCGGTGAAGGGGGCCGACGCGCTGCTCGTGCGGTCCGCCACGAAGGTCG
>DASZUO010000048.1:0-8029 GCA_035547575.1 Amycolatopsis sp. | reverse complement strand
CAGGCGGAGCAGATGGCCAACCCGTTCGTTAAGGCCTGGAAGTACCTGATGGCGGCGTTCTCGTCGAAGATCGACGAGCACGCGGACCCCAAGGTGCAGATCCAGCAGGCCATCGAGGAGGCGCAGCGCAACCACCAGGCGTTGTCCCAGCAGGCCGCGGCAGTGATCGGTAACCAGCGCCAGCTGGAGATGAAGCTCAACCGTCAGCTGGGTGATGTCGAGAAGCTGCAGGCCTCGGCCCGCCAGGCGCTCGTGCTGGCCGACGAGGCGCGCGAGAAGGGCGACACCGAGAAGGCGACCCAGTACGAGAACGCCGCCGAGGCCTTCGCCACCCAGCTCGTCACGGCCGAGCAGGGCATCGAGGACCTCAAGACGCTGCACGACCAGTCGCTGCAGGCCGCGGCGCAGGCCAAGCAGGCCGTCGAGCGCAACGCGACCATGCTGCAACAGAAGCTGGCCGAGCGCACCAAGCTGCTCTCGCAGCTGGAGCAGGCCAAGATGCAGGAGAAGGTGTCGGCCTCGCTCAACTCGATGTCGGAGCTGGCCGCGCCGGGCAACACCCCGTCGCTGGACGAGGTACGCGAGAAGATCGAGAAGCGGTACACCACCGCGCTCGGCTCCGCGGAGCTGGCCCAGAACTCGGTGCAGGGCCGAATGCTGGAGGTCCAGCAGGCCACCACGCAGCTGGCCGGCCACTCGCGGCTGGAGCAGATCCGCTCCTCGCTCAAGGGCGACTCGGTCGCGCAGGTCACCGACGGGGCCCAGGCCAAGCCCGCGTCCTCCGCGCAGGCCGATATCCAGCGCGAGATCCAGGCGCGGGTGCAGGCCGAGCAGAAGAACCAGGCCTGACCAGGGCGCGGCCGTGAGTGCGGGCAGGCGGGACTTCAGCGAGTTCAGCGCCAAACTGGACAAGTACGGCGCCAAGCTGGACACCTACATCGAGCGACTGCCCGATTACGCCCAACGCGCGCAGGACAGGTTGCAGCGGTACTTCCCGCCGGAGGAGCGCGGGCAGGACACGCGGCGGACCAACCCGCTGCGCCGGCCCACGCCGCCGCAGCCGCAGTCGATCACCGACGTGCCGGTGGTCGCCGAGGTCAGGGCCCGCTGGCTGCGCTGGAACGAGCCCGCCGCCAAGCTGGAACGCCGCAAGCGCCGCACGTCGCGCGCGCTGACGCTGTGGATCCTGCTGACGCTGCTGTGCGGGCTGGCCGCCGTGGCGATGGGCTCCGGGATCGTCGGCGCGGGCGGGGCGAGCCAGGCCGCGGGCGGTGTCGTGTTCGCGCTCGTGTTCGCGACGCTCGGCGTCCGGTCGGGACTACGGCTGCGGCAGCTGCACCGCACGCGGCTTCCGGTCAGCACGGCTCCGCCGCCGCTGCCGCGCGCGGACTCCGCGGCGCGGGCGCCGATGGAGCGGCTCGGTGAGTGCGAGGAGTCGCTCGCGGAACTGCTGCGGCAGCTCGCGCAGCCCTCGTCGCTCGTGCTACTGGAGTCCGTCGAGGAGGCCAGGGCCACGGCCGCCGACGCCGCCTCGGCGCTGCGCGGCCTGGCGAGCCGTATCGAGGCGATCGAACGCGCTCGCAGGTCGTCCCCGGCAGGGGAGCGCAAGGCGCTGGACGCGGCGATCAAGAACCTGCTCGAGCAGCTGGACGACGGTCTGGACGACTTCGGCACGCTCGTCGCCGCGGCCGGCCGCGCGGTCGCGGCGAGTGGCCCCGGATTGCAGCAGTCGAAGGACGCACTTGCCGACGCCACCGACCGCCTGGCGGGCCTGGCGATCGCCCTCCGCGAAGTCTCCTGACAACGGGGCGTTTCAACGCCACCCGGCGAGGGTCCGGTTGATCTCGCGCACCAGCCCCGGACCCTTCAACGCGAATCCCGTGTAGACCTGGACCAGGCTGGCACCCGCGTCGAGCAGCCGGCGTGCGTCCGCTCCGCTGAGGACGCCGCCGACGCCGATGATCGGCAGCTTGCCCTCGGTGTGGGTGTGCACGAAGCGGACCACCGCACGGGACCGTTCGGTGAGCGGGCGGCCCGACAGACCGCCGGTTTCCTTGCCCACGGCCACATCCGCGGGAGCCAGCCCCTCGCGCGAGAGTGTCGTGTTGGTCGCGATGATGCCGGCCACGCCGTGCGCGTCGCACACCTCCAGCACTTCGGCGAGCGCGGAGTCGGTCAGGTCCGGCGCGACCTTGACCAGCAGCGGCGTGGCCGCGCGGTCCCCGGCGAGGGTGGCGGACGCGGCGTGCAGCTCGGACAGCAGGTCCGCGAGCGCCGATTTGTCCTGCAGGGACCGCAAACCGGGCGTGTTCGGCGAGCTGACGTTGATCGCGAAGTAGTCCGCGTAGGGGTAGAGCGCCCGCAACGATGCCCGGTAGTCGTCGACGGCCTCGTCGAGCGGGACCACTTTGGACTTGCCGATGCTCACCCCCAGCGGCACGGGCGGCTTTCCTTGCGTGGCAAGCTTTCGCGCGAGCGCGTCGGCCCCGGCGTTGTTGAAGCCCATCCGGTTGACGATCGCGTCGCTGGTGGCGAGGGTGAACAGCCGGGGCGGTGGATTGCCCGGCTGTGCGAGCCGGGTCACGGTGCCGACCTCGACGAAGCCCATGCCCAGCGCGGGCCACGCCCGCAACGCCCGCCCGTCCTTGTCCATTCCGGCCGCGAGCCCGACCCGGTTGGGAAACCGCAGTCCGAACACGGTCGCCGGATCGTCCACACCGTAATAGGCCCGCAGCGCCGCCAGCGCGGGCGCGGCATCGCCGAGCCGGCTCAGCGCGCGGACCGTGCGCTCGTGCACCGTTTCCGGATCATTCGAGCCCAGGCGGTAGAGCGCGGGGCGGACCAGCTTTTCGAACAGCACGCCCCCATCTTCGCTGGTGCCGTGCACGGGTGTCCGATCGGCCCGTCAGGACCGCTTCCACTCGGCGGCGCTCATCGCGTAGGTCAGCTCGCCGTCACGCCGAGGCGGTTCGCGCCGCATGCCCAGGGCCTCCATGAGCGACGCGGACGCGATGTTGCGGTGGTCGCAGTGCCCGTAGATCTTGTTCATGCCGACCTCGTCGAACGCCAGCCGCAGGATCTCGGTGAGGGCCTCGGCCGCGTAGCCGCGCCCCTGGTGGCGGGGGTGGAAGACGGCGACGATCTCGCCGGCGCCGTGCTCCTCGGCCTCCCAGACCAACGTGAGGTCGCCGACGAGGTCCCGCTTCTCGATCAGTTCGACGGCGAGTGACAGGGTCTGCCCGGCTTCGGTGAGCGTGGTCTGCCCGGACTTGGTGGCGAGTACCTCGGCGCTCTCGGCGCGGTTGCCCGGCCGCCAGCTCAGGTACCGCGCGACGTCGGCGTGCGCGTGGATGGCGTGGAACGCGCTCAGATCGCCCGCGGTGAACGGGCGGAGCAGGAGCCTCGCAGTCTTGATCGGGTATGTGGGCCGGAGCACACCGAGGAGACTAGACCCTTTCGGCTGGATGGCCGCAAGTTTGCGGGGCGGAAGTATTGAAAAGTTAAGAAACCGGCACTTCTCACCCGGTCGGTTGCCGGTATATGCGCCGCCCTGCGGGTATAGGAGACCCCCGGCACGACTCCTGGACGTCGTCAGTCGTCCAGGCCCGGGCCGGACTATTCCCGGGATGCCGGGGGTCCGGTGACTGCCTGGTATTTCGCTATCAGGCGGCCGTGTCCTGTCGCAGCACCGCGGGCACTCGCCGACGCGGGCGCGACCTCAGAAACTCCGGCAGTCCGCTAGCGGACAGCCACCTCACGAGTCCTGTAGTTACACAACTTTGGACCACCTCCTTTCCCGTGTAACCGCAACGCTAGGCGCCCATCCGCGTCAGAGCAACATCATTAATTTCACTCCGGCGCGGGCCCGTGCTGGCATCGCGGGCAGTACCATGTGGGGCGTCGCTGCACGTCGTGTCCCTGCTCGGCGACGCGCACCCGGCCACCGCACCGGAAGCAGCCCTGCCGGGTGCGTTCGTAGACCCAGTTGCGGCGGCCGCGCGCCAGGTCGCCGGTGGTGCTCTGCTCGTGCCGCCACGCGTTCGCCGTCAGCAGCTTTCGCGCCAGCGCCACGGTTTTCCCGGCATCCACTTCGGACACCCGCGTCCACGGGGTCACCCCGAGCAGGAAGGCGATCTCGCATTTGTACAGGTTCCCGACCCCGGCCATGACCCGCTGGTCGAGCAGCGCCAGGCCGAGCTCGCGACCGGGCTCGGCACCCAGCGCCGCCACGGCGCGAGCGGTGTGCTCGTCTGTCCACTCTGGATCGAGAAGGTCCGGTCCGAGGTGGCCGACGAGCCGCGACTCCTCGTCCGTCGGCAGAAGTTTCAAGTCGTGCAAGCGGAAACCGACCGCCTGCACGTCCGCCGCGGCCAGGATCACGCGCACCTGATGGGCGGGATGCCGCCAGCGCGCGCCCGGCGCGTACACCTCCCACGAGCCGTCCATCTTGAGGTGGCTGTGCAGGCTCAGCCCGCCGGAGAACCGGGTGAGCAGATGCTTGCCGGCGGTGTGCACGCCGAGCACCGTGTGCCCGGTGAGGTCGGCCGTGGCCAGCGCGGGATGCCGGAAGTCCGTGCGGGACAACGTTTTCCCGGCCAGTGCCCGGTCGAGGATCTTGCCGGCCAGGAAGACCGTGTCACCCTCGGGCATCGGAACGGATCGGCGCGATCGGCCCGGTCGTCTCGGTGGAGGTCTCCGGGCCGCCGCCGTCATCGGTGAACATCTCGTCCTCGGGCTCGTAGTCCCGGCGGTGCCTGCCCGCCCGGCTGGAGCGCAGGATCTTCGCCAGCACCATGTTGAAGGTGAGCGCGATCTCCTGCGCGCCGGGGGAGTGCCACTCGTGGATCGGGCTGCACGACCCCTGCGCCTGCTGGATCGCGAGCCGGTCCGGGATCGCGGTGGGCATCACGAGCGTGCCGAAGGACTCGCGCAGTTCGGCGATGCGGAACTGATGCTCGTGCGAGCGCGGCCGCAGCCGGTTGACCAGTACGCCCGCCGCGCGCAGGCCGGGATTGTGCTCCTCGCGGATTCGTTCGATCGCTTCGAGGGCGCGCTGGGCGCCCGCGACCGCGTACATCGCCGGCTCGGTGACCAGCAGCGCGCTGTCGGCCGCGACCAGCGCCGACTTGGTGAGCCGGCCGAGCGAGGGCGGGCAGTCGAGGATCACCAGGTCGTACGGCTTGTCACGGGGAGGCGCCTCGTGCAGTTCGTCGAGTGCGCGGGACAGGTCGCCCAGCCGCTGCCCGTCGGCGCCCGGGTCGTTGAGCATCTCCAGTTCCTCGGAGCCGACGAGCACCTCGATGTCGTCGTGCCACACGCTCGCGGCGATCGCCCGCTCGAGCACCGCGCGGTGCGGGCTTTCCAGCACGTCGGCGAGCGTCGTGTCGGTGTAGGGCGGGTCGAGCGAGGCCGTGGCGTTGCCCTGCGGGTCGAGGTCGGCCACCAGCGTCCGGATGCCGCGCCGCATCGCGGCCGACGCGATGCCGAGCGCGACCGTGGTCTTGCCGACGCCTCCCTTGAGGCTGAGTACGGCGACGGTGTGCACGCTGCGAGCGTAGCCGGACGCGCTCCTGCCGCGCGTCGCCCGGCTTGCCGATCCGGCCGAAAGCAGGGCCGGCCCCGGCAACCGGAGGCCGACCTGCGTGCCGGTGGAGCCGTGGCCGCCGGTCGGATCGGCAATCATCGGCGCAGTACGCTGTCTCACCATGCGAACGGAGATCGGGTCGGCGCGGGGCTCGAGCGCGGTGTGGCGGGTCCTCGAGGACGAGCTGGCCCGTGCGCGGGCGCGCGGGGTGACCGAGCCGCACGTGGTCGACGTCGGCGGTGGCACCGGGGTGTGGGCTGTGCCGCTCGCCGCGGCGGGTTGCCTGGTCACCGTCGTGGAGCCGAACCAGAACGCGCTGGCCACCCTCCGGCGCCGGGCGCAGGAGACCGGGGTCGCCGACCGGATCACCGTGGTAGCGGACGACACGGACGCGCTCAGCCGCCGGGTCGCGCCCGGCTCCGCTGATCTCGTGCTCGCGCACGGCCTGCTCGAGGTCGTCGACGACCCGGCCGCGGTGGCCGGGGCACTGGCGGTCGCCGCTGCGGCCCATGGCGCGGTGTCGGTGCTTGCCGCGAACCGGCACGCCGCCGTCCTGCACCGGGCGCTGGCCGGACGGCTCGCCGAGGCCACCCAGCTGCTGACCGGCTCGAACGGCGTGCTCGCCGACGATGGCGAGAGCCTGGCCCGCCGCTTCGACTCCGCGGGGCTGGCGGCGTTGCTGGAGGCCGCGGGCCTGCGAATTTCCCTGTTGCAGGGCGACGGCGTGGTGTGCGACTCCATCGGCGAGGCCGAGTCGGAGCTGTTCACCGCGGACGAACTGGCCGAGTTCGAGGACGCCGCGGGCGTCGCGTCACCGTTGCGGGACATCGCGAGCAGGCTGCACGCCGTCGCGCGCCCCGCCTGAACGTCGGTGGCGCCACGTAAGCTCCACGGTGATGGGGAGAAACGCGGGCCTGCCGGCCGGGCATGAGCGCTTCCGGGTCTCCGGGCACCACGTCCCGGACGACGCCGGCTGCGGTCTGCTGCACGTCGACATGGACGCGTTCTTCGCGGCCGTCGAGTTGCGCACGCGGCCCGAACTGGCGGGCAAACCGGTGATCGTCGCGGGCGCGGGGCCGCGCTCGGTGGTCACGTCGGCGAACTACCCGGCGCGCGAGTTCGGCGTCCGCGCCGCGATGCCGGTCGGCCTCGCCCGGCGGCTGTGCCCGCACGCGGTGTTCATCCCGCCGACCCACGGCCTCTACGGCGAGGTGTCCCGCGGCGTCATGGCGATCTTCCGGGAGCTCACGCCACTGGTCGAGCCGATGAGCCTGGACGAGGCGTTCCTGGACGTCAGCGGTGCGCTCCGGCGCCTGGGCACCACCCCCGCCGGCGTCGCGGCGCTGATCCGCGAGCGGGTGCGGGCCGAGCACGGCATCAGCTGCTCGGTCGGCGTCGCCGGGGTCAAGTTCGTGGCGAAGCTCGCCTCCGGCATGGCCAAGCCGGACGGGGTGCTCGTGGTGCCGGTCGCGGACACGCTGGCGTTCCTGCACCCGCTGCCGATCTCGGCGCTGTGGGGTGTCGGCAAGCGCACCGAGGAAAGTCTGCGGGGGCACGGTCTCAACACGATCGCCGACGTCGCCACCGCGCCGCTGACCCGGCTGCGCCGCGCGGTCGGCAACGCCGCGGCCGAGCACCTGCACGCCCTCGCGAACGCCCGCGACGAGCGTGGCATCGTGCTCGACGCCGCCGAGAAGTCGATCGGCGCCGAGCACACCTTCGACACCGACCAGCGGGACGCGGGCGTACTCGAGCGCGAGCTGCTGCGGCTGTCCGAACGAGTCGCGGCCAGCCTGCGCGCCAAGCGGCTGCGCGGCCGCACGGTGTCGATCAAGGTGCGGTTCGCCGACTTCACGACGATCACCAGGGCCCGCACGGTGCCGTCGGCCACCGACGTCGCGCGGATGATCCACACGACGGCCGTCGCGCTTTTCCACGAGGCAGCCCAGGGCGCGGAGATCCGGTTGCTCGGGGTACGGGTCGAAGGGCTGGCAGGCGACGGCGAACCGGAGCAGCTGGCCTTCGAGCGGGCCGAGCCCCGGTGGCGCGAAGCTGAGGTCGCCGCCGACGTCGCCCGGTCCAAGTTCGGTGCCGGCGCGATCAAGCCCGCGTCACTCCTCGCGCCGGGTTCACCCAGACGGACATAGTCTCCGGTGAACCGCGGCATGATCAGGGCCGTTCCGGAGGGCAGGGCCAGCGAAAACCGCACAAGAACCAAAAGGGGCACAGCTTGTGCACGGGATCGGGTAGTCGTCCGCGCGCGGGACTCGTATCCTGGACATGAGCACCCCGAGGTCGGGGTGAGATGTTGGGTCCAGGACGTTGCGCGGCCCGGCGCCCGCGACAGCTGTGCCGGAGGAGGAAAGATGCCACTCTCCGAGCATGAGCAGCGGCTGCTCGATCAGATCGAGCGCGAGCTCTATGCCGAGGACCCCAAGTTCGCGT
>DASZUO010000047.1:0-40461 GCA_035547575.1 Amycolatopsis sp. | reverse complement strand
GCCGCGAAGCGTTCCTCGAACCGGCGGCACGCCGGACCGGCGCCGGCCAGCCAGCCGGACGCGAAGACCTCGGCGACCGCGGCCAGCTCGGCGTCACCCACCGTGGGCTGGCCCAGCGCGATCTGTGACATGCGGCTCCCTCGGAATCCGCCGCAGTCTAAGCCGGACACCTGCCACTCGAACAGGTGAACCGCCTGTTACTGGCAGCAATTAGGCTTTGCCGCGTGACACAGCGAGTCGTGGTGATCGGTGGCGGAATACTCGGGCTGGCCGTGGCGTGGGAACTCACCCGCCGCGGCGCCGAGGCAGTGGTGCTGGAGAAGGAAGACCACTGGGCCGCCCACCAGACGGGGCACAACTCCAACGTCGTGCACGCCGGCCTGTACTACGCGCCCGGCTCGACGAAGGCGAAGATGGCCGTCGCAGGCAACCGGTCCATTGTGGACTTCGCGCGCGAGCACGGCGTCGGCGTCGAGGTGTGCGGCAAGCTGGTCGTCGCCACCGACGAGCGCGAACTGCCCGCGCTGCGCGTGCTGGCGGAGCGGGCCGAGGCCAACGGCGTGCCCGCGAAGCTGATCAGCCGCGCCGAAGCGCTCGACTACGAGCCCGAGGTGTCGTGCGTGCAGGCGCTGCGGGTCGAGTCCACGGGCATCATCGACTTCCCCGGCGTCTGCGCGGCACTGGTCCGGCTGCTCACCGAAAAGGGCGCCGACCTGCGACTCAACACGCCTGCCGTCGGCATCCGGCCCGGCCGCACCGGCGGCGTGGAGGTCGCCACCGGCCGGGACGTGCTCAAGGCCGACGCGCTGGTCAACTGCGCGGGCCTGCAGTGCGACCGGATCGCCGAACTCGCCGGTGTCACGCCGAAAGCCCGGATCGTCCCGTTCCGCGGCGAGTACTACGAGCTCAAGCCCGAACGGCGGCACCTCGTGCGCGGGCTCATCTACCCGGTGCCTGACGCGTCGCTGCCGTTCCTCGGCGTGCATCTCACCCGGATGCTCGACGGCAGCGTGCACGCCGGCCCCAACGCCGTGCTCGCGCTGCGCCGCGAGGGCTACCGCTGGCGCGACATCTCCCCCGCGGACCTGCTCGACGTGGCCCGCTTCCCCGGCTCGTGGCGGCTTGCCCGCAAGTACGCCTACCCCATCGGGCTGGACGAGGTGCGGCGCTCCCTGTCCGCGCGCCGCTTCGCCGCGAGCCTCGCCGAGCTCGTGCCTGCCGTCGGCCCGGACGACATCCGGCGCCACGGCTCCGGCGTGCGGGCGCAGGCCCTCTTCCCGGACGGGACGCTGGTACAGGACTTCCTCATCCAGACCGCGCCGCACCAGGTGCACGTGCTCAACGCGCCGTCCCCGGCCGCGACCTGCGCGCTGGAGATCGCGAAGCATGTGGTCAGCGAGGTAGGTGTCTAGCCACCACCGGCGCCACCTTCCGCGCGACGTCGCACGTCTTCGTGGAGTCGGCGAAGTTCTGCCCGGCCACCGCGACGAACGAGGTGTCCGACAGGACGATGGCGAAGTCGCACATCTCGTCCGGGAAGAAGCTCGGGTACTTCTGCCAGGTGATCCCGCCCATCTGCTCCTGGCCCTCGGGCGGATGCGAGTAGTACTCGCCGATGTTCAGCTTCGTGGCGTAGAAGACCTGGATGGAGTCGTCCAGCGAGGCGTCCGGGTCGGCCGACTTCCACGTGCAACTCGGCGGGATGCGGCTCTCCGGTTTGCCGGGATCGGGTTGGCCCCTGCCGAATCCCAGCTCCGCCGCCTCGTCCACGGTCATCAGCGCACACGGATCGGTGGACGGTGCGGGCGCCACCGTGACGCGTCCGGGCAACGGCGTGCCGCTGATCTGCGTCGTGCAGCTTGCGGTCAGACCGGCAAGCACCAGCACCGCCACGGCCGGCCAACGACTGCGCACCCACATCCCCCGCAAGGTTTAACGGCCCGGTTACACGAGCTGCCTCTGGTTTTCGCACGGCAAACCTAGCGTGACATACCATGGACCACGATCCTTTCGCGATCACGCTGCCCGTACAGACGGGCATCGGGGTGGTTGCGCCCTTCGACTTCGCGCTCGATCGCGAGTTGTGGCGCTGGGTTCCGGACGAGGTGTGCCTCCATACGACGCGACTGCCGTTCCTGCCGGAGCCGGTCACCGTGCAGCTCGCGGAGGCGCTGTCGGATCCGCACGGCGTGCGCCGCGCGACGCGGGACGTGCTGGTGCCCGAGCCGCGCGTCGTCGCCTATGCCTGCACGTCGGGCAGTTTCGTCGCCGGCGCGGCCGGGGAGATCGCGCTGGTCCAGGGCATGCTCGACGCGGGTGCGCCCGCCGCGGTCACCACGTCCGGCGCGCTGATCCGGGCGTGCGACCGGCTCGGCGTCCGGCGCCTCGCCGTGATCACGCCGTACGTGGACGACGTGACCGACCGGCTGATCCGCTTTCTCGCCGAGTACGGCATCAGCACCTGCGCGAGCGTCGGGCTGGGCATGCTCGGCGACATCTGGAAGATGCCGTACTCCGCGGTGCTCGGTGCGGTCGCGGCACTCGACACCACCGGCGCCGACGCGTTGTTCGTGAGCTGCACCAACGTGCCCACGTTCGATCTGGTCGGGCCGCTGCAGGACCGGCTGGGCATTCCGGTGCTCACCGCGAACCAGGTCACGATGTGGGCGGCGATGGAGGAGGCCGGCGTGGCCAGGCCCGTCGCCGTGCGCGAGGTGGCCTGAAAACGCGCTGGTCGTACTGGATACGCTAGTAGCCATGCATGACCCTCGCCTGCTGCTCGATCCCGAGACGGACGCGGCCGCCAAGCTGCGCCGTCGCGGGTATGTGCTCGACACCGATCGTCTCGGCAAGCTGGTGAGCAGGCGGTCCGAGGTCATCGGCGAGGGCGACCAGGCACGCGCGCGGTCCAAGAAGGCGGCACAGGACGTGCAGGCCGCCGCGCGCCGCGGGGAGGACATCACCGAGCTTCGCGAGCAGGCCCGGCTGCTGAAGGTGCGCATCGGCGAACTGGAGGACGAGCAGCGCGTGGTCGAGGCGGAACTGCAGGAGTTCCTGCTGGCCGTTCCGAACGTCCCGCTCGACGAGCTGCCCGACGGCGCCACCGAGGAGTTCGCTCAGGAGATCCGCCGGTGGGGCACCCCGCCGGCGTTCGACTTCCAGCCGCTCGACCATGTCGACCTCGGCGAGCGCGCCGGCTGGCTCGACCTCGGCCGCGCCACCAAGTTGTCGGGCCCCCGGTTCGCGGTGTTCTCGGGCGCGGGCGCCCGGCTGGAGCGCGCGCTGGCCGCGTTCTTCCTCGACCTGCACACGCGCGAGCACGGGTACACGGAGTTCTCGCTGCCCGCGCTCGTGACCCGGCAGACCATGACCGGCACCGGCCAGCTGCCGAAGTTCGAGGAGGACCTCTTCCGCACCGGCGTCGCCGACCGTGAGCTGTTCTTGATCCCCACGGCCGAGGTGCCGCTGGTCAATCTCCACGCGGGCGAGATACTGACGCTCGACGATCTGCCGCTGCGCTACACCGCGCACACCCCGTGCTTCCGCTCGGAGGCGGGTTCGTACGGCAGGGACACGCGGGGCCTGATCCGGCAGCACGAGTTCTCGAAGGTCGAGCTGGTGCAGTTCGTCGAGGCCGGCAAGTCGCGTGACGCGCTGGAGGAGATCGTCTCGCACGCCGAGGCCGTGCTGCAGCGACTCGGGCTCGCGTACCGCGTCATCAAGCTGCCTGCCGGGGACATCGGGTTCAGCGCGCAGATCACCTACGACCTCGAGGTCTGGATGCCGAGCCAGCAGACCTACCGGGAGATCTCGAGCGCGTCGGACACCGGCGTGTTCCAGACCCGGCGCGCGAACATCCGCGGCAAGGGCAAGGACGGCAAGCGCGGTGCGGTGGCGTCGCTCAACGCGTCGGGCCTGCCGATCGGCCGCACCCTCGTGGCGCTCGTCGAGCAGAACCAGCAAGCCGACGGTTCGGTCCGGATTCCCGAGGCCCTCGTCCCCTACACGGGTTTTTCCGTGCTCAACGCGGACGGCTCGACCTCCTGACCGCTCGACGGCCGCCGCACGAACCGCTACTGTGCCGTTCGTTACTAATCCGACCACAGTCACGGCTATCCGGCTTGTGTAGCAACGGTTACGAGCTGCTCGGGGGGCCGCCTACTTTTGGTCGGATTAGTAACTGTTGCGGACGAAGTCGGCGATGACGCGGCCGAGCTCGGCTCCGGCGTCCTCCTGCAGGAAGTGGCCGGCGCCGGTCACCACGGGATGGTTCCGGTCCGCGGCGCCCCTCATCGCGCGCCGCAGTATCGGGGCCATCCCGCCGGTGATCGGGTCTCCGTCGGAAAACGCGCAGAGGAACGGCAAGTCCAATTCAGACAGTGTGGCCCACGCGCGGCGGTTGTCCTCGGTGGCCGGATCATCGGGCCGGGTCGGCACCAGCGTCGGCATCACGCGCGGGGCCGCTTTGTAGGTCTCGTTGGGAAAAGGCGCGTCGTATGCGGCGCGCACGTCCGCGCCGAGTTCGGTCCGGCAGCCGGACTGGACCAACCGTCCAATGTCGAGGATCGGCGCCTTCTCCACGGCACGGCGGAACTTCCACCACACCTCGGGCATGTCGTGATCTCCGCTGGGCAGTCCCGTGTTGGCCGCGACGATGCGCGAGAAACTGCCCGGGTTCTCGGCGACAAGGCGCAATCCGATGAGCCCGCCCCAGTCCTGGCCGACGAGCGTCACATCACGCAGGTCCAGCGCGTCGAACGCGAACGCACGCATCCACTCGACGTGCCGCGCGTAGCTGTGGTCGGCCATGTCGGCCGGCTTGTCGGAGCGGCCGAAGCCCACCAGGTCGGGCGCAATCGCTCGCAGGCCCGCATCCGCGAGCACCGGAAGCACCTTGCGGTAGAGGAACGACCAGCTCGGTTCGCCGTGCAGCAGCAGCACGGCCGGGCCGTCGGGTGGGCCGGCCTCGACATAGGCCACCCGGACGATCCCGTCTCTCGGGTTCTCGATGTCGGCGTACAGCGCGGGGTCGTCGAAGTCGGGCAGGTCGGTGAACCGGTCGTCGGGTGTCCGGAGCAGACGCACACCATCACCCTAGGAGATCGCGACCGCCACGACGAGCCCCAGCGCGATGTGCGCGGCCCCCACGACGACGCTCACCGGCTGGAACGTCTCCTTCTCGATCGTCTTGCCCACGTCGATCCGCGTCGCCCATTCCAGCAGCCGCACCGCAACGACCTGCACGATGATGCCGAGCAGCCCGTACACCAGCGCGGTGATGAGCCCGGCGGTCAGGTCGCTTGCCGAGTTGAAGATCGCCACCACGACGATGAACGCCATCGACAGCAGCCCCGACGCGGTGACGATCACGGCGTTCGGCAGGCCACGGTGCACCAGCGACGACAGCTTGCCCGGCGTGGTCCAGTCGATGGCGTAGAAGCCGGCGAACATGAGCAGCAGGCCGACGACGCCGTAGAGCAGGATCGCGCCGATGCCGTGCACGAGGTCGGAGCCGAACGTCGCGGGCAGCGCGAGGTTGGTGGTCACGAAGTCTCCCAGTCAGGTCCGTGGTGATGCGGGGTGTTTATCACGATTGCGGGATCCGGTGGGGGACGAACGCGGCACCGTCGTCGGTCACCAGGCCGGCCGTCTCCCGGATGCCAAGACCGGCGGACGCGTCACCGACGATCCACGCGCCCAGCGCCGGCCGGAAGCCGTCGAACTCGGGCAGCGGGTCGAACGCCTGGTAGACGTAGCCCTCGTCGCCGTAGACGCCGGGCGTCTCGGTCTCGTAGCCGGGAGCGACGATCTGCACGTTCGCGCCCTCGCGGCCGAGCTTGGGCTTGCGCACGTACTCGGTGAGGATGCCGGGCTCGTCCACGAACGCGGGCAGCAGGTTCGGGTGGCCGGGATAGTTCTCCCACAGGATCGCCAGCAGCGTCTTGTTCGACAGCAGCATCTTCCACAGCGGCTCGACCCACAGCGTGCGCGGCAGCGTCTCGACGGCGTGCCTGCCGAACTCCTCGTCGACCACCCATTCCCACGGGTAGAGCTTGACGATCGTGTTCATCGGCGCCTCTTCGAGGTCGACGAACCGCTTGAGCACCGGGTCCCAGCCGATCTCCTCGATCGCGAGGCCCACCGTGTCCAGACCGCCCTCGGCCGCGGTCTCCTGCAGGTAGGAGGTGGTGATGTGGTCCTCGCCGGTCGGGTCGGCCGACGACCAGGTGAAGTACGTGTCGTTGTCCGGGAGCTGCCCGCGGATCTCGCGCCAGCGCTCGACCAGCTTCTCGTGGATCGAGTTCCACTGGTCGTCGTCGGGAAAGACGTCGGTCTTCCAGTGCCACTGCAGCACCGACGCCTCGAGCAGCGAGGTCGGGGTGTCGGCGTTGTACTCGAGCAGCTTCGCCGGGCCGCTGCCGTCGTAGCGCAGGTCGAAGCGCCCGTAGACGTGCGGGTCGCGGCGCTTCCACGAATCGGCGATGCGCGGCCACACCCACTCCGGGATGCCGAACTCGCGATAACGCTCGGTGAGCACCACGTTGTCGACCGCCTCGAGGCACATGGAGTGCAGCAGTTCGACGTCGGCCTCGAGCGAGAGCACCTCGTCCATCTCCAGGACGTAGTGCACGGACTCGTCCCAGTACGGCCGCTCCTTGCCGGTGCCGTAGCGCGCGGGGGTGCCGAACACCAGGCCCTGCTCCTCGACGATGCGCTGCCAGTCCCGCCGCGGGGCGCTGGTTCCCCTTCGCACTAGGAACCCCCGGACTTCCCGCTGCCGCCGCTGCTGCTCTTGCCGCTGATGCCGAACCCGCCGCGCTGCACTGTCTTTCCGCTGCTGGTCTTGACCGTGGTGTTGCCAGACGGCTTGGTGAACGTGCCGCCCGAGACCGGACTGCCGATGGTGCCGGTGCCGCCGTAGTTGTAGCGGTACTGGCCGCCGCCGAGGCCCAGGGGCAGGATCCAGAGCCCACTGACGGAGTCGTAGTGGCCGCCGTGGCTGGCCACATAGTCGTCGTCACAGTACTGGTCGTTCTGGACCACTCCGTTGGCGTCGGTGCAGACCGCGCTGACCTCGTCGGGCGTGCCCACGACGTACCAGGCCGCGACCACGCCGACGAGCCCCACGGTGACGCCGCTGCCGATCAGCAGCTTGCGGCGCGTGCTCGCCTTGCGCTCGGCCTCCGCGGCGGCCTGCGCCTCTTCCGCTTCGCGGCGCTCCTCCTCGGCGAGCGCCTTCCGGCGCGCACGTTGCTCCGCGAGCGTCGGTTCGCGCGCTTTGGTGCTTTCGGCGTCCTGGAACCGCATGGAGCCGCGCTGGGGCTCCTCGGGCGGCTGCCGGTCTTCTGGCGGAGTGTCTTCGGTCATCGAGCACACACTAACGACCCGAGGGGTGTCCTGTGGTGGCAACGCGGGCATTATTGACGGCGATGCTCGGTGACGGTTTGGCAAACAACACTCTGCGTACGCGGCTGCTCATGACCGGTGTCTTCCTGGGAGCCGTGCTGGCCCTGTCGTTGAGTGTCGCCTTCTCGTGGGGCGGCGGGGTCGCCGGCGGCGGCAAGGTCGACGAGTCGCCCGAGGCACAGGCCGCGTTCCACGCCGCCGCGGGCAGTTGCATCACCTGGACCCAGCCGGACGCGGGCGACATCCACGTCGTGCCGTGCGCGCAGCCGCACCTGTACGAGGTGACGGGCGTGGTGAACATCGCCGACAAGTACCCGGCCGGTGTCCCGGCGCCGACCGTCGACGGGTGGCGCGACATCGCGATGGACAAATGCACCGGCGGCGCCACCCAGTACCTGGGCAAACAGCTCGACCCGTACGGCAGGTTCACCATCAGCGCGCTCCGGCCGGGCAGTTCGGAGTGGGCGGGCGGGGACCGGGACATGCGCTGCGTACTGCAGTGGGCGGCGCCCGGTGGCGCCCTGCAGCCGATCACGGGGAACGTGGCGAACCAGTCCGAGGCCGCCGTGTGGGATCCGGGCACGTGCCTGGCGCTGGCGGGCAAGACGGTCGGCAACCCGATCGACTGCGCGCAGCCGCACGCGTACGAGATCGTCGCGACCATCGACCTGAAGACGCACTTCACGAACGGCTACCCGGCGCAGAAGGATCAGGCCGCGTGGCTGGACACCGAGTGCAACCGTGACGTGCAGGGCTACGCGGGCGGCGTGGACCTCACCGAGCAGAAGCTGATCCTGACGTGGGACCTGCGGGAACAGGAGAGCTGGGACGCCGGGTCGACGCTGGTGAACTGCAAGGTGGGCGCGAAGCTGCCGGACAACAGCGGGCTGGCGCCGGTGACCGGCAGCATCCGGCAGCAGGCGCAGGACGCGCCGCCCGCCGCCGGCTCTTCGCAGGCCGCCGCGCCGTCTTCCGCGGGTGGCGGTTAGCCCGATGCCCGTGGAGATGTCCGAGGCGCGGTTCGCGGAGCTCGTCGCCGACGCGCTGGACGCCGTGCCCACCGAGTTCGCCGAGGCGATGGACAACGTCGTGGTGCTCGCCGAGGAGGAGAACGAGGAGATGCCCGGCATCCTCGGGCTGTACCACGGCGTCGCGCTGACCAGCCGCACGAGCAACTACGGCGGTGTCCTGCCGGATCGGATCTCCATCTACCGGCGCCCGATCCTGGACATGTGCGAGGACGAGGACCAGGTCGTCGAGGAGGTGCTGATCACGGTCGTGCACGAGATCGCCCACCACTTCGGCATCGACGACGCCCGCCTGCACGAACTCGGCTGGGGCTGAACCACGGGCTGTTGGTTACAGGACGGCCGCGGGACTGGCTCACCGCCACCCGCGGTGCTGGAATGTCTCATGCGGATCAGCCGCGACGACGAGGCACCGGAAGCCGGCGAGCCGGCCGCTTCCCGGCGTCCGCAGGTGCTCGCCGGGGTGGCCGGGTTCGTCGTCGGCGCCTCGGTCATCGGGATGCTGTGGGCCGTCTCCGGCGCGGGCGACGAGGCGGCCGACGACGCCAGAGCCGCGTGCGCGGCGCTGTCCAGGCTCGTCCCCGACCTCCCGGCCGCGTATGTCAGCCAAGCGGCTGTCGCCCCCGGTGTCATCCGGCACGCGGTCGCGGCCCGCGAACTGTCCGCGGCCGCGGCCGACGAGAGCGCCGTCTACCAGGACCTCGCCGATCACCTCGACGGGGTCAGCCGCATGGTCATCAGCCTCAACTTCGCCGACCCCGCGGGCCGCCGCCACCTCGCGCAGGCACAGCAGTTCTGCACCCACGTGTGAGTACTGCTCGGAAAAGGTGCTAATCGCCCGCGCCGGGCTGGATCGTCTTCACGGTCAGCTGGTTGCCGGGGATCTTGTCGTTCGCGCAGCCCGTGCCGGGCGCGTCCACGAATATCGACGCCGTCTCCTGCGGCGGGTACACCCGCAGGCCGCGCACGGGCTGCGGCTGGCAGGTCACCGGGTCGTAGTTCTGCACGTTCACGAACCCGACGTCGGCGTACGCGCTGGCCCCCTTCGCCAGCGTCACCGGGGCCCCCTTCGAGCCGTCGCGGAAGGCCGCGGCGCCGACCTGGTGGCCGTCCTCGCCCGCCACGTAGGACACGCCGGGGAAGCCCTGGATCACACAGGAGTGGTCACTCACGTTGGTGAAGACGAGCGGACGGTAGACCGTCCCCGCGGCTCCGTCGCCCCTGCCCAGCGACAGTTTGAGATCGGCTGCCTTGCACAGCCCGTTGTCGGCGGGCTGGGCCGCCGGGGCCGTCGTGGCCTGCTGGCTGGCCGGGCCCGGCGTGGCCGACGCACTCGACGGCGTGCTCGCCTCGGTGGTGGCGGGGGCGCTCGTGCTCGGCTGCGGCTGCGCGTTGTCCGTTCCCCCGCCGCAGGCCGACACGGCAGCGGCCAGCGCGGCCGCGGTGCACGCCAGTCCGAGGTGGAAAATCCTCACTCGCACCATCTTGTCGCCTCCCTGTGCTGGTGAAGCACTACCCGGAGGACGTGCGGCACATACGGACGGTTGTGCCGCACATGCCAAGTTGTTACCAGGAGCCCGCACACACGGTGAAGCTACAACACTCTGTGCGTACGGGCCTGTTCTAGATCGGCATGCCTGCCCAGGACAGGCACCGCCAGCCGTCGTCGAGCGTCTCCAACTCGACGACGGCTGTGTTCGGGAGCAGGCCCTGGTCGGCGCGCTTGGGCGGCACGTTGCCCGCCAGCCATTCGGCGCCGAGCCGGATCACCCCGCCGTGGCAGATCAGCGCGATCGCGTCGTCCTCGAGATGTTTCTCGCGCAGTTCGCCCACCGCCATGGTGAACCGCTCGTGTACCTGGAAGCCGCTCTCCCCACCGGACATCGACGTACTCAGGTCGCCCTGCGTCCACGGGCGCACCGTTTCCGCGTACAAGCGCAGCGCCTCCTCGTCGCCGCGGCCTTCGAGATCGCCGACGTTCACCTCGTGCACCCCGTCGATGACCTGCACTTCCAGCGTGAGCGCGGCGGCCAGCGGGGCGGCGGTCTGCTGCGCACGGGTGGCCCGCGAGGCGTACACGGCCGCGATCGGCTCGCCGGCGAGCTTCTCCGCAAGCGTTTGCGCCTGTTCCTGGCCCAGCTCCGTCAGCGGCGGGCCGGGCAGGGCCGTGTCGAGGATCTTGCGGACGTTGGCGGTGCTCTGGGCGTGCCGGATCAGGTACAGCTTCACGCTTGCTCTCCCCTGCGTACCGCGGCGAGCCAGGCCGCGGCGTCGACGAAATCCTCGTTGGTGGCCGAGGGGTCGATCGTCGCCCGCACCGCGTCGGCCCGCGGATGGGAGCCGAGGAACCGGACATTCCGGCAGCGGCGGCGCAATGCGGTCATCGCGTCGCCGATGCGCGGTTCGGCGATGTGCCCCTCGAAGTCGATGAAGAACCGGTACTCGCCGAAGTTCGCCTTGGACGGCCGCGCATCGAGCCGGGTCAGGTTGATGCCGCGGCCGGCCAGTTCGGTGAGCAGTTCGGCGAGCGCCCCGGTGCGGTTGGCGGCCGCCGCGACGATCGACGTGCGATCGGCGCCCGTCGGCTCGGGCAGCGGGTACCGGGGTGTCCGCACGAACAGGAAACGGGTGCGCGCGTCGAGCACGTCGGCGACCTCGGTGGCCCGCACCTCGAGCGGGTAGTGCTGCGCGGCCACCGGTGCCGTGACCGCCGCGTCGAAATCGCCCGCCTGCACGGCCACGGCGGCCGCCGCCGTCGAGGACGTCGCTACCGGGCGCGCGCCCGGCAGGTTCGCCTCGACCCACAACCGCACCTGCGCCAGCGCGTGCGGATGGCTCGCGACGGTCCTGATCGCCGTGGTGCCAGGGCGGACGAGGACGGAGAAATGGATGGGCAGCAACGCTTCGGCAACGGCGACAAGGGGTTCGTGTTCGGCGAGAGTGTCGAGCGTCGCGGGTACCGGACCCTCGACCGAGTTCTCGACGGGCACGCAGGCCGCGTCGGCCTCGCCCTTGCGCGCAGCGGCCAGCGTCAGCTGGATGGTCTCGAAGGGAATCAGCTCGTCGTCGTCGGACGCGAGGGAACGCGCCGCCTGTTCGGTGAACGTCCCTTCCGGTCCGAAATATGCGATCCTTGCCACCGGCCCAGATTACGCACTGCTCTGTTCAGGCGGCGCCCAGACCGCATGGTTACCACGCGTGGCATTTTTTGGCATGGTGTAGACGTGACCGCGGAATCGGGCACGCACGCCGGCCCCAACGGAACGGAAGATCCCGTCGCACCCCGTACTCCGGCACTGATCCTGTGTGCCATCGACGAATCTCTTGTCACCGCTTGGCAGGCGGTGGTGAACACTGTGGACGGTTACGTACGCGTGCACCGCGGTTCCGTCCTGGACGTCGAGGCGGACGCCGTGGTGAGCCCGTCGAACTCCTACGGCTGGATGCGCAACGGCGTCGATGCCGTGTACGCGCGGGCGTTCCCGGAGGTGCAGCAGAACGTGCGCAGCGCGGTCCTCGCCTACCACGGCGGCGAACTCCCGATCGGCGAAGCGGTGATCGTGCCCACCGGCGAGCCCACGCCGCCGTGGCTGATCAGTGCGCCGACGCTGCGCGAGCCCGGCGAGCAGCTGCCCGAGGACACCGTGCACCCGTATCTCGCCGCGCGGGCGGTGTTCCTGCTGTGGCGCGACGGCAAGCTGGATCACGGCGTGGTGGTGCGCCGTGTCGTCGACAAGATCGCGATGCCGGGGCTGGGCACCGGTACCGGCGGCGTGACGCCGGCGACCTGCGCGCGCCAGGTCGCGGCGGCCTGGACCGAGGTCTTCGGCACGCGCTGACATTTCCCCTGCTCGCGGCGCTCACCGCGCGTGGCGTGTAGTAAGTCACAGCGCGTTCACCGCGGGTAAGACCTAACGTAAGAGGGGCGTTACGTGGATAGCGACGTCCAGCGCAGGCGACGGGCAAGGAGTGTGGGATGCCACGAGTCCTCCAGGTCAGCCCCTACGTCGAGCTACACCGGGAGCAATGGCGCGACCTGCGGCGCAGCACGCCGCTCCCGCTGACGGCCGACGAGTTGCGGAAGCTGCGGGGTCTCGGGGAGCAGGTGGACCTCAACGAGGTCGCCGAGGTGTATCTGCCGCTCTCCCGCCTGATCAACTTGCAGGTCGCCGCCCGGCAACGGCTCTACGAGGCGACCACGACGTTCCTCGGCGAGGACTGCCGGGGCACGAAGGTGCCGTTCGTCATCGGCATCGCGGGCAGTGTCGCGGTCGGCAAGTCGACCACCGCCCGCCTGCTGCGCACCCTGCTCGCCCGCTGGCCCGACCACCCGCGCGTCGACCTGGTCACCACCGACGGGTTCCTCTACTCGCGCAACGAGTTGGTGCGGCGCGGCATCATGCACCGCAAGGGATTCCCGGAGAGCTACGACCGCCGCGCACTGCTGCGGTTCGTCACCGAGGTCAAGTCCGGTGCCGAAGAGGTCACCGCGCCGGTTTACTCGCACCTCGCGTACGACATCGTGCCGGGCGAGGAGCAGGTGGTGCGCCGGCCGGACATCCTGATCATCGAGGGCCTGAACGTGCTGCAGCCAGGGCGGGGCACGTTGTCGGTGTCCGACCTGTTCGACTTCTCGATCTACGTCGACGCCCACACCGACGACATCGAGCGCTGGTACGTCGAGCGGTTCCTGAAGCTGCGGCAGACCTCGTTCGCCGACCCGGCCTCGCACTTCCACGAGTTCGCGAGCCTGCCCGACGGCGAGGCCCGCGCCGAGGCCCGGCACCTGTGGCGCACCATCAACGAGCCGAACCTGATGGAGAACATCCGGCCGACACGCCCGCGGGCGACGCTGGTACTGCGAAAGGACGCAGACCACTCCATCAACCGCGTCCGCCTGCGCAAGCTGTGAGCGTGACTCGGCCGATCGGCTGATGGGCACGGCCGGGCACTAACCGGTTGGCCGATACCGCCGGGAACCCCCGCCCCGCACCCTGTTGGAAGTACGAAAAGTGCGCTTCTACCAGGGAGGAGGCACGCCGATGGTCGCGATCGTGTTCACGTGGATCGGGGCGGTGCTCGGCATCGCGGTACTGCTCGCAATGGCGGTCGGCGCGTTCGTCGTCGACGTCGACGACGCCCTCGCGGATCGCCGTGCGAAGGCCACCGAAGGTACGGCCGGCCCCTAGCCCAGTTCGCTCAGGGCGCGGACGTACTCGTCGAGGTCGAACTCCAGGCTGTCGCCCTCGCCCGTCTCCAGCAGGGCTTCGAGCGTGCGGGCCAGTTGCCCGATGATCTCGTCGCGTTCGAGACCCGCGTCGATCAGCCGCCGGGCCGCCTCCCACACCTGGGGCGGGTCGTTGTCCCACAACTGGTCCGCCACCGTGGTGTGCGACGCGACCAGCAGGAACGTCGCCTCGTCGAGGTCGTCCTCCGCCAGCGAGTCCTGGAAGTCGGGGTGCTCGCCGATCACCAGCAGCCTGCGCTGCTCGGAGTCGGCCGGGTCGAGCTCGATCTCCTCGCCGACGATCTCGGTGTACACCGACGGGATCGCGAACTGTCGGCGCCGGACCAGCTCCGCCACGTCCGGTTCCGCCAGGTCCTCGACGCCGTCGAGGTAGGCGTCCAGGGTGGAGTCGGTCTCCAGCGTGCGCTCGTAGAGCCGGTCCTCCACGGCCTCCAGCAGCGGATCGACGGCGTCGGCGGGCAGGCCGTCGCGGAGCGCACCCCAGCGCGCCCACGCGGGCAGCACGTGCTCCAGCGCCTCGTCCTGGTCCTCGGTCAGCTCGATCGCCCCGTCGTCCACGAAGTCCACAAAGGACGACAGCTTGTCGGGCCCGACCCGCAGCGGGTGGCGCGGGTCCTGCGCGGCGCCGAACTCGATGAGCCGCAGCGCGCAGACACGGGCGGCCTGGGTGTCGGCCAGCTCCGGGGAGGCGGCGAAGAACTCGTCGATGGCCAGCGCCTGGTCCTCGGCCGAGAGGACGACCGGCTCGGGCTGCGGCTCCGGGTCGGGCAGCACGCGCGTGCGCGCCAGCGCGAGCGCACGGAAGCGCACGTAGTCGTCGGTGACCTCGGGTTCCTGCTGCAACTCGGTGCCGACGAACGCGTCCGCGACCAGCTGGTGGGCCCGAGCGGGGGTGATCTGCTCGCAGAAGACCAGGTCACCGCCCTCGGCGGCCTGCGCCCGCATCTCGTCGATCACCTCGCCCGGCGACTCGACGATCACCGCCTCGTCCGCCCAGCCGGCCAGCATGGCGTAGCTGATCGAGACGAGCAGGCCGTGCGCGTCCTCGCCCGCGCCGAACACGCAGAGCACCGATGCCTCGTCGCCGTAGATGTCGGCGGTGCGCCAGCATTCGGCAACCGCGACCTGGTTGAGCCGGCCCGCCCACTCGGGCTCCGGCAGGTCCAGCTTCTCCAGCGTGATGCCCGCGGCCTTGCGCTGCTCCTCGGTGGTTGCCAGCGTGCGCAGGGCCGCCAGCGGCGCGGCCAGCCGGCCGGGCTCGGGGGCGGCCGCGGCGAACTCGATCAGCTCCGCCGCGAGGTCGTCACCCGCTTCCCACCACTCGCCGAGGATCTCGGAGGTGACCAGCTCGACGCGCAGCGGGTCGGCGTCCGGGCCCAGCTCGGCGAACTCGCGCAGGACTTCCTCGAGCAGTCCGTCCACTGTCTCGTCGCCGGCTTCCGGTTGGGGCACCTCGGTCATGAAGTCATATTCGCACCGTGTCCGCGCCACTGCGCGCGCGGGACCCTATGCGCCGAGCGCGAGGGCCTTCTGCCGGGGCGTGGCCTTGGGAATGGCGATCCGGGCGTTGCGCAACTCGATCAGCAACCGGGTCTTCCGCTTGTGCGTCTCGACGAGATCTGCCAGGTACAGCGCGAAATCCTCGGGCGTGTCGGCACGCCGGTGCAGGCCGCGCAGCTCCCGCAGGGCGCGGGCGGCGTCGCGGTAGCACGACGGGTCCTTCTGCTCGATCAGCTCGTCGACGTGCAGCCGGTACACCGGGATCGCCGTGGCCGGGTCGACGTCGGCGAGCACGGCGAGCGCCGCCTCCCGCTCCTCGGGCCAGCAGTCGAGCCGGTTCGCGACCTCGCGCAGCGCGCGGTAGCTCGCCGGGTTGGGGTTGCGGCGGAACTCGGCGCGGCGCAGGGCGAGGATGCCCTGGCGCGGCCGGTCGTCGCGGGTGATGGTGCGGGCGGCGTAGGTGATCGCCTCGGCATGCCTGCCCGCCTCGCGCAGCACCCGGATGATCTTGAGCTGGACGTCGCGCGCCGGTGGTTTGCCGCGCAGGATCTCGAGCAGCCGGTCGACGTCGCCGGTGACCTCGGCGAGCTGCTCGGCGAGACCGCGCGCGACGTCCCGGCGAGGGCCCGCCCGGCCGGCCAGCACACCGTCCACTGTGGACCGTATGCGCGCCAGACCGGTCTGGCCCAGCGCGCCGGCGAACGCGGCCAGCTCGATGCGCGGCCACGCGTCCTCGCCGAACTGGGTGGCGAGGATCCAGTCGGCCAGCTGCTCGGGCTCGGGCGGATGGGCGGCGCAGGCCTGCGCGTACAGCCGGAGCGCGCGACGGCGCTCAGCGGCGGACGCCTGGCCCAGGCTGTCGAGCATGCGGCGTACGAGGGGGGTCAGATCGGCCTGGGTGCCCGCGTCGAGCAGGCGCTGCAGCGTGTCGAGGACCGGCGCGACCTTCTCCCGGACGGCAGCCCAGACCTCCAGCTCGTGCCGTAACCGTGAGTCACGCTCGGCCTGGTCCAGCAACAGCTCGGCCAGCGTGTCCGCGTCGAGAGTGCGCAGGTACGAACGCAGATCGGGGGCCGAGGTCACCGCACTATCCTGCCCGACCCCAAGGTGTGAAGCCGTCACCCACCAGCGTTGACTTCACGGGCTGCAGAAGTACCCTCCGTATGCACTTGTGTCGATGCCCTCCAGCAGCGGCACCGGCGAGTTCTCCGGTGCGATCTGCGGAGACTTTCGCCATCGACCCAGCTCGTCGGACCAGTGGTAGAGCGTCCACATGCCGTCGGTGCCGTAGCGCAACTGCGCGAACGGGCGCTCCGTGACCGTCTTCTCGACCAGCGTGACCATCCGGCCTCGCCACCGCGACAGGACGCTGAACTCGCCACGTTTGTCCGCCGGCACGCACCGTGCGCACCAGCGATCGATCTGCCGTTGCGCGAGCTCGGGGATCGGCGACATGCCAACAGTGATACCGCATCCCGCCGACAGCCACGGATGGAGTAGTCATCGCGGACGACGGCGTCGCCCGCGAACCGAAGTAATCTCGGGGTATGGCCATCGAGGTGCTGCTCGTCGACGATCACGAGGTGGTGCGCCGGGGCCTGCGGGACCTGCTCGGCGACGAGCCGGACATCGAGGTGGTGGCCGAGGCGGGCAGCGCGGACGAGGCGCTGGCCGTCGCGATGCATGTCGAGCCCGACGTCGCCGTGGTGGACGTGCGCCTCGGCGATGGGGACGGCGTCGCCCTGTGCCGTGAGCTGCGGTCCAAGCCCAACCCACCGCAGTGCCTTGTGCTCACCGCGTTCGACGACGAGGAGGCGATGGTCGGCGCGATCATGGCCGGCGCCGCGGGCTACCTGCTCAAACAGGTGCGCGGCCAGGACGTGGTCAACGCCGTGCGTGAGGTCGCGGCCGGGCGGTCCCTGCTCGACCCGCTGACCACCGCGCACGTGCTGGACAAGCTTCGCCATCCCGCCCAGCCGGACGAACTCGCCCAGCTCACCGAGCGCGAGCGCAGCGTGCTGGACCTGATCGGCGACGGGCTGTCCAACCGGGAGATCGCGGAGCGGCTGTTCCTGGCGGAGAAGACGGTGAAGAACTACGTCACGTCGGTGCTGGCCAAGCTCGGTATGCAGCGCCGCACACAGGCCGCAGCGTGGATCGCGCGGCACGGCAAGTGAGTCATCCCGGCGCGAGGTGACAGCCCCGGCCCGGCGGGAGCACGCCGCCTGTGACCGCGACCACCGCGAGGACTATGTTCGCCCCGTCATGGCCCGCACTGCCGAGAGACCGACAGGCCAGGTAGCGAAAATATCCTCCGTGAAGGAGTGACGTAGTGAGCGATCTCATCGATCGGGTCCGACGGCAGTGGGGGGAGGTGCGCCCGGACCTCGACACGTCGGGCATGGCCGTGGTCGGCCGCGTGCTGCGCCTCGCGTCGCTGATCCGGCGCGAGACCGACGACCTGCTGGCCGGGCACGAGCTGACCCGGGCCGAGTTCGGCCTGCTGTGCGCGCTGCGCCGCAACGGCGTGCTCAACCCCGGCCAGATCAGCCGCGAGATGCTCTCCTCCGGCGCGGCGATCACGAAACGGCTCGACCGGCTGTCCCGGCTCGGCGTCATCTCACGCACCGCGAGCGAGCGCGACCGCCGCGTCGTGCAGGTGCGGCTCACCGATGAGGGCCGCGCGCTGATCGACGACCTGCTGCCAAGGCTGCTGGACGTCGCCCGCGCCGCGCTGGCGAACCTGCCCGACCCGGAGCGCGCCCAGCTGGCGAGCCTGCTCGGCGTCATGCTGCGGACCGTCGAGGGAATCAGCTCTTGACGAGCACCGAGTCGTAGGCCGGTGCCTTGCTGACCAGGTGACTGTCGAGGTGGAAGGCACGGGCCGTGTCGTAGGACGCGCGCTGCACCTCCGGCGTCGACGGCACTTCGCGCTGCAGGATGGGGATCAGCGCGTCGAGCGCCTTCCCGTCGGTGCCCTTGAGGTACTGGCCCAGCAACTCCCGCACGTGCGAGGGGTCGCCGTGGATGTCCGACAGCGCGCGCGTCATCGCCCGCTGGAACGCGGCCAGCTCCTTCTGCTTGCGGTTCAACAGCTTCTGCGTGCTGAACACGACGCCGTGCAGCGCGCCCCGCAGGCTCGGCACGTCGCCGCGCGCGGGCGAGATGTAGGTCTTGCCGACGTTCGCGGCCGCCGCCTGCTGGGCGATCGGCTGGAAGAACGACAGCGCGTCCACCCGGTTCGCCTTCAGCGCGCCGATCGCGGCGGTGGTCGCGCTGCCGAGGTTCACCAGCGTCGCATCGGTCGCCGCGTCGTGCCCGATGCTGCTGAACAGGTAGTCGACCAGCGCCTCGGTACCGCTGCCCGGCCCGGTGATGCCGATCTTCCTGCCCACCAGCGCCTTGACCTTGTCCTCGAGCGACACGGGCTCCTCGAACGACGGCGGTACCACGATGTCCACGTAGTACTCGGTGACGAGGCTGGTCACGATCCGTGTGGTGTCGTCGATCTTGGCGAGGTTGAACGCGTCCGTGATCACGGCGCCGCCGAGATCGATGCTGCCGGACTTCAGCGCGGCGGCCACCTTCGCGCCCGTGCCGAGCCGTGGTCGTTCACCCAGCTCGAGGCCCTCGTCGGCGAAGTAGCCCTGTTTCTCCGCGATGAACAGCGGGAAGAAGGCCACCGAATCGCTGATCTGCCCGACGTTGAGCACACCCGCCGGCGTGGTCGACTCCCGGGTCGCGCAGGCCGTGGCGACCCCCAGCAACGGCGTCGCGGCAAGCGCTTTCAGGAACGTCCGGCGGCTAGTCATCGAGCGGCTTCCAGCGGTTAACGCGCTTACCGATGAGCCCGACGACGACGTTGAGCACGGCGGCGATCACGCTCAGCACGACCAGCGAGGCGAACACGCCCGCGGTGTCGAACTGAGCGGCGGAGTCGTTGATCAGGTAGCCGAGGCCGCGGTTCGACGCGACCAGCTCACCGATCACCGCACCGATCAGCGCGTACGGGATCGCTACCTTGAGGCCAGTCAGCAGCCCGGTCATCGACGCGGGCAGCACGACCTTCAGCGCGATGTCACGCCGGTTGCCGCCCATCAGCCGCACCGCGTCGATCAGTCCGCGGTCCACCTCGCGCACACCCGCCGCGGTGTTCAGGAACACCAGGAAGAACACCGTCACGGCGGCGAGCAGCACCTTCATGTGCACGCCGATGCCGAACCACACGATGAACAGCGGTGCCAGCGCCACCTTCGGGATCGAGTACAGCGCCAGGACGAACGGGTCGAGGACGCGGTAGACCAGGTTCAGCGAGGCGAGCACGAACCCGGCGACGGCACCGGCCGCGGCGCCGAGCAGGAAGCCGTAGATGATCTCCTGCACGGTGATCCACGTGTTCGTCCACAATGTACCGTCGCCGCTCCATTCGCCGAGCCGCTTGACGATCTCGGTGGGCTTGCTGGTGAACGTGCTGTCGATCCACCGGTCGGCGGCGATCTGCCACAGCACGAGGACCAGGGCCAGCAGCGCCAGCCGCGAACCCCACACAATCGTTGTGCTGCCGTGCTTCTGCCACCACGTTCGGTCGAGACCGACCCGGACCGGGCCGGCCTCGGTCACGGCCAGTGTCATGACGCGTCTCCTTTGAGGGCGGCGGAAAGTTCGCGGTGCAGCGCGACGAACTCCGGGTCGACCCGCAGGTCGTCGGCCGAGCGCGGGCGCGCCAGGCCGATCTCGCGGTCGAGCAGGATGCGCCCGACCTGGCCGAGCACCACGACCCGGTCGCCGAGCAGCAGCGCCTCTTCGATGTCGTGCGTGACGAACACGACGGTCTGCCCGCTGCCCTGCCACAGCCGGAGCAGTTCCTCCTGCAGCTCGGTGCGCAACTGCGCGTCCAGCGCGCCGAACGGCTCGTCCATCAGCAGCGTTTCCGGTGCCCCGGCGAGCATCCGCGCCAGGCTCGCGCGGCGGCGCATCCCGCCGGAAAGCTCGCGGGGGTAGTGCTTTTCGAAGCCGCTGAGCCCGACGCGCTCGATCAGCCCCGTCGCGACCCGCTTCCGCTCGCCGCCCGGCACGCCACGGATCTCCAGCGGCATCTCGACGTTGCGCACGACATCGCGCCACGGCATCAGCGTGTCGTGCTGGGTCAGGTACCCGATGCTGGTGTCCGGACCGGACAGCGCGGTTTCGCGGTAGCGGACCTGACCGCTGCTCGGCGTGGTCAGCCCGGCGAGCATGTTGAGCAGCGTCGACTTACCGCAGCCGCTGCGGCCGAGGACCGTGACGAAGCTGCCCTCCTCGATGTCGAGGGTCAACTCGCGCAGCGCGACAATCGCCGCGTCGTCCTTGGCGAACTGCTTGGTCACCGCGTTCGCCGTCAGTATGGCGGTCATGGCGCATCGGGAAGCGGGTCGGCGCCGACAATCCGGCGGGTGTTGTGGACGGTCATCAAGCGGACCTCCTCGTCACGGAAACCCCCGGCCAGCAGGCGATCCGCGGCGAGCGCGAGACCGTCCTCGACCGGCGGGTTGAAGGGCTGGCCCAGATCGCTCGAGATCACCGAGTGCTCGGGCCCGACCTCGCGGATGTTGTGCAACCAGACGTCCCAGCCGACCTTGCCGGTGTAGGGCGTGGTGAAGCAGCGTTCCATCAGCGCGCCCTTCTCGGCCAGCGCACGCTGCCGCTCGACGCCGATGCGCTGCGACGTGAACTCGGGATGGGTCACCACGATGCGGCGCACGCCCTCCTCGAGCGCGGCGTCGAGCACTGCGGCCGACTCGTCCTGGTGCAGGTGCCCGGTCGCGAGGGTCAGGTCGTGCTTGGCGATCAGGCGCAGCACCAGCCGCGTCCGCTCGAGCACCTTGCCGTCGGCGTCGAGTACGTCGACGGGATCGGCGGTCATGCCCTCCTCGGCGAGTTCGGCCTGGATCCGCGCCCACATCGGTGGGGTCGCGCCCTCGGGTTCGGACGCCTGGCAGGCCCGCTGGTTCGCACTGTCCACTGTGGGCAGCCAGACGAACCGGGCACCGCCGCGTGCGGCGATCTCGACCGCGATCGGGTTGAGCCCGCCGACGGAGGCGTTGAGCGTGATCGCGCCCAGCGCGTCGATCCCGGGATGCACCCGGCGGACCACCTCGGCGCGCTCGGCGGTCGGGGCGTAGTGCGACTTCAGTACGAAACCGGCCATCCCGACCGCGGCGAACCGTTCGGCCAGCGTGACATCGTCGATTCTCCGGCGCATCACGTCCGGTGCGACGTGGATGTGCACGTCGTAGGCACCACGGACAAGGTCACGGGCGTGGTCGGACGGTTGTGGCTGGTCGGTCATGTCGCTCCCTTGCGGCAATTTCTCCGACCAAATTGTTAACAATCTTGGCGACGAGAGTCAAGGCGTGGTTTGCCGCAAAGCCTCGATGACGCTTGCCAGATGCGCCTGCATGGCGCCCCGAGCTGCGACGGAGTCGTGTGCACAGATTCCGTCGATGATCGCCAGATGCTCGGGCATCGACACCGCGGGACGGCCGGGACGCATCGCGAGGCGGAACTGGTGGCGCACGCTCTGTGCACGCAGGCGCTCCAGCAGGTTCTCGGCCGTGCGCTGACCGCTGATCTCCCGGACCCGGCGGTGCAACTGCTGGTTGAGCCCCGAGTACCCGACGACGTCGCCGGCCGCGACCGCCTTGCGCATCGCCTTGCCGAGCGCCTTCAGTTCCTTGATCTCCGCGTCGTTGATCCGCTCCGCGGCCTTCGCCGCGCACAGCGATTCGAGCATCATGCGCACCTCGCTGATCTCGACCGCTTCCTCGATCGAGACCGCGCGCACGCGTGCCCCGCGGTTCTGCACACGCTCGACCAGTCCCTCGTTGGCGAGTTCGATCAGCGCGGCACGCACGTTGGCCCGGCTGGCGTCGAACTGTGCCGACAAGTCGGCCTCGACCAGCCGCTGGTTGGGCACGAAATCCCCGTGGACGATGGCCTCGCGGATCGCGACCACCACCGGTTTGCCGAGTTCGACCTGGCTCTCGGTCACAGCTACCCCTGCTTTGTTGACAATTTTGTCGCGGACATCGTCTACTCGATCGTAATGCCTCGCGGAACGGAGTCTGCTATGTCGGAAACGATCGCGTTACTCGGCCTCGGCGAAGCGGGCGGTCTTCTCGCCCGCGATCTCGTCGCGGCGGGTGCCGTGGTGCGGGGCTACGACCCGGCGGTAGCCGCCGGTGACGGCGTCGTCGACACGAAGTCCGAGGCGGCTGCGGCGCACGGCGCTGGACTGGTACTCAGCGTGAACAGTTCGTCGGCTTCCGTCGGTGCGCTCCGGGCCGGGTTGCCCGGCGCGAATGGGGCGATCTGGGCCGACCTGAACACGTCGTCACCCGGGAAGAAGCGGGAACTGGCGGCGATCGCGGCCGAGGCCGGGGTGCCCTTCGCCGACCTCGCGATCATGGCGCCGGTGCCGGGCCGCGGGCTCCGCGTGCCGATGCTCGCGAGCGGTGTCGCGGCGAAGGACGCCGCGCGGATCCTGACCTCGCTCGGCGCGTCGGTCGAGGTCATGGACGGCGACGCCGGGCTCGCCGCGGAGCGCAAGCTGCTCCGCAGCGTGTTCTTCAAGGGCATGTCCGCCGCGGTGGTCGAGGCGCTCGAGGCCGCGCGAGCGGCGGGCTGCGAGGACTGGCTGCGCGAGGTCATCGTCGCCGAGTTGAGCGGCGCCGACAAGGACACCGTGGACCGGCTGGAGACCGGCTCGCGCAAGCACGCCGTCCGGCGCACGGCCGAGATGGCCGCGGCTGCGGAGATGCTCGGCGAACTCGGCGTCCCCAACGAGGTGGCCGCCGCGTCGCGCGATCAGTTGGCGCGCTTGGCCGAGGGGTCCAGCGGCAGGTCGAACGCGACGAGCGTGCCGAGGCTCGGCGAGGAGTTGAGGTAGAACTTCCCGCCCGCGCTCTTGGCCCGCTCCGCGAGGTGCCGCAGCCCGCGGGTGGCGACGCCTTGTGGCACGCCGGAACCGTTGTCGCGCACGCGAAGCCGGATCTCGCCGGCGTCCCGGTGCAGGGTCACCCTTGTCTCGCTCGCGCCGGAGTGTCTGACCACATTGGACAGTGCTTCACGCAGCGCGGCACGGATGTGGTCCGCGCGCTCGGCGGGGATGCCGGCGAACTCGCCGGACAGCTCCAGCGTGGGCGGGTAGCCGAGCAGTTCCTCGGCGATCCGGACCTCGTCGCGCGCGGACTGCGCGAGATCGGTCGCCGGGTTCGCCTCCGGCTCCGGCGCCGGGGACCGCAGGCTGCGCACGGTCGCACGGATCTCCTCGATCGTCTGGTCGAGCTGGTCGATGGCCTCGCCGAGCTTGACCGCGTCGGTGGTCGCGAACCGCTTGCGCATGCGCCGCCGCACCCGGTCCAGCTGCATCCCGGCCGCGTACAACCGCTGGACGATCACGTCGTGCAACTCGCGGGCGATGCGCTCGCGTTCCTGGTACAGCGTCACCTCGTGCCGCGCGGTCGCGCCCTCGGCCAGCGCCAGCACGACGCCGACCTGCGCCGCGAACGCCGTCAGCACGTCGACCGTGTCGGCCGAGAACGCGAGCCTGTGCCGCAGCCGGTACACGGCGAGCGCGCCCAGCACTCGCCCACCCGCGCCGAACGGCGTGGCGGCGAAAGGGCCGTAGCCGCGCAACTCGTCCGGCACGAAGGGGGCGGTGCGGGGGTCGGTGGTGAAGTCGGCGGTCACCACGGTTTCGCCGCCCCGCGCGACGGTGCCCGCGGCCGACGCGGGCGGCAGCAGCAGCCCGCGCACATCGCTACTCACCCCGTACGCGGCCTCGACGGAGACGTTGCCGTCCTCGGCGCGGACCATGATCAGTCCGAGGTCGGCCTCCGCCATTTCCGCCGCCTTGCGCACCACGGACGCGAGCACGGCGTCGGGTTCGTCGCCGGACAACGCGGCGGTGGTGATCTCGGTGGCCGCGGACAGCGCGTGGGCGGCAAGAGTCGGTTCCATCAGCGATATCAAGGGTAGACGCCCTCCCGCACCAGCACCCGGCCGTCACGCACTTCGAGCACGACGTCGGCGCCCGCGGCCTCCTCCGGGTGATGCGTCACGTGCACGACCGTCCGCCCGGCGAGCGTCTCGCGCAGGTTGTCCCTGATCTTGCGCGCGGTCGGTTCGTCGAGGTGTGCGGTCGGCTCATCGAGCAGCACCAGGTCGGCGTCGGCGAGCAGCGCGCGAGCGAGGGCGAGCCGCTGGGCCTGGCCGCCCGAGAGCCCGCTGCCCGCGCTACAGAGCATCGTGGCAGGGGCGACGTCCAGGCACACCAGCCGCAACGCTTCGGTCATCCGCTCGTCGGACGCGTGCGGATCGGCGAGCCGCAGATTCTCGGCGACCGTCGTCGACACCAGCTGCGGATCTTGCGGCGCCCACGCCACCTCCCGGGGCACCCGCACGCTGCCGCGCGCCGGGTCGAGGAAACCCAGCAGTGCGGCGAGCAGCGTCGACTTACCCGCTCCCGACGGCCCGGTGACGGCGACGTAGGCGCCGCGCGGGATCTCCAGGTCGACTCCCCGCAGCACCGGCTCGCTTCCGGGCCAGCCGAGATCGGCACCGTCGAGCGCGATGTCGCCCTGCTCGATGCGCGGGGCAGGCACCTCGGGAATCTCCAGCCGGGCACGCGCGTCCCGCAGCGTGTCCCAATGCTGCGCGACGGGTGGCAGCAGCGCGAGCACCTCACCCAGCGCGAGCGGGACGAGGGCGAGCACGGGCACGAGTGTCGGCTCGACCCTCCCGGCCGCGAGCCACACACCCGCCACCGCCGCGAGCCCGGTGACCAGCGCGTTCAGCCCTTCGGCCGCGCCTGCCCCGAAGGCCTGCCTGCGAGCCTGCGTCACCAGCCCGGCGTCGGCACCGGCAAGGTCCGCGCGCCGGCCGCGGTACCGGTCGAACGCGAGCAGCTCGGCCGCGCCCTCGAACAGATCGTGCACTTTGGCGCTCACCGCGCGCCGGCCGTCGGCGAGGACCGAGGTGGCGCGCTGTTCGAACCGCAACGCCAGCAGCGGCCCGCCGGTCGCGCCGGCCAGTACGGCGAGGGCGAGCACCAGCCCGGCGGCCGGCAGCACGACGGCCTGCACCGCGACCGCACACACCAGCACGATGCCCGCGACCAGCGGCGGGGTGACGACGCGAGGCAGCAGATCGCGGACGGTGTCGACATCGGCGACCAGCCGCCGCTGTCCTTCGCCGTGTCGCAGGCTGCGTGCCGGCCCGAGCCGGACCAGTGCGCGCCAGGTGTCCACGCGCACTGTGGCCGCGGTGCGGAAAGCAGCGTCGTGGGTGACGAGCCGTTCGGCGTAGCGCATCCCGGCGCGCCCGAGCCCGAATGCCCGCACGCCCACGACCGCGACAGTCAGCGTCAGGATCGGCGGCTGCTGCGCCGCCTTGGCGATGAGCCAGCCCGAGGTCGCGGTCAACGCGAGCCCTGCCACGAGGGCGAGCGCCCCGAGCGCCGCCCCGGCGACGAACTTCCGGTTGACGCGCAGCCTGCGCGGCTTCGGCTGCGGCACATCGTTCGTGACGTCGTGGGGAAGCTCCGCGGACACCCCGACCGTTTCGGCGACGGGCCGGTCGTGTGCGGCGATGATGACCGCCGCGCCGCGGCTCCGCGCGTCCTCGACGGCGGACCAGACGGACGCCGCGTTGGCGGCGTCGAGATGCGCGGTCGGCTCGTCGAGCAGCAGCAGCCAGGCGCCCTGGCGCACCCGCAACAGGGCCCGCGCGACCGCGACGCGCTGCCGCTGGCCGAGGGACAGCTTGTGCACCGGGCGATCCTCGAAGCCCGCGAGGTTCAGTGCGGCCAGAATCTCCTCGGCATCGCCGTCGCCGTCGCTGTCGCCGCCGGGCAGTTCGTCCGCGCCCCGGCCGGCCGGCTCATCGGCGCTACCACCACCCAGGCCGTTCGCGCCCGTACCCGGCCGCGCGCCCCGCAACGCACCGGCATCCGCGCCCCACGACTCGCCCCCGCCGGTGCCCGGCCGCGCATCGGCGCAAGCGCCCCGCGACTCGTCGGCATCCGCACCCGCCAACTCGCGCGCGAACTTGTCACGCAGCTGGCCGCCATCCACCTCCAGCAGTTCGTCGCGGATGGTGCCGCCGGAGAACGCCGGCGACTGCGGCACCCAGGCAATGCACCGCCTGAATGTCGACATATCGATATCCGTGATGCCGTTGACGGCGATCGTGCCCGAGGCGGGCCGGACGAAGCCGAGCAGTGCCGCGAGTGCGGTCGACTTGCCCGCGCCGCTCGGTGACCGCAGCCAGGTCACCTCGCCCGGCCGCACGGAGAACGACTCGCCGTCGGGCGCGAACCCGCCGCGGCGCGCGACCCGCAGGTTCGCGACCCGCACCTCGCCGCGTCCGGGGACTTGTGAACCGTCCGGCGGCACCGGCTCGGCCAGCAGGTCGGCCACCCGCCGGACCGCCTCGACCCCGTCCTCGCTCGCATGGAACGCGGCGCCGACCGACCGCAGCGGCTGGTAGCACTCGGGCGCCAGTATCAGCACGCCCAGGCCGATGGCCAGCGGCAGATCGCCGCCGACGAGCCGCACCCCGATCACGACCGCGACCAGCGCGACCGACAACGTCGCCGCCAACTCCAGCACGAACGCCGACGAGAACGCCACGCGCAGCGTCTTCATCGTCGCGCGCCGGTGGCGGTCCGACACCAGCCGCACTGTCTCGGCCTGCGCCTCCGCCCGGCGGAAAGCCGCCAGCACCGGCAACGCCCGCACGAGTTCGAGCAGGTGAGACGACATGCGATGCATCGCGTCGGTCGCGGCCGTGGTGCGGGTCGCGGTGTAGCGGCCGACGAGGATCGCGAACAGCGGCAGCAGCGGCACGGTCAACGCGATGATCACCGCGGATGGCCAGTCCGCGAACAGGATCGCCGCACCGGCGCCGAGCGGCACCACCGCGGCGGTCACGAGCGCGGGCAGGTAGTTGGTGAAATAGGCGTCGAGCGCGTCCAGACCTCGAGTGGTCAACGCGGTCAGCTCGGCCGGTCCGCGCGCGGCGATCCATTCCGGACCCAGCCGCATCGCGTGGTCGACGGCTTTCGCGCGCAGTTCCTCCTTCGCCCCCGCGGCGGCGCGAGCGGCGACGACGCGCATGGCCCAGGCGATGAACGCCCGTGCGAGCACCACGCCCACCAGCGGAGCGAACCCGCCGGGCCCGCGGCCGTCGATGATCGCAACGCAGGCCGAGGCGAGCAGGAACGCTTGTGCCACCAGCGCGGCGGCGTTGAACAGGGAAAGCAACGCGGCAAGGGCGAGCGCCCGGCGCGCGGCCGCGGACAGAGCAGGCAGCGCGCCGAGCGGTCCCTTTCCCGGGCGTCCCGTGTCCGTTGTGGACACATCAGCGGGAAGGGTGGAACGTCCGGGAAAGCTCATGGGGTGTGCACCGGTGGGATCTGGCTGGTACTGATGCGCTTGCGGAAAACCCAGTAGGTCCAGCCCTGATAGATCAGCACGGCGGGCGCGCCGAACGCGCCGACCCAGGTGATCACCTCCAGGGTGTAGTGGCTGGACGCCGCTCCCGCGACGGTCAGCGAGTTCGCCGAGTCCACAGTAGACGGTAGAACGTCCGGGTACAGCGCGCCGAACAAAGTGACCACCGAGGCCGCGATCGTCACACCCAGCGCGGCGAACGCCTGTCCGTCCTTGTCGGCGGCAAGCGCGCGCCACGCGACGACCGCGGCCCCGGCGGCCACGACCAGGGGCACCACTGTCCACAATGAACCTTCGCGCCACTGCACGGTCAGCAGCAGCACGACGAGCGGAGCCAGCGCGACAGGCAGGGCCTTGACCGCCAGCGACCGCGCTCGTTCCCGGAGTTCGCCGGCGGTCTTGAGGGCGAGGAACGCCGCGCCGTGCACGAGCGAGAAGCCGACGACGGCGAGCGCGCCGAGCAGCGTGTCCCAGCGAACGGCCGCAAACGCCGACCCGACGCGGTTGCCGTCCGCGTCGAGCGGCAGGCCGAGCACCGTGGTGGTGAGCAGCAGGCCGATGCCCAGCGGCGGAATCCACGAGCCGATCATGATCACGCGGTCCCACGTGCGACGCCAGCGCTCCGAGTCGACCTTGCCGCGATACTCGAACGCCACGCCACGCCCGATCAAGGCCAGCAGGACCAGCAGAAGCGGCAGGTACGCCCCCGAGAAGAGTGCGGCGTACCAGCCGGGAAAGGCCGCGAACATCGCCCCCGCGGCGACGATCAGCCACACCTCGTTGCCGTCCCACACCGGCCCGATCGTGTTGATCATGACGCGCCGCTCGGCGTTGTCGCGCCCCAGGATCGACAGCAGCATCCCGACCCCGAAGTCGAACCCTTCGAGGAACAGGTACCCCAGCCAGAAGACCACGATGATGCAGAACCACACCGTTTCCAGGCTCATCGCGCACCCTCTCCCGCACTTGTCCACAGGCTTGTCCACAGTCCCCCATTGACCGACCCGACCGAACGCAGGCGAACCCCGAACTGCCGAAAACCCCTACCACTCAAGCCGGATCGCCGTGACCGCCGCCGGATCGACGCCGAACGGCACGATGTCCACGGAGTTATCCACAACCCCCTCAGCTGTCCACAGATTTGCGCCGCCCCCACCTCAGCACGCCCTGCGCCGATAGACTGGCCGAGGGGGCTGCCCCCGGGAGGGTGGGCTTCTGCTCGGGGCCCTGCTGCGCGCGGCACTCCCGCATCCGGCACCCCTGCACCGGGAACTTCTGCCCTCGGCACTGCTAGCCCCGGCACTCCGACTCGCGGCACGCCTGCACCCGACACGCCTAGCCCCGGCACACCTGCACCTGACCCTCCCGCACCCGGCCCTCCCGCACCCGGCCCTCCTGCACCCGGCACGCCTGCCCCCGGCACTCCTGCTCCGGGCCCTCCTGCTCCCGGGCCGATCACAGCGGACCGGGCGGTGAGCGCGGTGATCCAGACGCTCATCGCGGCGGTCTGATGCCTCATGTCGGCGGTCCTAGTAGGCGAAGGCGAGTGCATCGTCGTTGTCCTTCGGGTTCTGGGGTGGCGGGAGCACGCCTTCGATGCCGCCGCGAACGTACTTGCGCATCAGGAACGCCTCGACCACGCCGAGCACCGCGTACACCGTGGTCAGCGCGATCAGCGACGTCCACACCTCGCCGGCCGACAGGTTCGACACGGCCTGCGCCGTGAACATCCAGACCCCATCCACGCCCGACGGGTTCGGCACCACCACGAACGGCTGGCGGCCCATCTCGGTGAAGATCCAGCCGGCGCTGTTGCCGAGGTACGGAGTCGCGATGCCCAGCAGCGCCAGCCGCGGGAACCACTTCGATTCGGGAATTCGCCCGCGCCGGGTGAACCACAGCGCCAGTACCCCGATGCCGGCCGACGCCGCGCCGAAGCCGATCATCAGCCGGAAACCCCAGTAGGTCACCGGCAGGCTCGGGGTGTAGTCGATCGGCTTTCCCGCCAGCGGGCCGAGTGCGGGGTCATCTGGATAGTTCGTGCCGTACTTCGCCTGGTACTGCCCGATGAGGTCCTCGACCCCGGTGACCCGCGTCGAGAAGTCGTTGTGCGCCAGGAAACTCAGCAGGGCCGGCACGGTGAACGTCTTGACGTCCTCGCAGTCCTGTTTGGACACGTCACCGATCGCGAGGATCGAGAAGCTGGCGGGCTGCTCGGTGTGGCACAGCGCCTCCGCCGACGCCATCTTCATCGGCTGCTGCTCGAACATCAGCTTGCCCTGCGTATCGCCCGTGATCGCGAGCACCGCGAACGCGACGACGCCGACCCAGCCACCGAGCCGCAGCGAGGACCGCCACACGGCGCGGTGCTCGTCGTCGGTCCTGCGCTTACGCCACAGATGCCACGCCGCGACGCCGACGATGAACGCCGCCGCGACCGAGAACGCCCCGGCGATGGTGTGCGGGATCGCGGCGAGCGCCGTGTTGTTGGTCAGCACCGCCCAGATCGACCGCATCGTCGGCTTGCCGTCGACGAAGTCCACCCCGACCGGGTGCTGCATCCACGAGTTCGCGGCGAGGATGAAGTACGCCGACGCGATCGAGGCCAGCGAGAACGCCCACGCGCACGCGAGGTGCACCCGCCTGGGCAGCCGGTCCCAGCCGAAGATCCACAAGCCGAGGAAGGTCGACTCGACGAAGAACGCGACCAGGCCCTCCATCGCCAGTGGCGCCCCGAACACGTCGCCGACGAAACGCGAGTACGCGTTCCAGTTCATCCCGAACTGGAACTCCTGGACGATGCCGGTCACCACGCCCATCGCGAAGTTGACCAGCAGCAGCTTGCCCCAGAACTTCGTCATCTTGTAGTAGCGCGCGTCCCCGGTGCGCACCCACGCGGTCTGCATGCCCGCGACCAGCAAGGAGAGCCCGATCGTCAACGGAACCATCAGGAAGTGGTAGACGGTCGTGATCCCGAACTGCCATCGCGCCAGTTGCAGTACATCCACGCTGTCAGTCTGCTGCGGCAGCAGGTCACGACGTCAGGCCCCAGAGTCCTGATCTTGCCAGGACCTAGGTCCCGGGCGACCTCATTATTGGTTTCGGCGAACCGAAAACTATTTGATAGGAAGCCGAACCAGCCAATTCGCAATTCCCATCTCCTGGCTTTCGGAAGTATCCCCCTTTACCGTTGAAGCGAAAGGGGTGAAAAATCGCGATGAGTACCGCATTGCTGGCGTTGGTCAGCACGTTTGCGCTGGTCCTTGCCGTGGAGCTGCCGGACAAGACACTCATCGCCACCCTTGTTCTGACCACCCGTTTTCGAGCTTGGCCGGTATTCGCCGGAGTGGCTGTGGCATTCGCCACACAATGCGCGATCGCGGTGCTGTTCGGACATGCGCTCACAATGCTGCCCGGCGGGCTGGTGGCGGCCGTGGTCGCCGCCCTTTTCGGGTTCGGCGCGCTGATGCTGCTGCGCGAGGGCTTCTCGGCCGACAAGGACGCGGGTGAGGACGCGTCCCGTTCCGGTCCCGGCCCGGTGTCGTTCCTTCGCGCGGCGGCCACGTCGTTCGGGGTGCTTTTCGCCGCCGAGTGGGGCGACGCGTCCCAGTTGGCGACGGCCGGCCTGACCGCCCGCTACGGCGAGCCGCTCGCCGTCGGTGTGGGTGCGTTCCTCGCGCTGGTGTCGGTGGCCGCGGTCGCGGTGTTCATCGGGCACAAGGTGCGAGCACGCATCCGGCCCAAGCTGCTGCAGCGCGTCGCCGGGTTCGCGTTCGCCGCGTTCACCGTGCTCGCGATCTGGCAGGCGTTCGTCGGCTGATCCTCACTTCAGCACGCCGGCCAGTCGAGTCGCCGCCTCGACCACCTGCGGGCCCACGAGGTCGGCCCGTAGCGGCCCGAGCGAGAGCACACCCACGCTCGCCCGCAGCCCCGGCACGCCCCGCACCGGTGCCGCGAGCCCCGTCACCCCCCGCTGCGGGTCGCCGGTCGCCACCGCCCACCCTCGGCCGCGCGGGCGCAGCGCGAGTGCCTTGCCCGCCGCGCCGCTGCCGGGCGGATGCCGAGCGCCGACGCGGTAGGCCACGTGGAAGTCCGATGACGTCGGCGTGGCCACCGCGACCGACTCGATCCCCTCGCCCTGCGCGACGGTCAGGTGCGCGGTCGCACCAACCTGGTCGGCGAGCTCGCGCAGCACAGGCCGGGCCGCCTCGCGCAGCTGGGGCAGCACCTGGGCGCTCAACCGCAGCACGCCGACCCCGAGCCGGACCTTGGTGCCGTCGCGGCGCACCAGCCCGCGTTCGGACAGCGGCACGAGCAGCCGGTACACCGCCGCACGACTGGCGCCGATGGCCGCCGCGAGCTCGGAGATCGTGGCCGCGTCGCCCCCGGCGTCGGCCACCGCTTGCAGTAGCGCGAGGCCGCGATCGAGCGTCAGCGACCCCTCGGTGCTCACGAGCCGCCTCGGGGCATCACAGCAGGCCGAGCTCCTCGAGATCCGTGACCGGCTCGGCGAACGTGGCCGAGGCGTAGGACGCGAACAGCGAGCGCACCGCCTTGCAGGCCGGCTCGGACAGCCCGCGCGCCTCGTCGGCGAGCGCTTGCCCGTCGGTCGACGACAGCGCCGCACGCACGTCACCCCCGGACAGGCTGCGGGCCACCGCGACCAGCAGGTTCAGGAAGCCGTGGTGCGGGATGCCGGTCGCCGGGTCCTCGTGCCGCACGGCCCGGTGCAGGCTGTTGGTCGCCTTGAACGAGGCGCCGTCGGCCCCGCTCACGACGGACAGGAAGTCGGCGACCTCGTCCACGCTGGGGAAGTTCTCACTGGACATGCCACCGCAGCGGATCTTCGGCCAGCTCCCGTGCTCGATCACCTTGTGTACGCCGTCGAGCCAGCCGACCCCGCGTCGGGGCTCGACCACCCGGACCACGTCCTCAGGCACGAACTCCGAGACGCGCTCGAGCCACACTTCGTCCACATCGGACGGCGCGGGCATCTCCACCATCCGCAGCGACAACAGCTCGCTGCGGGATTCGACGATGGAGATGGCCTTGGGCACGCCGCCAAGGCCGGTGTCGATGATCAGCGACAGCGGCAGCGGCTGCTTGGGCTTGAGCTTGATCAGTTCGGTGATCAGCTCCGGCAGCCGCGAGGCCTGGCAGAGGAACACCCCGAGCAGCCCCGCCTGCGCGCCCGCACGGGTCGCATAATGCGCCCGCAGTGCTTCGGGCATGGTCGCGGTGCCCGGCGGGAAGAGCGCCGAATCGTCGACGAGTCGCGCGAACAGGGGAGGAATTCCACGGGGGCCGGGTGGCGTGAGTTCCACAGCGCTTGACACAACAGACACGCTAGTAGCGTACGGCAGCCGGACAAACCGGTCCGCACTGCGGACAGAAGCCGTTCGGCCGGTTGGCCCAACGGGACAACTTCCCCTTTCGCGCGACACAGGTTAGGCTCACCTAAGTAGGAGGTGGGCCCATGACCGAGACTCACGTGCGCCGACCGCCGGCGCCAAGCCCGGCGGAACGAGCCAAGACGATCGCGTCCCGCGACTGCCCAGGCACGGTGATGCCGACCGGGGGTGCCGGGGGCGAGCGGATCGTGCCGCACCTGCACCACGTGCACGCGAGCGGCAGCGTGAGCCTGCTGATGCCCCAGGACCACCCCCTGGTCGAGCGCGCGACCGAGGCCGAGGTCGCGGTGATGTTCGAGCTGGCCGACTGCGCGCCGGTGGACCTGCGTGAGCCGATCCGCGGGTTGCTGTGGATCACTGGCTGGCTGCGCCCGCTGAGCGCCACCGCCGCGCGGGCCAGTGCGGTCTCGATCAGCGAGACCCGCGCCGACCCGCGGCTGCTCGACCTCGGGCACGGGATGAGCCTGCTGCGCCTGACCCCCGCGTCGCTCGTACTCGCCGACGCCGAGGGCACCCAGTCACTGCGGCCGTTCATGTTCAGCGCGGCCTCCGCCGACCCGTTCCACTCCTACGAGCGGGACTGGCTGCGGCATCTGGAGTCGCAGCACGCCGACGTCGTCGGGCAGCTCGCGCGGCACGTCCCGGAGGAACTGCGCGGCGGCCGGATCCGCCCGCTCGGCCTCGACCGGTTCGGCTTGCGGCTGCGCGTCGAGGCCGAATCCGGCGACCACGACGTGCGGCTGGCATTTACCAAGCCGGTGCACAACCCGCCGCAACTCGCCGCCGAGCTCCGCCGGATGGTCGGCTGCCCGTTCCTGCGCTCGGCCTAGTCCTGAACCGCCTCCGGCGGGAAACCGCCGGTCGCGATCGGTCCCCAGCGGTCGATCGTCAGCCGGATCAGGCTCTTGTTCTGCTTGCGCATGGCTTCGCGGTACTCGTCCCAGTCCGGGTGCTCACCGGAGATGCAGCGGAAGTACTCCACGAGCGGTTCGAGCGCGTCGGGCATGTCGAGCACCTCGGCCTGCCCGTCGATCTGCACCCACGCGCCGTTCCACTCGTCGGAGAGCACGCACGCGGACACGGCGGGGTTCCGGCGGGCGTTGACGGTCTTGGCGCGCTTCGGATAGGTCGAGGCGACGAACCGGCCCTCCGGGTCGATGCCGCACGTGACCGGCGACAGCTGGGCAGTGCCGTCGGCACGGGTGGTCAACAGGATGGCGCGGTGCCGGGGGCGCAGGAACTCGAGCAGTTCGTCGCGGCCGACCCGGTCCGCGGTCGCAATCTTCGGTGCCATGGTTGGAGACGGTAGCGTGCGGACGTGACGTCCCTCGCCCGCGACTGGCTACGCCCCGAGCGGCCCGACCTGCCCGAACCGGTCATCGGGGACGAGGAACGCCGCCGGATCAAGATCGAGATCTGGATCGTCTTCGGCATCACACTCGGCCTCGCGGGCGCGCGCAGTCTCGTCTCGCTGCTCGACTCGCTGCTCAAGCCCCAGCCGCTGAGCGACCAGCACGTGGCGCTCAACGTGCCGCAGGCCGCGCAGAGCCTGCTCGACCTGCTCGCGCAGCTGCTGGGTGTCGCGCAGCTCGTCGGCTGGGGCGCGCTCGGCGCGTACCTGCTGGTCCGCGGCGGTATCCGGCTCGCGAGTGTCGGGCTCACCTGGCGGGGCCGCGACCTCCTCCGGGGCGTGGGCCTGGCGGCGGTGATCGGCATCCCGGGGCTCGCGCTGTACTTCGCCGCCTGGAAGCTCGGCTTCAGCCTGGCCGTCGTACCGTCCACTTTGGACGACACGTGGTGGCGGCCGATCGCGCTCGTCCTCTCGGCGTTCGGCAACGCCTTCGCCGAGGAAATCCTGGTGATCGGGTACCTGCTGACACGGCTGCGCCAGCTGGAGTTCCGGGAGAACTCGGCACTGGTCACGGCCGCCGTGCTGCGCGGGTCCTACCACCTCTACCAGGGGTTCGGCGGCTTCGTCGGCAACCTGATCATGGGGCTGGTGTTCGGCAGGCTGTGGCAGCGCACCAACCGGTTGTGGCCCTTGATCGTCGCCCACACGCTGCTCGACGTGGTGTCGTTCGTGGGCTACTCGCTGCTGAAAGGGCACCTGTCTTTCCTGCCGTAAGCTGCGGGAATGACCGTGCGACCTAAGGTGGACAGCGAGGTCGGGCCACTGCGGACCGTCCTGCTGCACCGGCCGGGCAACGAGCTCAAGCGGCTCACGCCGCGTAACAACGACCAGCTTCTGTTCGACTCGATCCCCTGGGTCGACCGCGCCCAGCAGGAGCACGACGCGTTCGCCGAGGTGCTGCGCGGGCGCGACGTCGAGGTGCTGCTGCTGACCAGCGTGCTGACCGAAGCCCTCGGGGATGCACGGGCGCATGCCGCCGGGGTACACGCGGCCGTCGATCCCCTGCGCCTCGGCGAGGACCTCGCCGACACGCTGCGCGCCTATCTGTCCCGTGTGGACGCCGCGACGCTGACCGAGATCCTCACGGGCGGCCTGACGTTCGAGGAACTGCCCGCCGCCGAGGGTGCTTCGCTGGTGCGCAAGATGCATCACGCGCACGACTTCGCCATTGACCCGCTGCCGAACCTGCTGTTCACCCGCGACTCGTCGGTGTGGATCGGCGACCGGGTGGCGATCTCGTCGCTCGCGATGCCCGCCCGCCGCCGCGAGACGGCGCTGCTGGACCTGATATACGCCTATCATCCGCGTTTCCGGCACGCCGCCCGCGCCTACGGCGCGCATTCGGCGCCCGTCGAGGGAGGCGACGTGATGCTGCTCGCGCCGGGGGTGCTGGCCGTCGGCGTCGGCGAGCGCACCACGCCGGCGGGCGCGGAGTCGCTCGCGCGCTCGGTGTTCGCCGACGATCTCGCGCACACGGTGCTTGCCGTGCCGATCGCGCAGGAGCGCGCGACGATGCACCTCGACACCGTGTGCACCATGGTCGACCGCGATGCCGTCGTGATGTACCCGCTGGCACGGGACTCGCTGGTCGCGTTCGCGCTCAGGCCTGGTGACGACGGGTCGATCCGGGTTGTCGGCCCGGAGCCTTTCCTGCACGCGGCGGCCGAGGCGATGGGCATCGAGAAGCTGCGCGTGATCGACACCGGGCTGGATCCGGTGACGGCGGAACGCGAACAGTGGGACGACGGCAACAACACGCTCGCGCTCGCGCCGGGCGTCGTCGTGGGCTACGAACGCAACGTCGAGACCAACGCACGCCTGGCCGAGGCGGGTATCGAGGTGCTCGCGATCGCCGGATCCGAACTGGGCTCGGGCCGGGGCGGACCGCGGTGCATGTCTTGCCCGATCGTGCGACACCCGGTCGAGGAATCGATGAGGAAAGCCTAACCGAATTGATTTCGCACCTTATTGGTAAGGCTGGCCAAATAGGACGGGAATCACCGGACCCGGGTGGATATCGGGATCGATCCGCCTTTATCTTTGAAGTATGCCGAGCACGAAACGAGAGCCGCGATCCAAGTTCTACGAGCTGCTGCAGCAGCAGATTTACAACGAATTCACGGCGTCACAGCAATACCTCGCGATCGCGGTCTGGTTCGACAACGAGGACCTGCCTCAGCTCGCCAAGTTCTTTTACCGGCAGTCCGTCGAGGAACGTAACCACGCCCTCGCGTTCGTGCAGTTCATGATGGACACCGGCCATTATGTGGAAATCCCCGGCGCGGGAGCGGTGCGCAACGAATTCGGCGAGGCGATCGAGCTCGTCGAGCTCGCGCTCGAGCAGGAGAAGGAGGTCACCGCGGACGTCAAGACGCTCGCGAAGATCGCCCGCGACTCGGACGACTACCAGGGTGAGCAGTTCATGCAGTGGTTCCTGAAGGAGCAGGTCGAAGAGGTCGCCCGGATGTCCACGCTGCTGACCGTCGTCAACCGCGCGAACGGCAACCTGTTCGAGGTCGAAACCTTCCTCACCCGCGACGCGGGCGGCGCCGCCACGCCGGACCCGACGATGCCCAGGGTCGCCGGCGGCTCGCTGTAGCCGCTTGCCGTGAGGGTGCGACGAGAAGCCCGGGCCGTCCCCCTGGATCGGCCCGGACTTGCTCATGCGGCCGGATCTAGCAGGTGCCGGATCCGACGAGCTTCAGGCCGACGATCTTGCCGCTGTCGACCGAGAACACGTACGTCCCGCCCGTGCCGGACGACGCCGAGTACGCGTTGCCGCTCCCGGACAGGCTCGGGTACGCGGCTTCCAGCTGGTCCTTGGTCGAGCCGATCTTGACCTTCTCCGGGGTGCGGGCGCCGGTGGCCTGGAAGCTGACGATGCCGTAGGTCGCCGAGATCTCGACGTCGCCGACCGCCGACGCGCCCTCGGTCAGCTGGTAGTCGCCGCAGTTGTCGGGGGCGGCGTCCGTGCCGGCGAGCAGGCCCGTGGCCTTCGCGGCGTCGAACGACATGCCGAGCTGGAGCTTGTTGTAGCCGTTCGGGCCGAGCACCGGGCCGGTGGCCAGCGGGGTGTTGTCGCTGCGCGCGGCCGATGTGCTGGGCGCCGTGGACGTCCGCGAGGAGCGCTCGGGGGTGGACGACGGCGCCGTCTGCGGGGCGCCGCCCGGCGGGGCGCTGCCGTCCGGCGAGACGCCTGACGACGACGGCACCGGGGACTGCGGCAGCTGCGTCGACGTGGTGCTGGACAGGCTCAGCTCGGGCTGGGCCGGGGGCGCCGCGGCCTGCTCGTGTCCCGACCGCAGGTCGGTCACGATGACGCCCGCGCCGAGGAGCAGGGCGACGGTGAGCGCGCCGCCGGTGACGGCCAGCGTGGTGCGGCGGCGCCGGACACGACGGGCACCGGCGAGGATCTCGGTCTCGACACCCGCGCGGGGCAACACGTCCAGCCGTTCGTCGCTGAACAGCCGGCGCAGCTCGCGATCCAGGTCGTCCTCAGACGTCAACCCACTTCCCTCCCTCCGGCGATCTTCGTGCGCATCGACGCGATGGCCTTGCTGGCCTGGCTCTTCACGGTGCCCGCACTGATCCCGAGCGACCGCGCGATCTCCAGTTCGGACAGTCCTTCGTAGTAACGCAGCACGATGACGGCACGTTGCCTCGGCGGCAACTCGCGTAGCGCCTGCCACAGCGGTTCGTGCTCGAACGGGTCCGGCTGGCTCACCGTGCGGGCGTCGGGAACGTCGGCGACCAGGCTTTCGCGCCGCAGCCGGCGCCACCGGCTGACGTGCGCGTTCGCCATCGACCTGCGGGTATACGCCAGCGGGTCGCCGGTCTTGCGCTGCACGTGGGTCCACCGGGAGCCGATCTTCTCCAGGACGGTCTGGACGAGGTCGGCGGCGTCGTGCGGGTTGCCGGTGAGCGCGTGACCGTACCGGAGGAGCCCGGGCAGGCTCGCCCGGACGAACTCCTCGAAGTCCGCGAGCTCACCAGCCATCGGCGACCCCCTCCCTACCGGCCAGCTCGCAATGGCCGGGACGGTCGTGGTCACCGTAGCGTCTCCTCCTGAGGTGCGTCTGTCCGCCACATCCCCTTCGTTACATGCAGCACGCACGACGGCCCCCTCAGGTTGTCTCCAGGCGTCACCCGTTCACAGGACGCCTGACCGGGGGTCACGTTGGCTCTGTTACCGATTCCCGACCGCGCCGGGTAACCGGAAAGTCCCATCGGGGTCCGGCGGGAAGGGGTGGACCGCGACGACCGCCTCCGCCCGGACGGGACCGTAGACATGCGGGAACCGGATACCGGCGGGATGCGGCGGGTCGCCGTCCTCCCAGCGCACGGGCACGCCGAGCCGGGCGGGGTCGATCTCGAGCAGCACGAGGTCCGTCCGGCCGCGGTAGCGGGCGTTCGCGGCCAGGTGCGTCGTGCCGGGATCGGAGCAGTGGATGAACCCCACCTCGGCCAGCGATGACGCCCGATAATCCGCACCGGTCCAGTTCGCGGCCGGGCAGATGTGCAGTATCACCGCAGCGTCAGCTGGCGGCCGACGAGGCCGTCGCGGGCGCGGCGCTCCGCGGCGTTCAGCGGCTCCTGCTCCAGCGAGGCAAGCGCCTCGTCCAGGCGCGTGCCGAGCTGCTTGGCGGGCTCGGTCCATTCACGCGCGTGGGCCTCCGGGTCGAGGTCCCACACCGGCACGAGGAGCCCGTGCGCGCGGAACGACCCGGCGTAGCGGGAGCCCTCGCCGAGGCCGATCTCTCCGGCCGCGGACAGCCGGGCAAGCGCTTGCAGCAGGGCGTTCTCCGGCTCGGGGCGGACCCAGCGCAGGTGCGCCTTCTCGCCGGCGAGCACCCAGTACGAGCCGGGACCGAGGCGCTCGGTGGGCATGATCGCCTCGTTGGCGCGCTCCAGCGACAGCTTCACGTCGCCGTCGGTGTCGGCGTCCTCGGGCAGCCACCAGTCGAAGTTCTCGTGCACGGTGGCGTCCAGTTCGGCGTCGGCGACCAGCAGGTCCTGCAGCCGCTCGCCCTCGCCCGACGGCGTGGTCGTGTCCGGGACGGACAGCACGTCGCCGGCCTTCGCCTCCAGCGCCCAGGTGAGCGCGCGGCCGAGATCCCGGCTGATGTCCGAGGAGCGGGTCTGCACCTGCAGGCCGACGAACACCTCCCCATCGCTGCGCACGAACGCGGCGGCGGCCATGGGCAGCACGGTGCCCAGTGTGACATCGCGGTCCGGACTGTCCACAAGGGACAGCTTCGCGGTGGCCGACGGGACGAACTCGCGCAAGGCGATGAGCTCCGGTTCCGCGGCCAGCCCCTCGAACGGCTGGGCCACGAACTTCTCCCGCACTTTCGGCGGTTTGGTCTTCTTACGCGAGGCCTTTCCCATGCGGGCAAACGCTACCGAAGGGACCTCGCCGCGATGGCCGGAGGGTGTTCAGCGTGCCGCGTTCGCCGGGCGCGGCGGGCGGGTGGCGGCAGGCGGGGCGCCCTTCACCGCGATGACGCGGCGCAGCCGCAGGCGGTGCAGCGACACCGGCGCCACCAGCATCGTCAGCCGGTGCACGGTCACCGCCGTCAGGCTGGCCAGCACCGCGGCGGAGAGGTCCAGCAAGCCGTTGAGGAAGACACCGTCGGCCTGCGCCTGGACGCCGTCACGGAACCGCCACACGATGACCAGCACCATCATCAGCGCGTTGACCACCCAGGCGGCCCACCACGCCAGCACCAGCCGGGACGGCTTCGGTCGCCGGTCCGCCGGCCGGTGCAGGATCGCGTGCTCCAGTTCGGCGAGGATCGAGCCCGCCATCGCCAGGTTCAGGCCCGGCACCAGCACACCGACGACGACCTGCCACGACGGGCGCGGCGGCTGCTGGCCCGACTCCTGCGCGGCGGCCTGGCGCGCGATCATCAGCCACCAGAGCACCGAGCCGAGCGCCATCAGCCCGAACACCACGGTGAGC
>DASZUO010000046.1:0-9450 GCA_035547575.1 Amycolatopsis sp. | reverse complement strand
CTCGAGTTCTGTGCCTTCACGGTGAAGAACATCGCGAACAAGCCGGCGAAGAACATGAGCTCGCTGGAGAGCCACACGATCGTGCCGACACTGACCATGTTCGGCCGGTTCAGCGAGTGCACCCGCTGGCTGATGTTGGGGGCTGCCGTTGTCACGAGTCGCATTATGTCCTCCACCGAACCGGCCTGCCCCTTCGGGTGCCGCGCGGGGTTGGTCACACCTACGAACACCGAGGGTGAGGAACACTGGTGAGTCTGCTCGATCGAGTGCGTGACCTGCTGAGAAGCACCAAAGAGCCCGAGTTGACGCCTGACACGCCGGGGCTCGCGGTGGTGGCCGAGGCGTTCGACATCGCCGAGGCCGACTCGGCAGTGCTGGCGAGATCACATCTTTGGCAGCAAGGGAAAGCCGCCGTGCTGCGCCACCATCTGTCGCTGCCGTCGGACCGGGTCGGCGAGGCCGGGCGGCTGCTGGCCCAGGACGGGTGGGAACTACGCACGGTGTCCGAGTGGGACGGCGTGTCGCGGGTGCAGGCGATGCGGGTACAGGAACTGGACGCGTTGCACTGTGCGCAGGAGCGGTCCCGGATGGCCGGGCTCGCGCAGCGGCTCGGCGGCGACTCGCTCGGCTGGGACGCGCTACAGCAGGTGGACCCTGGGTGATCGACGGGCCGCCCGCTAGCATTCGAGGCACCAGTACGAGCGATGAGGCCGGAGGCTTGACGTGACTGAGCAGCCGATGAGGATCCTGGTGTTCAGCCACCGGGCGGATGTCCGCGAGTCGATCATGAACGCGATCGGCCGCCGCCCGGCGACGGATCTCGGCCGGATCTCCTACGTCGAGGCCGCCGGGGTCGCGGACGTGCTCACCGAGATGGACGAGGGTGGCCTCGACCTGGCGATCCTGGACGGCGAGGCGCAGCCGACCGGCGGGATCGGCCTGTGCCGCCAGCTCAAGCACGAGATCGATGAGTGTCCGCCCATCGTCGTCTCGGTGCGCCGCAAGGACGACCGCTGGCTGGCCACATGGTCGCAGGCCGACGCCGTTCTCGTGCACCCGCTCGACCCGCTGACCGCGGCGGAGACCGTCGCGGACGTGTTGCGGGGCCAGCGGGTTCCGTCCGTGCGCGCGTGATCCTGCGATGACCGCGCAGACCTGGGCCGGCCTGCTCACCCAGCTCATCGCCCGCGAAGACCTCTCCGCCGAGGACACCGCCTGGGCGATGGACCAGGTGATGTCCGGCGAGGCCACTCCGTCCCAGATCGCCGGGTTCGCCGTCGCGTTGCGTGCCAAGGGCGAGACGCCTGCCGAGATCGCCGGGCTCGCCGAGGCGATGCTGGCGCACGCGCGCCGGGTGCACGTCGAGGGCCGTGCGGTCGACATCGTCGGCACGGGCGGCGACCGGTCCGGGTCGGTGAACATCTCCACGATGGCCGCGATCGTCGTCGCCGCGGCCGGCGCCCCGGTCGTCAAGCACGGCAACCGGGCGGCGTCGTCGAAGTCGGGCGCCGCCGACGTGCTCGAGGCCCTCGGCGTGGCGATCGACCTGCAGCCGGACGCGGTGCAGCGGTGCGTCGCCGAGCTGGGCATCGGGTTCTGCTTCGCGCCGGTGTTCCACCCCGGCTTCCGGCACGCCGGCCCGACCCGCAGCCAGCTGGGCGTGCCGACCACGTTCAACCTGCTCGGGCCGCTCACGAATCCGGCCCAGCCGGGGGCGGGCATGATCGGCTGCGCGTATCCGGACAAGCTCGAGGTGCTGGCAAGGGTGTTCGCCCGCCGCGGCGGCTCGGCGCTGGTGGTGCGTGGCGACGACGGACTCGACGAGATCACCACCACCACGACCAGCACGGTGTGGGTGGTCTCCGGCGGCGAGGTCCGCCGGGAACGCCTCGACCCGGCCGCGCTGGACGTGCCGCCGGCCACGGCCGAGGACCTGCGGGGCGGCGACGCCGCGCACAACGCCGGCGTCGTGCGCGAACTCGTGTCCGGCAAGCCCGGACCGGTCCGGGACGCGGTGCTGATCAACGCGGCCGGCGCGCTGGCGGCGTACGGCGGCCTCACGGGCTCGCTGCGCGACGATCTGGCCGCCGCGCTGGTCAAAGCCGCCGAGGCGGTCGACTCGGGCGCTGCCGCGGACCTGCTGGCGCGCTGGGCCGCCTTCCACTGAACAAACAAAGGGCGCCTTTCCCGCAACGGGAAAGGCGCCCTTGGCGCGTTGCCGGTCCTCTAGTCGCGGTCCGGGCCCACGTGGTACTCGAAGACGAGGCCGCCGACGGTGACCAGGATCAGCACGCCCGCGGTCACGATCATCCAGATGTGGAAGAAGGCCAGCGCGAGGCCCGCGAACGCGGCCGCGCCCGCCATCCCGATCGGCCAGTAGCTGCCAGGGCTGAAGAAGCCCATCTCGCCCGCGCCGTCGCTGATCTCGGCGTCCTCGCGGTCCTCGGGACGCGGCTCGATGCGGCGCGACACGAACCGCATGTAGCTGCCCGCGATGAGCGACAGGCCACCGGTCAGGATCAGCGCGACGAGGCCTACCGGCTCGACGCCGAACCCGCTCCAGTAGTACGTGGTCACGCCGTACACGATCGCGATGAGGAAACAGAACCCCGTGACCAAATCAAAAATCCGGGCTTCGACCTTCATGAAGCTGTCCTCACTACTTCTCTGTCAACCACTGCGACGTTGCCTGGCGGCCGGCCTCAGCCGGTGGCCGTCCGCACCGTGCGGTCGGTGTTGAACGGCTGCGTGGTCACCGCGTGCGGGGTGCACAGCTGGCCGCAGTTCATCGCGGTGAGCGCCTCGGCGGCGGTGTTCGGCCGCCCGGTGGCCGGGTTGACCTGCGTCCGTAGCTGAATGTACTGCTGGTAGAGGTTGTCCGGCAGCGCACGGACCTCGAAGTTCATCATCGAGTGATACGTGCCGCACAGCTCGGCGCAGCGCCCCACGAACGACCCGGTGGTGTCGATCGTGTTCTGGAACGAGGAATCCTGGTTGTTCTTCTCCGGGTAGGGGAAGACGTCGCGCTTGAAGTGGAACTCCGGCACCCAGAAGGAGTGGATGACGTCGGTGGACCGCAGGTTGTACTGGATCGTCTTGCCGATGGGCAGCACCAGCAGCGGGATCTCGTTCGAGCTGCCGATCGTGCGGATCATCTGACCGGTCGCGTCCTTGGGCTCGCTGGGGTAGTCGAACTCCCAGTTCCACTGGAACGCGGTGACGTTGATGCTCACGTCCGGGTTGGGCTTCTTGTCCAGCACCTGGTTCTCGGTGGTCGCGGTGAAGAAGAACAGCACGCACACCATCACGAGCGGCACGATGACGCAGAACATCTCGAGCGGCACGTTGTACTGGAACTGGCGGGGCAGCGCGGTCGGGTCGGCGTCGCGCTTCTTGCGATGGAACGCGGACGCCCAGAAGATCAGCCCCCACACGATCACCCCGACGACGAGCGCGGCGATGACGGACCAGGTCCACAACCACCGCATCTTGTCGGCCTGCTCGGTAACACCGACCGGCCAGCCGAACCGAAGCACCTCATCGCCGGAGCACCCGGTCGCCAACAGGGCGACGAGCCCGGTCAGCGCGGCGACCTTACCGACCCTCTTCAACCCAGGCCTCCTCGAATTCTGGCGTGACGGAGCGCAGTCTAAGTGAGCCACGCGGAGCGAGTCCGTTGAGGGTGGTGGTGGGCTGGCGGGCGGGGCTAGCCGAGTTGCGGATTCCCGCCGACCAAGGGGTAACGGTTCGTGGTTGGGGCACCCGGCATACTGGCCCTCACCATTCGGCCCCGACTCAGAGGTGTGTGAGTACGCGTGTGCGGTCTGCTCGGACTCGTGTGTCCCAGTGCGAACGACGCAGTTGAGGCACGTGACACGGTCGGCGCGGCCCTGCGCTGCCAGCGTCATCGCGGCCCCGACGAGACCGACACCTGGGCCGACGCCGAGGTCGTCTACGGCTTCAACCGGCTCGCCTTCATCGACGTCGAGCATGCCCACCAGCCGCTGGTGTGGGGTCCGCCGGAGTCCCCGCGGCGATACACCCTGAACTTCAACGGCGAGATCTACAACTACCGTGAGCTGCGGGAACAGCTCGTCGCCGAGCACGATGCGAAATTCGCCACAGAAGGCGACGGCGAGGCGATCGTCGCGGCCTACCACTACTGGGGCCCGCGCGCGGTGAGCCGGCTGCGCGGCATGTTCGCGTACCTGATCTGGGACGCCGACGAGAAGGTCCTGCACGGCGCGCGCGACCCGTTCGGCATCAAGCCGCTGTTCTACTCGGCCGGCCCCGGCGGCACTGCGTTCTCGAGCGAGAAGAAGAGCCTGCTGGAGCTCTCCGGTGTGCTCGGCGTCACCGAGCAGCTGGACACCAGGGCTTTGCAGCACTACCTGACGCTGCAGTACGTGCCGGAGCCCGAGTCGCTGCACACGGGCGTGCGCCGGATCGAGTCGGGGACCTCGTTCACCGTCTCCCCTGGTGGTGAGCTGAAGCAGGAGCGGTACTTCTTCCCGCAGTTCAACGCCCGCGCGGTGAGCACGGACGCCGAGGCGAAGGCGCTGCACGAACGCATCGCCGACGTGATGCGCGACTCGGTCGGCAAGCACATGATCGCCGACCCCGACATCACAGTCGGCGCGTTCCTCTCCGGCGGCATCGACTCGACCGCGATCGCGGCGCTGGCCAAGGAGCACAACCCGAACCTGATCGCGTTCACCACCGGGTTCGAGCGCGAGGGCTACTCCGAGGTGGACGTCGCGGCCGAGTCGGCGGCGGCCATCGGGGTGAAGCACGTCATCCGGACCGTGTCCGCGGACGAGATGATGGACGCCCTGCCGCTGATCGTGTGGTACCTCGACGACCCGGTCGCCGATCCCGCGCTGGTGCCCCTGTGGTTCATCGCGCGGGAGGCGCGCAAGCACGTGAAGGCCGTCCTGTCGGGCGAGGGCTCCGACGAGCTCTTCGGCGGCTACACGATCTACCGGGAGCCGATCTCGCTCGCGCCGTTCGAGAAGGTACCGGGCGGGGTGCGCAAGCTGCTTGGCAAGGTGTCGGAACGCATCCCGGAGGGCACGCGCGGCAAGGACCTGCTGCGCCGCGGCTCGCTTTCGCTGGAGGAGCGCTACTACGGCAACGCCCGCATCTTCCGCGACGATCAATTGCGTGGCGTCCTGCGCACGTTCTCGCCGGGCGTCGGCCACCGCGACGTGACGGCCGAGCACTACCGCACGTCGGCGGGCTGGGACCCGGTCGCGCGGATGCAGCATGTGGACCTGTTCACCTGGTTGCGCGGCGACATCCTGGTCAAGGCCGACAAGGTGACGATGGCGAACTCCTTGGAACTGCGGGTGCCCTTCCTCGACGCCGAGGTGTTCAAGGTGGCGGCCGGCATCCCGCTGGACCAGAAGGTCACCAGCGAGACCACGAAGTACGCGCTACGCCGCGCACTGGACGGGATCGTGCCCGCACACGTACTCAACCGCCGCAAGCTGGGCTTCCCGGTGCCGATCCGCATCTGGCTCCGCGACGAGATGTACGACTGGGTGCGCGAGATCATCACCGACTCCCAGACGGATGCGCTGCTCGACAAGCAGGCGGTCCTGCGCCTGCTGGACGAGCACAAGTCCGGCGCGCTGGACCACAGCCGCCGGCTCTGGGCGCTGGTGGTCTTCATGCTGTGGCACGGCATCTTCGTCGAACACCGCATCAAGCCCGAGGTACCGGAGCCCGCATACCCGGTGAAGATCTGAGCCTGTGGCTAGGCGTTGATGATCTTGCCGATCTCCACCGCGGCGTCCGTGCCGTAGGCATCCGCAACGCGCTTCAGGGCGATCGCCGGGTCCAGCTGCCATTCCTGGGTGCCGATGGTTTCCAGCACCAGCACCGCGATCAGCGACCCCAGCTGCGCCGACCGCTCCAGGCTCAGGCCCCTGTGCAGGCCGGCGACGAACCCCGCACGGAAACCGTCGCCGACGCCGGTCGGGTCGGCCTTGGTGTTTTCGGGGACCGCCGCGACCTTCAGTGCGGTGCCGTCCTTGCCTGCGATCTCCACGCCGTGCTCGCCGAGGGTGGTCACCCGGAAGCCGACCTGGTCGAGCACGTCCTGCTCGCTCCAGCCCGACTTCTGCCGCAGGAGCTCCCACTCGTAGTCGTTGGTGAACAGGTAGTCCGCGCCCGCGACGAAGGCACGTGCCTGGTCGCCGGTCATCCTGGCCAGCTGCTGGGACGGGTCGACCGCGAAGGTGTAGCCGTGCTCGCGGCACTCGTCGGCGTGGCGCAGCATCGCGTCCGGGTCGTCCGGGCCGATCAGCACCAGGCCCAGCCCGCCGACTCGGTCGGCAACCGGCTTGAGCTCGATGTTGCGCGCCTCGGCCATCGCGCCGGCGTAGAACGTGGCGATCTGGTTGAGGTCCTCGTCGGTGGTGCAGACGAAGCGGGCGGTGTGCGCGGTCTCGGAGACGTGCACACCGCTGGTGTCGACGCCGTGGCGCTCCAGCCAGGCACGATAGTCGGCGAAGTCGTCACCCACCGCGCCGACGAGCAGCGGCCGCACGCCCAGCACGCCGAGCCCGAACGCGATGTTGGCGCCGATCCCGCCCCGGCGGACGACGAGGTCGTCGGCCAGGAAGCTCAGGGACACTCTGTGCAGTTGTTCCGCGATCAGCTGCTCGGCGAACCTGCCGGGAAAATGCATGAGATGGTCGGTTGCGATACTGCCGGATACCGCGATCTTCGCGTTCCCTGCCACCAGTGCTCCCTGCTCTCGACCTCACGTCGGCCGAAGTTACTCGCCGGTTGTCGCCCGCCGGAGGTAATTCGGGACCGCCAGACGACCCTACCCCCTGGTAGGGCTGTCGCGTGCGGTGCGCAAGCCCTTAGCGTCACTGGCGTGAGCGCCCCCACGGAACCCGAGAACCTCGCCGAGCTGATCAGCGACTGCGCGGACATCCCCCAGCACCTGCGGCCGCAACGGGAAGCCGCTCCGCGGCCGCCCGCGCCGCGTGGCTGGTCGGTGGACGAGCGCTGCCACTCCCAGGTCGCGGCCTGGGAGGACTACGGCTGAGTCTTCGGCCGGAACAGCTCCACCGGATTGCCCGCCGGGTCCTCGATCAGGACCTGGTCACCGCCGACGCCGATCACGACCTCGCTGCGGAAGTGCACGCCCGCGGCACGCAGCCGTTGCACCTCGGCCTCGAGATCGGTGACAGTCAGTGAAATGCGGTTCCAGCCGCCCGGCGCCGGCACCTGGCCGCCGGTCAGGGTCTGCCCGCCGCCACCCTGCCCGCCGGGTGCCGAGAGCGCCAGGCGCAGCGCGCCGCGCTCGATCATCGCGAAGGTCGGCGCCGGACGCATCACCACGGTGAACCCGAGGTGGGCGGTGTAGAAACCGATCGCCGCGTCGACGTCGTCAACGATATAGCGCACCAGCACCGAATCGGACATACCGGACCTCCTGGTCGCGAAAAACGGGCGCCCTCACCACGCCAGGTGAGCGGCGCCCGTTGTCGTGCGCGAGATCAGTGGAACGAGTCGCCGCAGGCACAGGAGCCCGTGGCGTTCGGGTTGTCGATCGTGAAGCCCTGCTTCTCGATGGTGTCCACGAAGTCGATCACGGCGTCCTGCACGTATGGCGCGCTCATCCGGTCCACGGCCACACGCAGGCCGCCGAAGTCGCGGAACAGGTCGCCGTCGAGCTCGCGCTCGTCGAAGAACAGCTGGTAGCGCAGGCCGGCGCAGCCACCCGGCTGGACGGCGATGCGCAGGTGCATGTCGTCGCGACCTTCCTGCTCGAGCAGGGCCTTCGCCTTGGCAGCGGCGTTGTCCGTCAGGGTCACGCCGTGCGTGGTCTCGGTCTGCGGGGCCCCGGTCTCAGCGGTCGTCATGGCTCTCCCTCGGGTGTTGCTGGGTTGGGCAGGGGTGCCTTATCAACGAGGTCAACACACCCCGGTCCCGTTCTGTTCCCTGCCGTGGCGTTCATTTTATGGTCGCACATCTTTCGAGCCGCCGAACACCAGCCGGGGAGTCTGCAATATCCTGGTGCGGTGAGGTTCCTACGTCGCGGCAGCGCAACCACCGAGGACAGCCCCGAGACCGAGGCCGGCGAGGTGGCGGAAAGCGTCGAATCTCACAACCGCGGCTACACGCCCAGCAAGGGCCGCGCGACGCCGAAGCGCAAGGAGGCGGAGGGCAAGCGGCGCGGACCGGTCGCCCCGCCGCCCAAGACCACACGCGAGGCGATGCGGCGGAACCGGGAGCTGCGCAAGGCGAACCCGGCGAGCAAGCAGGACCGCCGGGCCGCCGCCAAGGAGCGCCAGGCACGCATGGCCGCCGGCGACGACCGTTACCTGCTGCCGCGGGACAAAGGCCCGGTCAAGGCATATGTGCGGGACGTCGTCGACTCACGGCGCAGCGTGCTCGGGCTGTTCATGCCGCTGGCGGTGCTGGTGTTCGTGGCGCTGCTCGTGCCGGCTCCTGGAATCCAGCGGTACGCGACGCTGCTGACCACGCTGGTGCTGCTGGCCATGGTCGTGGAGGGCTTCCTGTCCGGCCGCCGTATCGCCAAGATGGCGCGGGCGAAGTTCCCCAAGGAGACGGTCAACGGCCGGTCGATCGGCTGGTACGCCTTCGTCCGGGCGAGCCAGATCCGCCGCCTGCGGATGCCGAAGCCACGCGTACGGCCCGGCGAAGCAGTGCAGTGAGCTGACGGCACTCGCTGTCCACACGGGACGCCACCACCCAGACGACCACGACGGTCCCGTCGGGCTCGACCCGGAACACGATCCGGAACTGCCGGTTGCCGACCACGAGCTTGCGGAACGTGGTCAGCTCCGAGCCCAGCGGCACTCCTCGCTTGTCAGGCTCGGTCCGAAGTTTGCGCAGCGCCTTGAAGACCAGCTTGCGTTCGGCACCGTCGAGGTCGGCGCCGAACCGCGCCGCGGCATCCTCGGTGCTGACTCGCCTCCCGGTGTCCGTCGCGGCCCGCACGACCGCCATGGCCAGGAGCTCGAGGTCCTTCTCGAACTCCTCGACCCGCTGCAGCCGCTCCGGCTTCTCGATGCCGACGATCGCGGCAGCGGGCTTGTTGTTCTTGATCAAGGACTGCTGGAGTGACTCCAGGTAGTTAGCAAAGCGAATGACGTCCCGCTACGGTGGTGGTATGGAATTTCGCCGTCTTGGCCGTAGTGGACTGTCCGTCAGTGAGATCTCGTACGGCAATTGGCTCACGCACGGCTCGCAGATCGAGGAGGAGCAGGCCCACGCCTGCATCAAGGCCGCACTCGACGCCGGGATCACAACCTTCGACACCGCCGACGTCTACGCCAACACCGTCGCCGAGTCGGTGCTCGGGCGCGGGCTGCGGGGCCAGCGCCGGGAAAGCCTCGAGATCGCGACCAAGGTGTTCTGGCCGACCGGCCCCACGGGCCCGAACGACCGCGGCCTGAGCCGTAA
>DASZUO010000045.1:0-8142 GCA_035547575.1 Amycolatopsis sp. | reverse complement strand
CCCGCACCACACCCCTCACCCTCCCCCAACCCCCCGCCCCCAACCTTGACGGCATGCTCCAACACGAACTCGCCCGATTCCACGTCACCGACTAACAACCCACACCCCAGGACACCCCACCCGGACCCCGCAACGACGCGGGCACCCGCAGGCGTGGTGCTTCAGGAGATGACCTTCCGGTTACGCAGCCCAGCGATCCGCACCCCGTCATAACCGAGCTCCCGCAACAACGCCTCGGTATGCTCACCCGCCAGGCAACCGCCCCCGGCCCGGGTGACCGACCGGGACAACCGCACCGGCGGCCCCATCCGCAGATGCTCCGCGAACGTCGGCCTATGCGCCGTCGCCGCGTACTCGGCGGCGAGCGCCGGATCGGTCTGCAACCGCAGTTCCGGCACCACCCCGGCCACCTCGACGAGGGTGCCGAAGGTGGCCCTCGGCGCCCATCCGGCACCCCAGGCCACCCTCGGCACCCACACGCCGGTGCCTCAGGGGACGATCTTCCGGTCGCGCAGACCGCCGATGACCACGCCGTCATAGCCCAGCTCCCGCAACAACGCCTCGGTATGCTCACCCCCCAGGCAACCGCCCCCGGCACGAGTAGCCGACCGGGAGAACCGCACCGGCGGCCGCATCCGCAGATGCTCCGCGAACGTCGGGCTATGCGCCGTCGCCGCGTACTCGGCGGCGAGCTCCGGATCGGTCTGCAACCGCAGTTCCGGGACCACGTCGGCCACCTCGACGCAGCCGACGTCCGCGGCGGTGAGACGCCGTTCCCACTCCGCGGCCGGGCGCAGGGCGAAGATCTGGCTCAGCGTCGCGGCCAGGTCGTCGGCGGTGGCCGGGGCGGACCGCAGGTGCTCAGGGATGCCGGTGTCCCCGGCCAGCGTGGCGAAGAGCTGCCGTCGTTCGCGTTCCGACGGTGCGGCAAGGAAAATCCGGCGGTCGGCGGCGGAGTACATCCGGTACAGCGGGCCGTAGCCGTTGCCGTCCGGGTCCACCGCCGGGCCGGCCGGACGGTCCGCGTAGTCCACCACGCGTTCCACCAGAGCATGCGCGACGGTGGCGAGCATGGTGGTGGTGAGCGGAGCGAGCGGCCGCTGCCGCGCCCTGGCGAGCAGGCCGAGCAGCATCGCCGAGGCCACCCCGAGTGCCGCGACGCCGTCCGCCTGCGCACTCGGCACCGCGCACGCGGTGGCCAGCCGCATCGCCGCCTGCTTGATCGCCTCGACCGGCCCGGCCGCCGCGAGCACCGCGTCGGGCGCGTCGGTGAGGGCGAGCCCCGCGGCCGCACCGATCGAGGGCGCGTAGGCGGGGCGGCCCCCGAACGGCCCGTCGGTGCCGTAGCCGGGGGCGTTCACGTAGACCAGGTCCGGGTTGAGGGCCAGCAACGTCTTCTCGTCCACACCCGCCCGCTCGGCGGCGCCGGCGCGGAACGCCTGCAGCACCACGTCACTTCGCCGCACGAGCTGGTGCACGATCTCGCGGCCCTCGTCGGTGTGCAGGTCCAGCGCGATACTTTCCTTGCCCTGCATCACCCGTGCGCCACCGGACTCGGGGAACGCGATGATCGTCCGGATCGGGTCGCCGGCGAGCGGCTCCACCTTGAGCACGCGGGCGCCGAGGTCGGTCAGCATGGTGGCGCCGAACGGGGCCGCGAACATCGTGCCGAACTCGACGACGGTGACGCCCGCCAGCGGCAGGCCGTTCCCGGCCGCAGGTTCCGGTGCCGGCACCCGCGGCCGGGGTGTTCCGGCGAACGTCCGCACCTGCTCGGCGTGCGCGTTCAGCGCGGGCGGCGGGCACGGTGCGGACAACGGCCGGCCGCCGGCGTGCACCAGCGTCGACGGGCGGCGCACCCGGCCGCGCTCCGGGTCGAGGACCTCGACGGCGCGGCCGTCGTGCCGGATCTGGGGATGGTCGAGTGCGGCCGTGCAGGTGTTGTACACCTCCGCGTTGAGGTCCGGGTTGCGGTCGAACACCGCTCGCCATTCCGCCAGCGTGCGCTCACCCACCTTGCGCAGCATCAGCTCCCACAGCTCGACCCGCAGCTCCCGCGTCGGCAGGAACGGGAAGCCTTTCCACTTCGGCTCGGCCAGCAGCTCCACGAGCCCGAACTCCCGCAGCATCGCGGCGAACAGGCGGCTGTCCACCTGCGCGAACTGCAGCCACCAGCCGTCACTGGTCGGCGCGGCCAGCAGCGGGTACACCAGGGCGCCGGGATCCGGTTCGCCGGCGGGCTCGCCGGGATCCGGCGGCGGATACGCGTCGGGCCAGCGGCGGCTGATCAGCTGCTCGAACCAGCTCCAGGTGTCGAGCATGCTCACGCCGCGCACCAGGTCGGCCTCGACATGCTGTCCCCGGCCGCTGCTCTCCCGTTCCAGGAGGGCGGCGAGCACGCCCTGCACGGCGGTCTGCGCCGCGCCCCAGCTGGCGTAGGGCACCGACACGAACGACGGCCCTGGCCGGGTGAAGATCCGCTGCTTGACGTGGAAGAAGCCGAGCTTGGCGAGCACCATGCCCTCGTAGCCCTTGAGCCCCGACCACGGGCCCGACGAGCCCCAGCCGGTGATCGCCGCGCTGACCAGCCGCGGGTTGAGCCCGCACAGCTGCTCCGCGCCGAGCCCGAGCCGGGCCGCGGTGGCCGGGCGGAGCGTGGTGATCGCGACATCGGCGCGCGCCAGCAGGTCACGCACCGTGCCGAGGTCGGCGTCGTCGTGCAGGTCCAGCACGATGCTCTGCCGCCCGCCGCCGACGACGGGCCAGGCGGCCGAGGACCGCAGCGGGCTGCCACCCGGCGGCTCGACGCCGATCACGCCGGCGCCGGAGTCGGCCAGGAACTGCGCCGCCATCGCGCCCGGCATGGTGGTGGACAGGTCGACCACCGTGAGCCCGGCCAGCGGCCTGGCGGCGGCAGGAAGGGATGCGCTCACTTACGCCCTCCAGATCAGCGACGTTGGGCGACCTTGCGGGGAGATCGCTCAGGCGGCCGGGACGCCGGGACGCCAGGGAACAGTTCCTGGTAGGCGCCGATCGTGATGCGCTGCCGCACCTTGTCCTCGACCCCGTCGAAAAGCTGGTGCAGCGTGTCCTGGGTGTGGCCGTAGGTGCCCTCCAGGTGCGGGTAGTCGCTGCCCCACATGACGTTCTCGTAGCCCATCGCGGTCATCGCCGCGACGGCGGACCGGTCGTGCTGGAACGAGGCGTAGACCTGGGAGTAGATGATCTCCCGTGGGGAGCGCTCGAGCTTGGGCCGGACCGCCATGGCGTGCTGCCGGTAGCCCTCCTCGATCCGGTCGGCGATGAACGGCACCCACGTCGCGCCGCCCTCGGAGATCAGGATCTTCAGCTCGGGGTGGCGGTCCAGCGCGCCGCACGCGACGAGCTTGGTCACCGCACGCTGACCGCCGAACGTCGTCTCGGTGTAGTTGAGCACCGCGCCACCGGGCCCGCGATAGGTCACGCCGGCCGCGGCACCGTCGGCCAGGTCGATCGGGTCGGTGCCGATGTGGAAGGCCAGCACCATGCCGGCCGCCTCCGCCGCGGACCAGAACTGTTCCCACTCGTCGCGGTGGTAGTCCTTCTGCAGCGGGTGCGGGGTGACCGGCAGGAACACCGCACGGTAACCCAGCTCCGCGACCCGTTCCAGCTCGTGCACCGCGTCATCGATGTCCAAAGTGGACACCTGGGCGGTGGAGATCAGCCGCGGCTGCGCCTTGTCGATCACCTCGAAGGCCCAGTCGTTGGACACCCGCAGCGCCTCGCGCAGCGCTTCCGGGGTGCGGAAGGAGGAGCTCCACATGCCCAGCGACGGGAACACCAGCTCCGACCAGACGCCCTCCTGGTCCAGGTCCTTCATCCGCAGGCCGATGTCCCGCGAGCCGGGAGCACGACCGGAGGCCTCGTAGAACTTCATCGCCTTCGGGTTGGGCAGCCGGCGCCGGAACGACATCCCGTCGATGTGCACCGTCTCCCACATGCCGTCGGGGTCCTTGTCCGCTCGCGGCATCAGCTCGGCCAGCCGCGGCGGCAGGCTGGTGCGCCACAGGTCCTCCGGCTCGAGAAAGTGCGAGTCACCGGAATTGGCCCAGATCTTCTCCATCGTGCCGGCTCCCGTCGGAACTCGTCGACATAGTGCGCCGTGCCGTAAAGCAGGTTAAACAGTAGTCGCATTTTGACGAGTTCGACAAGGGCCCGACGGCATGGCCGGGCGCCGCCGGTTCAGGAAAAGGCCTCGACCGGCTGGCTCTCGCGGGTGCGCAGGTAGGTCATGTGCAGCCGCCAGTGCTGCTCGGCGCCCTCGGCGTCGCCGGCCTCGATGAGCTTGTAGAGCTTGCGGTAGGACTTGACCGCGCGGCGGCGCTGGGTACCGGTGGCCGCCTGGCTGGAACGGCGGTAGCCGGCCGCGATGACCCCGTGCAGCAACTGGGCGAAGATGCCGAGGGACGCGTTGCCCGCGTGCTGGAAGATCCGGTCGTGCACCTGGATCGCGGCCTCGCCGAAGGCTGCCGCGTCGTCGGCGTTGGCCCCGGCGGCGGCGCCCTCGATCGCCTGCTTCAGCTCGGCCAGCGCACGCGGGGTGCGGTTGGCGGCGAGCAGGTGGACCAGGTGCGGCTCGATCATCGTGCAGGCGTCGTAGATGTCGGCCATCTCGATGCCCTCGACCTGCAGCAGCAACGCGAAGCTGCGGGTCATGTTCTCGACCGTCGGGGCGGTCACCCGCGGCCCGCCGTTGCGGCCGCGCACGACGGTGACCAGCCCCTCCGACTCCAGGATCCGCAACGCCTCACGCAGGGTCGTGCGGGCGATGCCGAAGACGCCCATCAGCTCGTCCTCGGGCGGGAACCGGTCCCCCGCACGGAGCTCGCCGCGGGCGATCTGGGCCCGGATCGAGTCGGCCACGACCTCCGACGTGCGCGCGCGGCGCTCGATGCCCTTCGGGACCCGCACGGGTTCCCTGGCAGGCGACGGCTGAGCCATCAGTACCCCTTGACGTGATCGCGACCTTGTCCCTCACCGGACAATAACAGGATAAGGAATACCTTGCTTTTGCTACTGGGCGGATACGCGAGCCGATCATGCCCGCGGCGGCGCGGACGCCCAGAGCTCGTCCCGGATCAGCCGCTTGTACAGCTTGCCGGTCTCGGTCCGCGGCAGCTCGGCCCGGAACTCCACCGCCCGCGGGCATTTGAAGCTCGCCAGCCGGCTGCGGCAGTGCGCGATGAGCTCGGCCGCCAGCGCGTCGGAGGCCTCATGCCCCGGCGCCGGCTGCACGACGGCCCGCACCTGCTCGCCCCATTCGGGATCGGGCGCGCCGACCACGGCGGAGTCGGCCACCGCGGGGTGGCCCGCCAGCACCGCTTCGACCTCCGCGGGGTACACGTTGGTGCCGCCGGTGATGATCATGTCCTTGATCCGGTCCACGATGAACAGGAACCCGTCCGCGTCGAGGTAACCCAGATCGCCCAGGGTGAACGCCGATCCCCGGTAGACCTGCGCGGTCTGCTCCGGATCGCGCAGGTAGGAGAACCGCGCCTCGCCGCTGTCGAGATAGACGGCGCCGACCTGACCGGCGGGCAGCTCGGCGCCGTCGTCGTCGAGGATGCGCACCGTCATGCCCCGGATCGGGCGGCCCACCGTCCCGGGCCGGGCGAGCCAGTGATGCGGTTTCGCGATCGTCGCCGCGCCCTCCGTGCCGCCGTAGGTCTCCCAGATCACCGGTCCCCACCAGTCCAGCATCTGCTTCTTGATCTCCGGCGGGCACGGCGCCGCCGAGTGCACGATCGTCTGCAGGCTGGACACGTCGTACCGCGAGCGGACCTCCGCCGGCAGCCGGACCAGCCTCGTGAACTGCGTCGGCACCATGTAACCGCTGGTGACGCGGTGCTTCTCGATCAGCCGCAGTGTCTCCTCGGCGTCGAACCGGCGCATGATGACCAGCGCCTGCCCGGCGTGCAGCGCCGCGAGGTAGAACGCCTGGCAGCCGCCGTGGTGCATGCCGGCGGAGACGAGGTGCGCGCCCTCCAGGGGCTGGAACCGGAAGGCGTGTGCGAACGTCTTCGTCGCGTCGGCCATCGCGGTCGGGTCGACGTCCGGCATCGCGCGCCAGATTCCCTTGGGCCGCCCCGTGGTTCCGGACGTGTAGATCAGCGGCACCCCGGCCAGCCGGTCCGCCGGTGGCGTCGTCGGGTGGCCCCGCAGTACCTCCTCCTGCGGCGTGTAGCCGGGAACTCCTCCGCTGGTGCTGACCCGGACCGGCACGCTGGTGACCCGGCCCGCGCGCTCGCCGTACTCGACGTCCACGACCAGCGCCTTCATCTCCGCGTGCGCGGCGATCGCCGCCACCTCCTCGGCGGTCGACATCGGGTTGAGCGTGACGTAGCGCCAGCCCGCCTCCGCCGCCGCGAGCAGCCACAGCACCATGTCCAGATCGTTGGGCAGCACCAGGCCGACCACGTCGCCGTGGCCGACGCCACGGGCGCGCATGGCGTGCACGATCCGGTGCGCGCGGCCCGCGAGCGCGGCGAAGGTCAGTTGCTCGCCCGCCGGGCAGTCGAGGATCGCGGGCAGGCCGGGATGCCGCTCGGCTACCGTCCACACCCCCAGCGGGCGGTCCCAGGGATGGCTCATCGGCCACCCGCCACCGGGGTCAGGATCTCCCGGTCGAGGGTGTAGGGGGTGTAGAGGATGGTGCGGTCGAAGACGTCGCCGAGCTTGGCCCGCAGGCCCTTGCCGATCTCCGCAGGGGAGCCGACCACCGCGAACTCGTGCAGGATCTCGTCGGTGATCAGGCCGGTCATGTCCCGCCACCGGTCCTCTTTGGACAGCTTGGTCAGCTCGGGCTGGATGTCACCGAACCCGTGCAGGTCCAGCACCGGGCGGTAGGCCGGGGTGGAGGCGTAGAACGCGATCTGCCGTTTCGTGCCACGGACGGCCTTCGCCAGTTCCTCCTCGGTGCGCCCGATGGCGATCATCGACTGGCCGCAGATCGTGAAGCCGTCCAGGTCGTCCTTGCCCGCCTTGGCCCGCCCGCGCCGCAGCGCCGGGATGGTGACCTCGGTGAGGTAGCGCACCGTCGTGAAGGGGTGCGGCATGAATCCGTCCGCCACCTCGCCCGCGACCTCGGTCATCCGCTGGCCGACGCCGGCCAGGAACACCGGCGGCGGACCGTACTCGTGCGGCTTCTGCGAGAAGTGCGGGGTCATCAAGGTGTGCGTGTAGAACTCGCCGCGGAAGTCCAGCGGCGTGCCGTCCTGCCATTTCGCCCAGATCGCCCGCATCGCCAGGATCAGTTCGCGCATCCGCGGCGCCGGGTGCGACCACGGCATCGAGTACCGGCGCTCGATGTGGGCCTTGACCTGGGATCCCAGGCCCAGGATGAACCGGCCCTTGGTGAAGCGCGCCAGGTCGAAGGCCGGGGCGGCCAGCGTCAGCGGGGTCCGGGCGAACGCGATGGCCACCGAGGTGCCGATGCTGGCGGTGCTGGTGCCGCTCGCGGCGCGCAGGCAGAGCAGGAACGGGTCGTAGGCGTTCTCCCCCACCCAGACGCCGCCGTACCCTTCGCGTTCGATGCCGGCCGCCACGTCCGGCGCTGTCTCGAGATCCGCGCCAAGGCTGGCATCGATCTTCATGTCATGCGCTCCTCATGAGTGATCTGCACTGGTAAAGAGACTAAATCATATTCTGATTTTCGGTGGTGAGGCAGATGTGCAGGTCGCGCAGGCCGCGGTCGTGCGGGTCCGGGGCCAGGTAGGGCGGGACGGCGACCGTACGGGGGCCGAGCGGGGTGTCCTCCGGGCGGTCGTCGACGCAGAAGTCCGGGCGCAGCCCGCTGGGCAGGCCCGCGAGGCTCCACCTGCCGTCGGCGCCGCGCGGTGGCTTGTCGAGGAAGTCGTGCACCAGCGCGGCGACATCGTGCCGCCGCGCCATGTCCCGCGCGTGCGTGGCCCCGCCGGCACTCCACCACACCACGAGCGCGCCGCGCCCGTGCAGCACCTCCAGGATCGGCCGCGCCAGCGGGCGCAGCGACGCGCCGCTCATCGAGTCGACGAGGCAGGCGTCCACGTCGAAGAACCAGACCTCGCCCATCAGCGGCCCGCCCGCTCGAGTTCGCGGTGGCGCGCCATCATCCGGACCGCCCGC
>DASZUO010000044.1:0-1581 GCA_035547575.1 Amycolatopsis sp. | reverse complement strand
CTCGCCGCGACGGGTCAGCCGATCGGCGGCGTCGCACCGGTCGGTCATCCGGCGCCGATCCGCACGCTGGTCGACACTGCGCTCGCGGACTACCCGCAGGTGTGGGCGGCCGGTGGCATCCCGCACGCGGTTTTCCCGACGAGCTATGACGAATTGGTGCGTCTGACCGGCGGCACGCCGGCCGATGTCGGGGCGGATGTTCGCGGTTCGTGACCCGATGCGGCACGATCGAATGGTGCGGTCAACTCCTGCGGCGGTGAGCGATTCCGCGGCCAGCGTGCAGACCTGGTCTGCCTCGCAGTTCGCTGCTCGCGCGGACGAGGCGATGCGGATCTATGCGCGCGCGATGAACTATCCGCGGAGCGCGGCGGATCAGCGCGCGGTCACGGCTCGTCGGCACACGCACAACGAGGGTTTCGCCTGTCGTGCGGCGCTGCTAGGCGACGGGACGTTGATCGGTTTCGGCTACGGCTACACGACGGCTCCGGGCCAGTGGTGGCACGACCTGGTGCGCAAGGCGCTGACCGACGAGCTTGCCGCGGAATGGCTGCCGGACGCGTTCGAGTTGTCCGAGCTGCACGTGCTGCCGGAGTTCCAGGGTCATGGCGTGGGACGGCAGGTGCTGCTCGATCTCGCCGGCGGCATCCCGCACGGCGCGATGCTGCTCTCGACGCCCGACTCGGACACGCGCGCGTTCCGCATGTACCGCCGGCTCGGCTTCCGTGACCTGCGCCGGCGCTACCTGTTCCCCGGTGACGCGCGTCCGTTCGCCGTGCTCGGCGCCCGCCTCCCCCTGCGCGACCAGAACTGACCCTCCCCTCGCGCCGGTGAGGCATCATGGGTTTCCGTGACCGATCCGCTGCCGTGGCGCGAGGGCCGAGCGACGATCGTCTTCGACGTGCCGGACCGTGACGTCCCCGAGGCGACCGCTGTCGTGGCCGGCTGGCTGTTCGACGTCCGCCCGTACTACCCGGACGCTTCGTCTGCGGCGACACCTGGATGGACGCGGTTGGCCGCCGAGCGCGAGCTGACGCAGTTCACCGACCTCGAGGTCGACGGCATCGCGGCCGAGTTCCGGCGGCGGTGGGACGCGGCGCAGCTCGCCGGCGACATCGTCGCGACGGAGCAGTGGACGGCCGGCGGCGACGGCGGCAGTGGAGTCCGGGAACCGCGGCGTCCGATACCCGTCGTCCGGACTGGTGCCGTGGCTGTGGCCGACCGCTAGAACGGCGGCGGGTCGTCGTTGTGGTCGTGTGGGTGTTGGTCGTGGGGCTGGTCGGGTTCGGGTACGGGTAGCTCGGGTGGGCGGTACCGGTATTGGTGCCTGGTGGGTGAGGTCCAGGTGTAGGTGCCGTCGGGGTGGCGGTCGAGGTGCCAGGCGCCGGCGGTTTTGCCGTCGTGGCTGCGTTTGCACGCCGGGGCCAGGTTCTCGGCGCTGGTGTGCCCGCGGGGGTAGGGGACGCGATGTTCCAGCTCGCAATCAACGGCTTTGCGCCGGCAGCCGGGGAACACGCAGTACTGGTCACGCTCGATCACGTGCCGCGCCAGCGCGGTCGGCGGCTGGTAGACCCTGGTCTCGTA
>DASZUO010000043.1:0-11626 GCA_035547575.1 Amycolatopsis sp. | reverse complement strand
CGCCGTGACGGTAGGGGTCGCCGCGGCGACGCTGTCCCGGGTCGTGGCCGGTCTCGTCGAGGCGGGCTACGCGCGCCGCGAGCCCGATCCGGTGGATCGCCGCGCCTGGCTGGCGACGGCGACCGAGGAGGGCGCGCGCGTCCTCTCCAGCGTGCGATCCAACAGGGTGCACGAGCTGAACAAGCGCATCGACCGGCTCCCGGCAGAGCTGCGGAAGGATCTCGCCGCCGGCCTCGTCGCGATGGAAGCGCTGTTGTCCGACGAGGATTAGCGCTCCTCCGGGGCCAGCCGCCAGAACGCGGAGACGGGGCCGACCTTCGCGCCCATCGGGTAGGAGTGGGCGACGGCGTTGCCCACGAACCACTTCCCGAAGCGGGCCGCGTCGGGCACCTCCATCCCGCGCGCCAGCCCGGCCGTGACGGCCGCCGCCATGGTGTCGCCGGCGCCGTGGGTGTGCGGGGTGTCGATGCGCGGACCGGGTAGCTCCAGGAATCCCGACCCGTCATAGAGCAGGTCGACGCATTCGGGGTCTTCCCGCAGGTGACCGCTCTTGACGAGCACGTACCGCGGCCCGAGCGCGTGCAGCGCGATCGCCGCGTCGTGCATCTGCTCGCGGCCGGTCACCGTGATCCCGGTGAGCAGCCGCACCTCGTCCAGGTTCGGCGTCAGCACGGTCGCACGCGGCACCAGCAGGTCACGCAGCGCGGTGAGCCCGGCGTCGTCAAACAGCGGGTTGCCGTGCATCGACGCGGCGACCGGGTCCACCACGAACGGGATCTCGCTGCCGATCTTCGCCTGGTCGCACGCCTGCGCGACCGCGGCGATGATCTCCGCCGACGCGAGCATGCCGGTCTTCGCCGCGCCAACGCCCATGTCCGCGGCGACCGCTTCGATCTGCCCGGCCACGATGTGCGGCGGGATGTCGGCGCGGTCGTGCACCCCGAGCGTGTTCTGCACGGTCACCGCCGTCACCGCGACGAGACCGTGCACCCCGCAGGTCAGGAACGTGCGCAGGTCCGCCTGCAGCCCCGCCGCCCCACCCGAGTCGGAGCCGGCGATGGTCAGCGCACTCGGAACATCACCCATGGATCTACAACCAATCCGACCAAAGTAGGCAGACTCTACCAACCGGCGGCCGACCGACTTCGCGGATCGCCGTGGCTGCCGGTCGGGTTGGTTCAATCGGCACAGTGCAGGCGCCAGAACGGCGACACCGGGCCGATCCCGGCGCCGAGCGGGTAGGCCTCCGCGACACACCGCTCGATGAACCGCTTGCCCTCGTCGACGGCGTCGGGCACGCCCAGTTCCATCGCGAGATGCGCGGTGATCGCCGACGCGAGCGTGTCGCCGCCGCCGTGCGTGTGCGGCGTGTCGTACCGGCGTCCGGGTAGCTCGATGTACTGCGTGCCGTCGGAGAGCAGGTCCACGCAACGCGGATCGTCGTACAGGTGCCCGCCCTTGACCAGCACGTACTGCGGACCGAACTCCAGCAACGCGTCGGCCGCGCGGCGCTGGCTCTCGCGCCCGGTCACCTCCACACCGGTCAGCAGCCGCACCTCGTCCAGGTTCGGTGTGACCAGCGTGGCGCGCGGGAACAACTCGGTGCGGATCGCCTCCAGGGCCTCCTCCCGCAGCAACGCGTCGCCGTGCATCGACGCGGCGACCGGGTCCACCACGAACGGCGTGTCCGCGCGCCGCCCGATCCGGACCTCGTCCAACGTCTTGGCCACCGCCTCGATGATCTCGGCGGTGGCCAGCATCCCCGTTTTCGCGGCGTCCACGCCGATGTCCTCGGCGACGGCCTTGATCTGCGCCGTCACCACGTCCGCCGGGATCTCGGTGAAACCCTGCACGCCCAGCGAGTTCTGCACGGTGACCGCCGTGATCGCGGTCATCCCGTGCACCCCGCACGCGAAGAAGGTGCGCAGGTCGGCCTGAATACCCGCACCACCGCCGGAGTCGGATCCGGCGATGGTGAGGGCGGTTTTCGGGGTGGCGGTCATCGCTCCACGACCGGCAGGTACACCTGGTTGCCGTGCTCGCCGAACTCGGCGGACTTCTCGCGCATGCCGGCCTCGATGGCATCCACAGTGGACAGCCCGTGTTCCTCGGCGTACTTGCGGACGTCCTGCGTGATCCGCATGGAACAGAACTTCGGCCCGCACATGGAACAGAAGTGCGCGGTCTTCGCCGGCTCGGCGGGCAGCGTCTCGTCGTGGAAGGCGCGCGCGGTGTCGGGGTCCAGTGCCAGGTTGAACTGGTCCTGCCACCGGAACTCGAAGCGCGCCTTGGACAACTCGTTGTCCCATTCCTGCGCGTACGGGTGACCCTTGGCCAGGTCGGCGCTGTGCGCGGCGATCTTGTAGGTGATGACGCCGGTCTTCACGTCGTCCCGGTTGGGCAGGCCGAGGTGCTCCTTCGGCGTGACGTAGCACAACATCGCCGTGCCGTACCAGCCGATCTGCGCCGCGCCGATAGCGGAGGTGATGTGGTCGTACCCAGGGGCGATGTCCGTCGCGAGTGGACCGAGGGTGTAGAACGGCGCCTCGCCGCAGAGCCGTTCCTCGAGTTCCACGTTCTCCTTGATCTTGTGCATCGGCACGTGGCCGGGGCCCTCGATCATCACCTGCACGTCGTGTGCGCGGGCGATGTGGGTCAGCTCGCCCAGCGTCTCCAGTTCCGCGAACTGCGCCCGGTCGTTGGCGTCGGCGATGGAGCCGGGGCGCAGCCCGTCACCGAGGCTGAAGGTGACGTCGTACGCACGCAGGATCTCGCAGAGTTCCTCGAAATGCGTGTACAGGAAGGATTCCTGGTGATGCGCGAGACACCAGGCTGCCATGATCGAACCGCCGCGCGAGACGATTCCGGTGACCCGGTTCGCGGTGAGCGGCACGTAGCGCAGCAGCACGCCCGCGTGCACCGTCATGTAGTCGACGCCCTGCTCGCACTGCTCGATCACGGTGTCGCGGTAGACCTCCCAGGACAGCTTCTCCGGGTCGCCGTCCACCTTCTCGAGTGCCTGGTAGATCGGCACGGTGCCGACCGGCACCGGCGAGTTGCGCATGATCCACTCGCGGGTCTGGTGGATGCGCCTGCCGGTCGAGAGGTCCATGATCGTGTCGGCGCCCCAGCGGGTCGCCCACACCATCTTGTCGACCTCTTCCTCGACGGAGGACCACACGGCCGAGTTGCCCATGTTGGCATTGATCTTCACCAGGAAGTTCTTCCCGATGATCACGGGTTCGGTCTCGGGATGTTTGCGGTTGACCGGGATCACGGCCCGCCCGCGAGCCACCTCGTCCCGGACGAGCTCGGGACTGACCCGCTCCCGGGCCGCCACGAACTCCATTTCCCGTGTGATGACCCCCTTTTTCGCCCAGCCCAGCTGCGTGTCGTGTTCCTGCGACCAGCCGCTGCGCAGTGGTTGGAGTCCACTGTGGACGTCGATGACGGCGTCGGGGTCGGTGTAGGGCCCGGACGTGTCGTAGACGTCGAAATGCTCGCCGTTGGAAAGGTCGATGCGCCGTGCGGGAACACGCAGCCCGGATTCGGTCTGGTGGTAGACCTTGCGGGAGCCCGCGATCGGCCCGGTGGTCACCGTGACGGCAGCATTGTTTTCCAGCGTTGTCAAGAAGATCACTCCCTACGCCGGCATTACCCGGTCCAGGTTCGGCGGTCGGTGACACCGGCCACAACGGCCAGCCACCCTCTCAGCCCGCCAAGGCGCGAGCTCCCGCGATTTCCGTGTGCCTCCGACCATGCCACGTGAAGCGGCGTACCTCAAGTGCGCTGCTCCAGACGAAGGAGCGCTAGCCGGGCAGTTCCGTCGGGAACGCGATCACGTCGACCATCGCGCCGTTGCGCAGGACCGTGATCGCGAGGCGGGTGCCGATCACCTCGCCGAACAGTTGCCGCTGGATGTCCTGTGCGTCCGCCACACGCTCGCGCCCCACGGTCAGCACCAGGTCGCCAGGGTGCAGGCCCGCCCGCTGGGCCGGCCCGCCCGGCACGACCTCGACCACCCGCAGCCCGGCCCGCTGGCCCGTGTGCTCGGCGACCTCGTCCGGCAAAGGCGCAGGCGTCCCGACGACACCGAGATACGCCCGCCGCACCTTGCCCTCGACCAGCAGCGTGTCGATGATCCGCCGCGTCGTGGAGTTGATCGGCACCGCCATCCCCAGGCCGATTCCGGCCACGGCCGTGTTGACACCGACCACGCGCCCGCTCGAATCCGCCAGCGCGCCGCCCGAGTTGCCGGGGTTGAGCGCCGCGTCGGTCTGGATCACGTTCTCGATCACCCGCCCCGCGCTGCGCGTGCGTACCGGTAGCGAGCGCCCCAGCGCGCTGACCACTCCGGCCGTCACCGAACCGGCCAGGCCCAGCGGGCTCCCGACCGCCACCACCAGCTGACCGACGACGAGCTTGTCCGCGTCACCGAGCCGGGCGCCGGGCGGCGCGGTGCCGCGCGCCCGCACCACAGCCAGGTCCGACAGCGGATCCGCGCCGATCACCGTGAAGTCCGCCTCGGTGCCGTCGGAGAACGTCGCGACACCACTGCGGTCCCGGCCGACCACGTGCGCGTTGGTGATGAGATACCCGTCGTCGGCGAAGACGACGCCCGACCCGCCGCCGCGCGCCAGGCTCAGGCTTGCCACATGCGGCGTCACCTCGGCGGCCACGGAACTGACCGAGCGCGAGTAGGCGTCGAGGGCGTCAGCATCGTCCACCACGATCACCACCCTGATTACATTGTTACAGCTATAACCAGTGTGCGCCTGGAACCGGACGGATCGCCGTCCCTTTCACTGTGGGCGAACTCAGTCCCGAGGCGGCAGCCAGGAAAGACCGGGTACGCCCCACTCGTTGTGCTTGAGCATCTTCTTCGCGGCGCGAGCGTGCCTGCCGACGAGCCGGTCCAGGTACAGACAGCCGTCGAGATGATCGGTCTCGTGCTGCAGGCAACGGGCGAAGTAGCCTTTGCCCTCCGCCTCGACCGGCTTGCCGTCGGCGTCGAAACCGGTCACTTTCGCCCAGGCCGCGCGCCCCGTCGGGTACGACTCGCCGGGTGCGGACAGGCAGCCCTCCCAGTCGTCGTCCGGGTCCGGCATCGTCTCCGGGATCGGCGACGTCTCCAGCCGCGGGTTCACCACGGCACCCTTGTGCTGCACGCCGTCCTCGTCGGGGCAGTCGTAGACGAACACCCGCAGGTCCACCCCGATCTGGTTCGCGGCGAGCCCGACCCCTTCGGCGGCGTACATCGTCTCGAACATGTCGTCGACCAGCGTGCGCAGGTCGTCGTCGAAGTCCGCCACCTCGCGGGTGGGGCGGTGTAGCACGGGGTCGCCGGCGATACGAATGGGGTGGATCGTCACAACAGGCGATCGTACCGACCGGCACACCGTGACGCGCCGGGCGTGATCCCACAATCACCTCCCGGCCTCGTGGTTCAATGGCGCCGCGGAATGACAACCGTGTGTTTCGCCGAAGCTGAGGAGTCAGATGGACGCCGCGGAGTCGATGGCCGGCCAGCCATCGCCCGAGCCCGCCTCCGGCCTGTCCGAGCGTGAGCTGGCCATCCTGGTGTTCGAACGGCAGTGGTGGCAATACGCCGGCGCCAAGGAGAAGGCGATCCGCGAGGAGTTCGGCCTCTCGCCCACGCGGTACTACCAGCTCCTCAACCGGCTGCTCGAGAAGCCCGAAGCGTTGCGTGCCGACCCGATGCTGGTCAAGCGGCTGCGCAAGATCCGCACCACCCGCCAGCGGAAGCGGGTGGCCCGGCGGTTGGGGATCGAGGCGCTATGAACTTCCTCCAGGGGCTGTCCCGTCCGATGCGGCTGGCCGGGGTGGTGCTGATCGCCGTCGCGTTCGTCGCCGTCGTGATCGGCACCGTCACCGCCGTGACGGGTGGGAACAACGAGCAGACCGCCGCGCCGTCGCCGTCCGCGGCACCGGCTCCCGGCAGCACCGGCCCCAGCGGCACCTCCGCGCCGGGGCCAAGTTCGGCGGCGCCGACGACCACGACCACCCCGCCCCCGGAAAGCCCGACCAGCGCGACCCCGCCGCCCGCAACCTCCGGCCAGCCCGGTGCGACCACCGGGCCCGACGGCGGTGTCCCGGCGGATCAGGCGGCGGCGAAGTGGGTCCCGGTGCGGGTCTACAACAACAGCACCATTCACGGGCTCGCGGCGAAGGCATCCGACGATTTCCGCGCGGCCGGCTGGAACGTGGTCAGCACGGACAACTACCCCTACGGCGTCATCCCGACGACCACGGCCTACTTCACGCCGGGCACCGACGAGGAGACCGCGGCCAAGGCGCTGGCGACCGCCTTCGGCATGAAGGCCGAGCCGCGCTTCGACGGCATCAAGAATTCCAGCCCCGGTGTCATCGTCATCGTCACGAACGACTACCAGGGCTTACACGCCAAGGGGTCCTAGCCTCGCCGCTCCGCATACGCCTCCAGCGTCGCGAGCTGCGCCGGGTCCAGCGACGGGCGCACCTTCTGCCGTGCCGCGGTGAAGTGCGCCGCCGTGACCTCCGTGGCCTCGAGGGACTCGCGCATCGCGGTGAGCGCCGCCTCCCGGACCAGTGCCGCGCAGTCGGCCGCCGAGTAGCCGTCCAAAGCGGACGCCGTCCTGGCCAGGTCCACATCGGACGCGATCGGCGTGTTCTTCGCCGTGGCGCGCAGGATGTCCGCCCGTGCCTCGGCATCCGGCGGCGGAACGTAGACCAGTCGCTCCAGCCTGCCGGGTCGCAGCAGAGCGGGGTCGACCAGTTCCGGCCGGTTGGTCGCGCCGAGCACGACCACATCGCGCATCGGCTCCACGCCGTCCAGTTCCGTCAGCAACGACGCCACCACCCGGTCGGCCACCCCGGAGTCGCTGGACTGGCCGCGCCGTGGCGCGAGCGCGTCGATCTCGTCGAGGAAGATCAGCGCGGGCGAGGCCTCGCGGGCCTTGCGGAACAGTTCGCGCACGGCCCGTTCCGACTCGCCGACCCATTTGTCGATCAGCTCGGCACCCTTGACGGCGAACACGTTCAACGCGCCGGTGCCGGCGAGCGCGCGCACGAGGAACGTCTTGCCGCCGCCCGGCGGGCCGTACAGCAACACACCGCGCGGCGGCTCGATTCCGAGGCGGGCAAAGGAATCCGGGTAGCGCAGCGGCCACAGCACCGCCTCGGTAAGCGACTGCTTGACTTCGGTCATGTCGCCGACGTCGTCGAGACTGAGCCCGCCGGTCGCGAGGGTGTCCGAAGTGGACATCGAGATCGGACGGACGGTGTCGAGCGCGTCGACCAGATCCTGGTGCGAGATCCGCGGTTCGTCGGCCTCGCGCTGCCGCAGGGCCGCACGCACAGAGGCGTCGCGGCGCAGCGCGACCAGGTCGGCGGCGACGAAGCCAGGGGCGCGGTCGGCGAGTGCGCCACAGTCGAGACCCTGTTCGACGGGCACGTCCCGCAGCAGGACGCGCAACAACTCGGTGCGGATCTTGGCGTCCGGCAACGGGATCGACAGCTCACGGTCGAGTAGGTCGGCACCGCGCAGGCGCGGGTCGCACGCTTCCGGATGCGCCGTGGTCGCCACGAGCGCGAAGTCCGGCTTGTCGAGGGCGGTGCGCAGCTCGTCGAGCACGATCGTCGCCACGGGCGGCGGCGAGGACGCGGGCAGCAGCGCGTCGATGTCGGTGAGCAGCAGGGCGGTCGGGCCGTTCGCGGTGGCCTTGCCGAGCGTGTCGCGCAGGATCGACGCGGCCGCGTTCGGCTCCAGCACGGCGATGCTCGGCGCGGCCAGCGACAGCAGGCGCACGTCCTCCGCCGCCGCGACGGCCCGCACCATCGTCGCCTTGCCGACGCCCTCCGGACCCGACAGCAGCACGCCGAGCCGCGCCGACGTGCCCAGCTTCGTGAGCAGGTCGGGCCGCCGGAATGCGAGGTCGAACCACTCGGTCAGCGTGTGGGCGGGCGCCTCGGCGCCCACGAGGTCCGCGATGGCCCTGGCCGTCTCCTCGTCCTCGACGGCGACGGGTGCGAGCGGCACCTCCACAGTGGACTCCCGCGGCGGCGGGGCAGCGGGCGTGGCCGCCGCTTCGCGCCAGCCGACCACCGTCGACTGCCCGACCGCGACCACGCCGACCGGGTCGGTCGCGGTGACGGTGAGCAGCTCCGACGTCCAGGTGGCGCCGATCGTGCGGGACAACTGCCCGCGCACCGACGCGACGTCCGAGCCCGGCGGCGGCGCGAGATCCTGCGGCAGCAGGGACACGGCGTCGCCGACGGTGAGCACCTTGCCGATCAGGGCGAGGCGCAGCGTGTGCGGCGAGACCGAGGCGCTCGCCAGCCGCGACCCCGCGACCGTGACCGAGCGGGCGGCCGACACGCGCGCCGGCGCCACGACGACCTCGGAGCCCTCCGTGACACCGAGGTTCGACATCGTCACGTCGTCGGCGAGCACGAAACCGGGCGCGTTGGCCGAGTCGCCGGGCGCGGCCAACGCGGCGCTGACGCGCGCGCCGGTCAGGTGCACCGCGTCCCACGCGCGCAGCCCGAGCGCGTCGAGCACCTCGGGGTGCAGTCGCACGACTCCGCGACGGGTGTCGAGTGCCGACGGGGTGTGCCGGAGGGTCAGCGTGATCTGCGGCTCGCTCACGGGTTCACCTTAGGGCCTGCCCGGCGCCGGATGCCCGCGTTCAGCCTGCCCAGCGGTCGAAGTACGTGATCTCCTCGGCGGGCGGGCGCGCGGCCGACCGGAAGTCGCGTTGTGTGGTGTAGCCGACGGGCAGCATCGCGATCTGCGTGTAGCCCTCGGGGATGCCGAGCAGGTCGCTGACCTCCCGCTCGTGCCCCAGCAGGTGATAGCCGGTGATCGTGCTGCCCAGACCCCGCGACCGCAGCGCGAGCTGGAAGTTCCAGATCGCCGGATAGGCCGAGCCGTAGAAGCTGGTCAGCATCACGTGCTCGCCCTCGGGCCGACCGCGCAGGCACGGGAACACGAGCGCGGGAACCCGGTCGACGACCTCCATCAGGTAGCGGGGCGAGGCCAGCTTGCTTTCGGGGATGCCCTTGCCGTGTTCGGCGATCATGGCCAGGCCGACGTCGCGGAAGGGCTTGGCGATCCGCGTCTTGAGGGCTGGGTCGTCCACGACGACCCAGCGCAGCGCATCGAGCATGTTGCCTGCCATCGGGGCCTGCATCGCGATGCGGATGCAGTCGGTGAGCACATCCCGTTCCACGGGCCGGTCGAGGTCGAGTTTGCGGCGTACCGAGCGGGTCGTGGTGAGCAGGGCTTCGACGTCCATGGGCGGTCCCTTCGCAGACTTACACTGTAAGTACTTACACTGTAAACCCATGGCCCGCGAAACGCTCACCCGGGACAAGGTGCTCGACGCCGCGTTGCGGCTGGCCGACAGCGACGGGCTGGCGGGCCTGTCCATGCGCAAGCTGGCCGGCGAACTCGGCGTCGAGGCGATGTCGCTCTACAACCACGTGGAGAACAAGCGCGATCTGCTCAACGGCATCGCCGCCAGGGTCTTCGAAAGCGTGCCGCTGCCGGACCGGGCGCTCCCATGGCAGGAACGGTTGCGCGTGCTCGCCAATGGCACGTTCGCCGCGTTCAACGAGCATCCGGTGATCGCGCGGGCACTCGTGTCGGACGAGGCGAACCCGCTCACCGTCGGCGCGCTGCGGCTCATCGACGCGATCATCGGCGCGTTGCTCGACGCGGGGCTCGACCCTTACCGCGCCGCGCGCGGCTACCGCTCGCTGCTGGGCATGGTTTTCGGCGCCGTGCTGGTCGACTCGTCAGGCCTGACCGCGGAAGCCGCGCAGACCCCGCCCGTCGAGTGGTTCCGGCGTACGGTCAGCGCCAGGGAATTCCCGAACCTGCATCAGGTTCTGCCGGTGCTCGCCGAGATCGACTGTGCGCAGGACTTCGAGTTCCAGCTCGAGCTGTTCCTGAACGGATTGGCCTAGCGGTTGCGCTGCCGGAGGCCGATGCGGCGCCAGCTACGGCGCCGGTTGCGGTCCTGCGAGTCCGGCGTGAACGTCCGCACCGCCCGCACGACGTGGCCGTTGCCGGTGCGCGGCAACCTGACGTTGAGGCCCGACGCGCCCGCGACACGCGGCAGCTTCGGCCGCCGCAGGCGCAGCCGGCGCGTACTGCGCGCGCGGCGGATCGCGCGGCGCTCGCGCAGCGGCACGTTCCACGCCTCCGGGTGATTGGCCAGCCAGTAATACCGGCGCACCGCGTACGGGATGTGCACCAAGTAGAGGACCAGCGCCACGGCCAGCGCGACCAGCGGATACTGGATGATCGCCGCGGCCAGCAGGCCGACCAGCACCAGCAGCGGCGCCGCGGCCTTCGCCGGGGCTTTCACCGTCTTGAGTGACAGTGTCGGGATCCGGCTGATCAGCAGCAACGCGATCGCGACCGTCCAGATCCACACGACCGGCTTCGCCGACCACCAGCCGTCCCCGAACTCGAGGGTGGTGATCAGCGGCAGCAGCACCAGCAGACCACCCGCCGGCGCGGGCACGCCCGTGAAGAACTCGTTCGCGTAGGGCGGTTTCTCCACTTCCAGCAACGTGTTGAACCGGGCCAGCCGCAGCACGATGCACACCCCGAACACGAGCGAGACGACCCAGCCGATGCCTTGCGTGTCCGTGTGCCAGATGTAGAGCACCAGCGCCGGCGCCACACCGAACGAGACCGCGTCGGACAGTGAGTCCAGTTCGGCGCCCATCTTGGACGTCGCGTCGAGCAGTCTCGCGATGCGGCCGTCGAGACTGTCCAGCACCGCGGCGACCCCGATCGCGCCGATCGCGAGTACGTAGTTGTGGTTGAGCGCGAACTGTACCGACGACAGGCCGGCGCACAGCGCGAGCACGGTGATGGCGTTCGGCAGCAGCCGGACGTTCGGGGTCATCGAGCGGACCATGATCAGGCCTTCTCCTGGGGGAGCTCGGCGAGCGGGGTTTCGCCACCGATCGTGCGCTGGCCCTTGGTGACCAGTACCCGGCTGCCCGCGGGCAGGTAGGTGTCCACGCGCGAACCGAAGCGGATCAGACCATACGTATCCCCGGCCGAAACCTTGTCGCCGTCGGAGATCTGGCACACGATGCGCCGCGCCACCAGCCCCGCGATCTGCACGACGACCAGTTCGTGGCCGTCGACGGTGCGCAGCAACACGGCGTTTCTCTCGTTGTCCTCGCTGGCCTTGTCCAGGTCGGCGGAGAGGAACTTGCCCGGCCGGTAGGCGACACGCTCCACCATCCCGGTGGCCGGGGCGCGCTGCACGTGCACATCGAACACCGACAGGAAGATGCTGACCCGCGTCCGCGGCTCGGCAGGCAGCCCCAGCTCGGGCGGCGGTGTGGCCTCCTCGATCAAAGACACCACGCCGTCGGCGGCGGCGAGCGCGAGCCCGTCACGCCCTGGCGGCACGCGGCGCGGCTCGCGGAAGAAGGCCGCGGTGGCCAGCGTGGCCAGCCCGGCCGCCGTGCCGAGCGGCTTCCACACCCGCCGCAGCAGCAGGGTCGCAGCGACCCCGCCGGCGACGAACGGACGCCCGGCGGGGTGCATCGGCGGAAGGGTCTCGCGTGCCAGCTGGAGGGCGTGGGTGAGGGGGTT
>DASZUO010000042.1:0-5868 GCA_035547575.1 Amycolatopsis sp. | reverse complement strand
CAGGGTCTCCATGCGGCGCAGGAACTCCATCGCCTCACCGGCGGCAGCTTCGTCCACTGTGGACTGCTGATGCGGGTTGACGGGCAGCGCCGGTTCGTGCAGCGCACCCGGCGAGCAGGTGTGCCCGCCCCGCAACGCCAGCGCGACCTCGCGCGGCAGTTCGACCGTGCCCTGGTCGCGCCGGCGCAGCAGCCCGCGCGCGAGCAGCCGCTGCACGGGCGTGGTGGCCTGCTCCAGCGTGACCTCGATGGCCGCGTCGCGGCTGCGGCCGATCGGCGGCCCCGCCGCCAGTGCGCTCAGCACGCCGCGCTCGTCCTCGCTCAGGCCGGCCGGATCGAACCCGGCCAGTTCCGGCACCGACGTGCCCAGCCCGGCGGGAAACGGGCCGACGATCTCCCGGGTGACCGGCAGCACGCGCAGCGCGTCCTCATCGCCCCACGCGACCGCACGGGCCTTCAGCTGATCCAGCGCGGACCGCGGATCGGCGCCAACCAGGTCCGCTACCACGGCCAGCGGGGCGGGCTCGGTGTCGGCGTCGGCGACGAGCAGCGCGTCCAGCACCGCCAGCGTGAACGTGTCCAGGTCTTCCAGGGCGCGTGCCGCGGATCCGGCCGTGCCGGCGCGGGTGGCCAGCACTGTGCTGTCGGGGGGCGGTGGGGTGGCCAGGTCGCGCCTGGCCTGCAGCAGCGCGGCCAACTCGTCGTCGGACGCGCAACGCAGCCAGTCCGCCAGAGAGGTCGCGGGCATCACAGGTGAGGATACCGCCCTGGCCTGATGCGGCCCGGCGCGTTGAGGCAAACTGAACGCCAGGGTTGTCCCCGTGAGTGCAGGAGGTTGACGTGGCCAAAGGCGACAACGGCAAGAAATCCGAGCGGATCGACCCGGCCTGGCCGAAAGTTCCCGATGGTGAACACCCGGTCACCGAACTGGCGGCCGACCGGCAGGGCGCGCTGTCCCCGTTCGGCGACCTGACGTTCCCGCTCGAGTCGGTGCCCTACGTGCACCCGGAGACCGAGATCTACAAGTAAATCACGTAAGGGGTAACGACAGTGCCGGTTCCCGGCCCCGGTTATTCGATCACTGTTCGTGTTGAGGCGCCACCGTCGGCGAGTGCCGCCGGTGACCTGACCACCGCCGTCGGCCGGGTGGGCGGCGTGCTCACCGCCTTCGACGTCGTCGAGTCGACCGCCGAGGCGATCGTGGTCGACATCACCGCGAACGTCTCCAACGCCGACCACGTCGAGGATGTCACGAAGGAACTCGACGCCCTGCCGGGTGTGCGGGTCCGCAAGGTCTCCGACCGCACCTTTCTCATGCATCTCGGCGGCAAGCTTTCGGTCTCGCCCAAGGTCCAGTTGCGCAACCGTGACGATCTGTCCCGCGCGTACACGCCGGGCGTCGCACGCGTGTGCCGGGCGATCGCCGCGAACCCCGCCGACGCGCGCCGCCTGACGATCAAGCGCAACACGGTCGCGGTCGTCACGGACGGGTCGGCCGTGCTGGGGCTGGGCAATATCGGCCCGTCGGCCGCACTGCCGGTGATGGAGGGCAAGGCGGCGCTGTTCAAGAAGTTCGCCGACGTCGATGCCTGGCCGGTGTGCCTGGACACCCAGGACACCGAGGAGATCATCAAGATCGTCAAGGCGCTGGCGCCGGTGTACGCGGGCATCAACCTCGAGGACATCGCCGCGCCCCGTTGTTTCGAGATCGAGCAGCGGCTGCGCGAGCAACTGGACATCCCGGTGTTCCACGACGACCAGCACGGCACCGCGATCGTCGTGGTCGCCGCGCTGCGCAACGCCCTGCGCGTGGTGGGCAAGGACATCGAGGACTGCAAGATCGTCGTGAGCGGCGCGGGCGCGGCCGGGTCGGCGATCATCCGGTTGCTGCTGCGCAAGAAGCCCACCGACGTGATCGCCGCCGACATCGACGGCATCGTGCACGCGGGCCGGACGAATCTCGACGACAACCTGCGCCGGCTGGCCGAGACCACCAACAAGGACAACGTGTCCGGCACGCTGCACGACGCGCTCGTCGACGCGGATGTCTTCATCGGAGTGTCCGCGCCGAACCTGTTCGGCGCCGACCAGGTCGCGACGATGGCCAAGGACGCGATCGTGTTCGCGCTGGCCAACCCGGACCCGGAGATCGACCCGCTCGAGGCGCAGAAGCACGCGGCGGTCGTGGCGACGGGCCGCAGCGACTACCCGAACCAGATCAACAACGTGCTCGCCTTCCCTGGTGTGTTCCGCGGGCTGCTCGACGCGCAGGCGCACGACATCGACGACGAGATGCTGGTGGCCGCGGCCAACGCGATCGCCGATGTGGTGGACGACCGGCTCAACGCGTCGTTCATCGTGCCGAGCGTGTTCGACTCGGCGGTCGCCCCTGCGGTGGCCGAAGCCGTGAAGCGCGCGGCCCGCCGGTCCGGCGCCGCGAGCTAGTCTCGGCCTTGTGAGTGAACTCAGCCACGTCGACAGCGCCGGCGCCGCGCGCATGGTCGACGTCTCGGGCAAGGACGCCACCGCGCGCACCGCGATCGCGACCGGCGTCGTGCGGACCACGACCGAGGTGATCGGGTTACTGTCCGCGAACGGCCTGCCCAAGGGCGACGCGCTCGCCACGGCGCGGATCGCGGGGATCATGGGCGCGAAGAAGGTGCCGGAGCTGATCCCGCTGTGTCATCAGATCGCGCTGTCCGGCGTGCGCGTCGAGTTCGAGCTCGGTGAGTCCGAGATTCGGATCGAGGCGACCGCGCGGACGACGGACCGGACGGGCGTCGAGATGGAGGCGCTGACCGCGGTTGCGGTGGCCGGGCTGACCGTGCACGACATGATCAAGGCCGTCGACCCCGCCGCGATATTGGACCGGGTTCGGTTGGAGCGCAAGGATGGCGGCAAGACCGGAACCTGGACCCGGGAGACGTAGATGGGACGTACCGCACGAGTGATCGTGGCCTCGAACCGCGCCGCCGGCGGCGTGTACGCCGACACCACCGGGCCGGTGATCGCAGGCTGGCTGGCGGAGCGGGCGTTCGACGTGCCGGAGCCGCTGGTGGTGCCCGATGGTGAGCCGGTCGGCAAGGCACTGCGGCAATGCCTGAACGACGAGGTCGACGTCGTCATCACCACGGGCGGCACCGGCATCTCGCCGACGGACCGCACCCCGGAGGAGACCTCGGCGGTGCTGGACTACCAGCTCACCGGCCTCGCCGACGCGATACGGGCGGCTGGCCTGCCGAACGTACCGACGGCTGTGCTGTCGCGCGGCCTCGCTGGCGTCGCGGGCCGCACCCTGGTGGTCAACCTGCCCGGTTCGCGTGGCGGCGTGAAGGACGGGCTGGGTGTGCTGGAGGGCGTGCTCGGCCATGCGCTGGACCAGCTGGCCGGTGCGGACCATCCCCGGCCCGGCCAGGCGGAGGACAGCGCCACCGGTCACGCGGCCGTGCACGAGGGCGGGAGCGCGCCGAGTCAGGTGGCGGCACCGCGGATCGCGCTGGCGCAGGTGACGGAGCAACCCCTGTCGGTGGAGTCGCATGCCGAGCTGGTCGACGACCGGGCGGCCGGGGCCGTGGTGACCTTCGGCGGGGTGGTGCGCGACCACGACGGCGGCAAGTCGGTGCGGAAGTTGTATTACGAGGGCCACCCGACGGCCGGCGACGTGCTGGCCAGGGTGGTCGCGGAGGGGGCCGGGCGGCGTGCCGGCGTGCGGGCGGTGGCGGTGAGCCACCGGCTGGGCGCGCTGGAGATCGGCGATGTGGCGCTCGCGTGCGCCGTGTCGGCCGACCACCGCGGCGAGGCGTTCGCCGCCTGTGCCGAACTGGTGGACGAGGTGAAGTCGCGCCTGCCGGTCTGGAAGCACCAGCACTTCGCCGACGGCACCGATGAGTGGGTCAACTCCCCGTAGCTCGCGCTGCACCGGGCCGGAGGCTCGGTGCCGGGGATGACGGCCACCGTTGCCGCGCGGCGACGAAGACCGCATGCGCCGTCGAAGGCGCCGGACCCGGCAAACGCCGACGAGCCAGAACCCGCCGACGAGCCACAACGCGCCGGCGAGCCACAAACGCCGGCGAACCGCAACCTGCCGGCGAACCACAACCCGCCGGCGAACCACAACCTGCCGGCGAACCACAACCTGCCGGCGGTTGTGGCGAAGGCCCCACCGCCCGGGGGAAAGCGGTGGGGCCCTCACTCAACCGCGCCGTGAGCTACCCGCTTCGCGGGCACTCCGAGCACTGATCGCGCCGTGAGCGGCCTTTAGCAGGTCACTTGGTGGCGATCTTCTGTCCGACCAGGATCAGGTTCGGGTTCGAGATGTACTGGGCGTTGAGCTGCTGGAGCTTCTGGTAGCCGCCCTCGACGCCCTTCTGCTGGGCGATCTTCGACAGCGTGTCGCCGGCCACGACGGTGTAGTCACCGTTCGGGTTGGAGGTCGGCAGGCTGGTCGCCGCCGGGGCGCTGACGGTCTTCTTCGGCGCCGGAGCGGCCTTGGGGGTGGCCTTCTTGGCGGGAGCGCTCTTCTTGGTCGTGGTGTTCTTCTTGACCGAGCTCGACGCCGAGCCACCCTTCTTGCCACACACCGGCCATGCGCCGATGCCCTGGCCCTGCATGACCCGCTCCGCCACCGCGATCTGCTGCTCGCGCGACGCGCCCTGCGGGCTGCCAGTGCCGCCATAGGCCTTCCACGTGCTCTGCGTGAACTGCAGACCGCCGTAGTAGCCGTTACCGGTGTTGGTGTTCCAGTTGCCACCGCTCTCGCACTGCGCGATCGCGTCCCAGTTGACGCTGGCAGCCTGCGCGGGGGTCGCAGCGATGGCCAGCGGGGTGCCGACGGCGATGCCCGCGATGGCAACGCGAGCGATGTTGCGGGCGGCGGGGGACAGCTTGCGGTGCTTGCCTCGGTAGGACATTTCGAATCAACTCGGACTTCCGCGCCGACGAGCCGGATGGCTGCGGGGCGAACCCTGGGGTGGGTCCGTGCCGCCCGGCGGGATCCGGGCCGCGAACCGTCTCCGCACAGCCGTGCGGGTCGGGTCCCCTCCGTCCCTGTCCGGAAGCTTCTTTCGCTCGGGGTATCGGGTCCGGGATTCCGCCGGACAGGGTTTGGCGCATCGGAATCCCGGTCTTGCCGTGGCCGGTCGGGGCCAGCCGAAAAGCGACGGTACGTAACGACGACCGTGATCGGAAATTAATCGGTATGTGAGCTACATCACAGTAACGACACGCAACCTAGTGCGATCTGGGCGTTTCGCCTGGTCGAGGCACCGTTACCTCGCCGTTTCCTCTCCGAGATATTTCACTGATCGTGAGGTCTGTGTCACGTCGCCACGGCGCGACTGGTCCGTTGGTGCGGCATGGAAACGTGTGGCAAACGGAGTACTAACCACCGGCAAACGGAGGAAGCACGTCCAGTTCGGCCCCGTCGGGAACGGGTCGGGCCGTGTCCCGGACGGCGACGCCGTCGAGCAGGAAGCTGGCGGCGTCGAGGACGCGCGGGAGGCGCTCCGGGTGCCGCTCGCGCAGCAGCGTGAGCGCCTGCGAGACCGACGCTCCGGCGGGCAGCCGGAGCGTCTCCTGCTCCACACCGGACGCGGCCCTCGCGGACGCGAAATAACGCACCAGGACCGTGGCCACGAACCTCAGCCCCCGATCGCACTCATCGGCCGGATCGGCTGCGCGAAACCCGCCTCGTTGATCTCGTGTCCCGCAAGCTTGCCCCACATGGTCATGCGCCACGCGTCGGCCACCGTCTCGTCGTCCGCGCCGCCCCGCAGCAGGCCACGCAGGTCGGTCTCGTCATTACTGCACAGGCACGACCGCACAGCGCCGTCGGCGGTGAGCCGGGTGCGCTCGCACGCGGAACAGAACG
>DASZUO010000041.1:0-8897 GCA_035547575.1 Amycolatopsis sp. | reverse complement strand
AGCGCGGTGTCGAGCGGCGGTGCCGCCTGGTTCAGATCCGCGGCGACCGGCCCCAGTGCGCCGGAGAGATCGCGGAGCTTGGTGGTCGCGGTCTGGGTGCTGGTCAGCACGCCCGGCAGTTTGCGGACGGTGTCGGCGAGGCTCTGCTGCTGTCCGCTCGTGGCCGACGTCAGCTTCTGCGCCTGTGCGACGAGCGTCCCGATCTGTCCCTCGCCGGTGTTGAGCGCGTCGAGCACGACCGTGGTCTGCTGGGCGAGCGCGGTCAGATCCTGGGACTGCCCCGCGATCGCGTCGATCGCGGTGTAGCCCTCGCGGCCGAGCGCACCCAGCCCGGTCAGCGCGTTCGTCACGTCCTGCTCGGTTCCGGCGGTCCCCGCGCCCGCCGTGCGCAACACGCCACCGAGCGCGTCACGGGTCTTCGGGTCGAGCCCGGCCACTACATCGCGCAGCTGCACGGCAGGCTGCACCGCGCCGGGGGCGAGCTTGGTGCCCGACGGCAGCGCCGGGCCCTGGCCGTCCTCGATGTCCACATAGGACTCTCCGGCGAGCGATTTCGCGCCGACGCGGACGGTGGCGCCCTGGTGCACCGGGACCGCCTCCGGGTCGAGGCCGACGACGACGGTCGCGGTCCCGTTCTGGTGCGTGACGTCCTGCACCTTGCCGACGTTGACACCGGCGATGTGGACGTCCCCGACGGGAATCAGGTTGTCGACGTCGTTGGTGTCGAAGGAGATGGTGTAGGAGTCCGACGACGCCAGCGGGTTGCTCACCCCGGCACGGTCGAACAGGTAACCCAGATACACCATCGACAGGACGAAGAACGCACCGAGGACCGTGACCTTGCCCGCGGTTCCCTTGAAGATCCTCATGGGTGGCTCCCACCAGTGTTGCCGCCGTGCGTCCCGGGTAGCACGCCCGCGTCGGGCAGCGGGACGGCGACGTGGCCGCGGATGAAACCGCCGTTCGCGTCCGAAAGACTGAACGCGCCGTTGGTATTGAAGATGAACGCCTGCAGGTCTCCCAGGTAGGTGACCAGCGTGGCGGAGTCGGGGATCAGGTCCTGCGTCAGCGGCTGGAGGGAGCCCAGCGCCTGGTGCACGTTCGACACCAGCGGGCTGAGGTCGCCGACCGCGGGTCCCGCCGCCGAGACGACCGGTGCGGCCGCCCGGACGGTCGCCCCGAGGTTGTCCACCGTCCCGGACAGCTTGCGCAGTGTGTCCGGCAGCTGGCCGGACACGCGGTTGACGTTGTCCAGTACCGGATTCAGCTCCGTCGTCAGCCCCGATACCCCGTTCATCGCGTTCTTGAGCTGGTCGGCGGTGCCCGGCAGCTGCGCCAGCGTGGCCTCGAGGTCGCCGCTGTGCTGCGACAGCGTCGACAACGTCTGCTGGGTCGAGTTCATCAGCTGGGTCAGCCGCGCGTCGTTGTGCCCGACCGCCGTGCTGATCTGGGACAGGGCCGTCACCAGCTTCGCGATGTTCTCCCGTCGCGCGGCGAGCGCGTCCAGCACCGGCTTCGCGTCGACCACTGTGCCGTCGGCGGCCCGCAGGCCGGAGGGAAGCTTGGCCGGTGCGCTCGCCAGCGCCACGTCGGAGGTCGAGAGCAGGTCGGTCAGCGCCGCCCGGCTTCGGTCGTCGAGATGGTTGAGCACCTCGTCGGGCTGAATCGGACGTTCGGTCTGCCCGACGGGGATGACGCCGCCGGCCGGTAGCGGGGCCGCGGGTGGGCCGCCGGGGTTGACCTCCACGTACATCTCGTTGAGCGGGTTGGTCGGCCGCAGCACCAGATGCGCGTTGGTGTAGATGGGATGGCCGGGTTCCAGGGAGAGCGTCAGCCGCGCCTTGCCGTCCGGGCTCACCTGGCTGTCCGTGATCTGGCCGACCTCGACGCCCGCGATGCGCACCTTGGGCTGTTGCCCCGGATTGACGGCGGGCGCCTCGGCGAAGTCGGCCGAGAACTCGTAGCGGTCCTGCCACGGCGGGACGAAGCGTTGATTGCCGAGGATGGTGGTGGCGCTGACCACGCCGAGCACGATCAGCACCGCCACGGTGAGCAGGTTGCGCCCGAGGCCGGGTACGGTCCGGATCCGTTCCCAGGTGCGGCGCATCGAGAAGTTCTTTTTCATCGCAATGCTCCTAGTTCCCCGGTAACGGCAGCGGTGGCAGCACACCCTGCCCGACGTGGTCCTTGCCCGGTGCCGTCGCCGGCTCAGGGGTGTAGGTGTCCCCGGAGTTGTTCGGCGGAGGTACCAGCTGGACGCCGCCGCCGGGCAGCAGGCCGAGCGACTGCAGGAGCTGCGCCGTGCCGGGGTCGTTACCGCCCACGCTGGACACGCCCGCGCCGAGACCGAGCCCGAGCATGCGCCCGTTGTTGTTGCCGTACTGGGAAAGGTTCGCGGTGTGCGCGGCGAGGTAGCCCAGTTCCTCGTAGAACTTGTGGCCGTTGCCGCCGTCGCCCTGGTACGCGCCGGTGCCGGTCCACGGGGAGAGCACCGTGTTCGCGATCGGGCCGTTCACCCGGTCCAGCACGGGACCGGCCACGTTGTTCAACGTCGCCGTCGCCTGGCTCGCGGTCGGCACCAGCTCGTTCACCAGTGGCAATGCCTGGTGCAGCAGCGGGCGCAGGTCGTTGACCAGCGGACGCGCCTGCTGCACCACCGGATTGGCCTTCTGCAGCAGCGGTGCCAGCTCAGCGACCGCGGGACGGGCGCTGACCGCCGTCGTCGTCAGCCGCTGCAGTGTGCCCTGCAGCGCGCCGAGTCCGTCCTTCGTCGACGACAGCGTCGAGGGAAGGTCGGCCACCGTGTCGGCCAGCGGTGCCCGCTGGGCCGCCAGGCTCCCACTCACAGTGCTGAGCGAGCCGATGACGTCGGCGAGCTGCCCCTCCTGGTGCGTCATCGCGGCGGCCGCGGCGTCCAGGTCCGGCACCAGCTGGTAGAGGTCCTGCCGCGGCTGCGTCCCCTGCAACGCGGACAGCACGTCGCCCGCCGGAGCGAGCGTGCCCGGCGCGTCGTGCAGCAGGTCGCCCGCGGCCGAACCGGCGCCGGCCCGCAGCGTCTGGTCGGTCAGCCGGGTGGTGTCCTGAATGGACTCCCGCGCGCGGCCCGGGATGGCGGCGAGCACCTGGTCCAGCTCGACCGGGATCGACGTGCGCGAGGCCGGGATCGGTGTGCCGTCGTACGGTTTGCGGCCGCCACCGGGAACCAGCTCGATGTAGTAGTTGCCGCCGAGCAGCGTGGTGGGCCGGATGATGGCGGACGGCGTCGTACCGAGCCTGCCGGTCGTGCCGTCGTCCACCTTCATCGACACCACGGACTGACCCTTGTCGTCCTTGCCGATGTCGGTGACCTTGCCGACCACGACGCCGGCCAGCTTGACGTCGGACTTGTTAGCCACGAGCCGGTAGTCCCTGGCGAACACGGCCTGCACCTTCTCGCCCGACGCCAGCATCGTGCCGATCTTTTCCTTCTGGTAGACGGCCAGCAGCGCGCCCACCACCAGGATCAGCAGGACCGCGCCGAGCACGACGGGTTTGCGAAGCTTCGCCGCCATCAGTTGTTCCCTCCCGGGAGGATGTTCACCGGCGACGAGGTGTGCTCACGGTCCGCCTGACCGGGCGCCGGGTAGGCGTCCTGGCCCTGCAACGGATCCTTGAGCACCCCGCCGGTCAGGATGGACGGCCCTTCGACCGCGACACCGACGCGGGCGCCGTGCACGCCCGGTGCGACCTCGGTCGACACCATGCTTTCGATCCGCCGGAAGAACTCGACGACTTCGGTGCTGTACGGGGCAAGGGTGTTGAGTGGCAGTGCGGCGTCCACCAGCCCGCGCGAGAGCTCGGGCGCGAGCGGCCGGGCGTCGGCCAGTGTGGTGGTCAGGTCGCCCAGTGCCGGTTCGGCGGCTTGCGCCACACCCGGCACGAGGTTCAGCGGCGCCGGCCCTTCCCGCAGCACGCCGCGCAGGTCGGGAGTCGCCTGGCCGAGTGCGGCCAGGCCCGGCCGCGCGACGCTCAGCGCGCCGTGCAGGTCGGCGAGCGGCTGGTCCAGTGAGTCGAGGGCCGAACGCGCGTCGCTGAGCGTGCCGGGCAGGCCCTTGATGGTGTCCTGCAACGGTTTCCCGCCGTCGACGGCCAGCGCGTCTGCGGTGGTCCCCAGCTGGCCGACGAGATCGGCCAGCTGCTGGGTGTGCCCGGCGAACGAGCCTGCCAGCTGGTCGGCACGCGCCAGGAGCGCGGGCAGGTCTGCCTGCGGCGCGCTCAGCGAGCCGGCGACGGTACCGAGCCCGTTGAGCTCCGCGGGCAGGTGTTCGAGCAGGTCGTGCAGATCCTGGCTGTGCCCGGCCGCGCCGCCGCCGAGCTGGCGCACGGTGGAGGCCAGCGCGTCGCGCGTCGGCGGATCGAGCACGTCGAGCACCTGGTCGAGGTCGGCCGAGTCGACGTTGCGATCCGCGGGGATCAGGTTGTCGTTGAGCGGGCCGGCCTGGGCGTGCCCGCGGTCGAGTTCGACGAACTTCTTGGCGAGCGCCGACTGGTCCCACACGGCGGCGCGTGCGTCGGAGTAGACGGGAACCGTGCCGTCCAGCTCCATGGTCACCACGGCTTGCGTGCCGTCGTAGTCCAGTGCCGCCACGCGGCCGATACGCGAGCTGTTCTCCCGCACGTCGTCACCCACCTTGAGCGGAGCGCCGACGTTGTGGAAGGCCGCGCGCACGACGGTCTTCGGTGCGCCGGGCACGCCGGAACTGGCGGTGACCCCGAACAACAGGATCAAGCCGAGTATCGCGAGGCCCGCGACGCCGATCAGGAAGGTACGACCTTTCGACGTCGCCATCACAGCCCTCCGAGAAGCTGGCCGAGCAGGTTGTTCTCCTGCGGTTGGGTGAGGCCCGTCGCGCTGCCGGGGTCACCGGCGGGCGGTGTCACCTGAACCGGCAGGTTCGGCACGAGCGTCTGGGACGGCGCCGGGGCGGGCGCCGGTGCCTGCTGCGCGGCCGGCCCCAGCCCGGTGCCAGGGATCTGCAGCAGCGATTTCGGGGTGGTGACCACGAAGGCGCGGAAGTAGTTGCCCAGCGCGTCTCGTCCGTTGGTGCTCATCGCCCAGTACTTCACGAAGTCCAGCGCCGTGCTCAGCGCCGGGGTCAGATCCGCGACGAGGTGGTTGGCGGACGCGCTCGCGCCGGGCAGCACCGCGCCACCGGGGCGCAGGTCGCGCACCAATGGCGCCGCCTGGTCGAGCAGGCTCTTCGCGCGGTCGAGCACCGCGGGCAGCGAGCTCAGCGCCGGGTTCGCGCTGTCCGCGAACGCGTTCAGCTCATTGTTGACGTCGACGAGGTTGCCGGTGAGCGGACGCAACGACTGCAGCGCGGGAGTGCCCTGTCCGGCGACACCGGCGGCCTCACCCAGCACTTGCTGAGCCTTGCGCAGCGTGTCCGGCAGCTGCTGGAGCGCGTCCTGCATCGCCTGGCGCTGCGCCTGCACGGCGGCGAGCATCCGGTTGCCCGCGTCGACCGCCTTGTCGAGGTCCTGGCCGTTGCCGCCCGCCAGCGCCTGCGCGACGGGTGCGGCCCGGTCGACCAGCTGGCCGAGCACCGCGTTCTGCCCGTTCAGGATGTCGGTGAGCTGGTGGGTCTCGGTCATCGCCGGAGCGAGTGCCTTGATCGCGGCGTCGATGTCCTGCCCCTGACCCGCGGTGCCCTCGCCCAGCGTCGTGACGAGGGCCGCCAGAGCCGTCCCCGTCGGGTCGTCGAGCGAGTCGAGCACCTGGTCGAGGTCGACCGCGCGGCTCGTGTGGGCGGCGGTGATGACACGGGGCGACGACATCTCGGGCGAGTTCGGCGAGCCGCGGTCGAGGTCGATGTAGCGCTCGCCGAGCAGGGTGACCGGCCGGATCTTCGCGCCGGCGTCCTGGTGCAGCGGGAGAACCGAGCGGTCCAGCTTCATCTGCACGTCCGCCTGCCCGTTCCGCAGCGTGACGGCCTCGATCTCGCCGACCTGGATCCCGTCCATGCGGATCAGGTTGCCGGGGATGAGCGGGCTGGCGTCGGCGAACACGGCCGTCACCGCGACGCTGTCCGAAGTGGACTGAGAAGCCAGGTAGCCCGCTACGGCGCCCGCTACCACGGCGACCGCTACGCCGATCTTGAGGACGCGTTTGACCTTGCTGTTCATCGGGGTGCGCTCCCGTTCGCATCGACCCAGGGCTGCCCGGAGGCCATGCCCGGAGCCGGGGTGGAGTTGGGGCCGCCCTTCAGCCCGACGTTGGCGCCAGGGTTGTCGTCGAAGACGCTCGTGCTGACCTGGACCAGCCCGTGGAAGTAGTGGCCCTGGGCGTCGTAGTTGGCGAAGGCGGCTCCCCAGTTGCTCAGCCAGCCCATCAGGTCGGGTGTGTAGGGCCGCAGGAAGCTCACCGCGGGGTTGAGCTGGGTGAGCGCCTGGGTGACCCCTGGCAGGACGCCGTGGGCACTGTCCAGCAGCGCCGGAGTCGTCCTGAGCAGTGTGCTCGCGGACTGAAGGGTCGGCCGGAGATCGGCGATCGTGGGCCGCAGGTCGCTCAGCAGCGGGCTGAGGTTCTGCGACAGCCCCACGAGCTGCTTAGTGGCCGGCTGGAGTTGTTGCAGCAGCGGCACGGACGCGTCCACCGCGGCGGGCACGCTGTTCATCGCCTGCTGCGCCGTGTCCAATGTGGACGGCAAGGCACCCAGCGCCTGTTGCAGCTGTGCCTGCTCGGCCGCGAGCGCGTCCGTCGCCGAGGTCAGGTTGCCGATCACCTGGCGCACCTGCGCCTGGTGCGCGACCACCGGGTCCGTCATCTGGCGCAGGTCGGTGACGAGGTTCCCGATCGCGGGGCCGTCCTGGCCCACCGCCTTGAGCACGTCGCCGAGCTCGTTCACGGCCGGGCCCGCGCTGTCCAGGGTGGCCTTGATGTCGTTCGGGTGCACCTGCAGGCTCTGGTTCAGTTGCTGCACAACGGAATCGAGATGCGAGCGGGTGTCCGGGTCCAGGGCGGAGAGAACCTGGTCCAGCTCGACCTGCTCGCTGCCCGCGGGCAGCATCGCGCCCGAGGGGATCCCGGGGTTGCCTGCCAGGCCGGGCGTGAGCTCCACGACTCGCTCACCCAGCAGGCCCCGCCACTGGACCTGCGCTGTGCTGCCCGTGTGCAGCGGCGCGTGTGCGTCGTCGAGCGACACGGTGACCAGTGCCTGGCTGTCCCGGGTCTCCAGCTTGGTGACTTCGCCGACCGGGTTGCCCGCGATCTCCACGCGGGACCCGTCGAGCAGGTTGGCCGCGTTGGGCATCACCAGCTTGATCTCGTAGCCGCTGTCGTGGGTGGCCAGCAGGTAGCCACCGCCGATCACGGCTCCGGCGAGCACGGCGGCGCCCACGAGCCATTTCGTCACTGCCATGTCAGTCCATTCCCAGTGGGCCGACCGAGTCGCCGGAGAGGAACTGCCGCACGAACGGGTCGTCGGAGGAGAACGCCTCGTCGGCCGCGCCGTAGTAGACGACCCTGCCCTGCCAGATCAGCCCGACGTAGTCGCTGACCTTGCGCGCGGTGCGGATGTCGTGGGTGACCACCACGTAGGTGCCCTTGTCGTCGTCGTGCACCTTGAGGATCACGTCGTTGAGCAGGCTCGTCCGGACCGGGTCCAGGCCCGAGTCCGGCTCGTCGAACAGCACGATCTCGGGGTTGAGCACCAGCGCCCTGGCGAACCCGGCGCGCTTCTTCATACCACCGGAGATCTCGTTCGGCGCCTTCTTCACCGCCGCCTCGAGTCCGACCTCCTTGAGCCGCTCCATCACGATCTCGCGGATGTCGGCCTCGGACATGTCCGTGTGCTTGCGCAGCGGGAAGGCCACGTTGTCGTAGACGTTCATCGAGCCGAACAGCGCACCGTCCTGGAACAGCACCCCGAACCGCTTCCGCAGCGCCGCGCGGTCGCGTTCGCGGACCTTCCAGATGTCCTGGCCGAAGATCTCGACCGTGCCCGAGTCGGGCTCCAGCAGCCCCACCATGTGCTTGAGCAGCACGCTCTTCCCGGTTCCGGAGGGACCGAGGATCGTGGTGATGGCCTGGGGCTTGAACTCCAGCGAAAGGCCACGCATGACCTGGAAGGAGCCGAACGACTTGTGCAGGTCACGGACGATGGCGACCGACCCGGACCCCGAACCACCGGCAGGAAGCGCCGGTATCTCCTGGGTGCTCTGTTCACCGCGGCTCTGCGGATACATGGGTCCTCCTCGACTCCACCGGAGCCGGTTAGTTGGCGATGGGTGTTTGAATGGTCGTGCCGAAGAAGAGCTGGTAGAGGATCGCCGCCGCACCGGAGACGATGATCATGTTGACCATCATCGACTTCGCGGTGTTACGGCCGACGCCAACCGGCCCGCCCGAGGCCGTGTAGCCGTAGTAACAGCCGACGATCACCACGAGCGTGGCGAGCAGCATCGCCCAGATGAGCGCGTACAGCAGATCCACGGGCGTCTGGAAGGACCAGAAGATGTTGGAGTAGCCACCGGGCGAGGTCGTCTGGAGCATCGGCTGCACGACGAGCCACGAGCCGATGTACTGGCAGCCCTCGCCGACGAGGAAGAGGAAGGGAGCGGTGATCCACATCGCCCATACGCGGGTGCCCGCGAGGTAGGCACGCGAGTGCACGCCCATCACCTCGAGCGCGTCGATCTCGTCGCTGATCCGCATGGAGCCGATCTCGGCGACGAACCCGCAGCCGACCTTCGCCGCGAGGACCCACCCCCACATCGAGGTGGTGTCCGCCTTGAGGTCACCGACCGCGGTGAACACGCCCACGTAGCCGGAAGCGCCGACCTGGTCGAGGATGTAGTGGCCCTGCAGGCCGGTCTCGGCGCCGATGGCGAACATCATGAACCAGATGATGATGCCG
>DASZUO010000040.1:0-3454 GCA_035547575.1 Amycolatopsis sp. | reverse complement strand
GCTTCCCGGCTGGTGAATGGCTGGCGGGGATCGTCGCGGCGGTAGGCGTCGCTCTCGATGATGTTCGTCTTGCACACGTAAATCGCTTTGGGTCGCCAGTCCAGGTTGAGTGCTTGACTGGCGCTGTTGGCGTCGGCGAGGTCGTCGAGCAGTGAGGTGACGGTTTCCTCCATCGGCGCTTCGTAGCCGGCCATTAGCACCCGGGCCTTGACAAGGCCGGAATCGGCGACGGCGGCGGCGTCGACATCAGTCACTAGCCCGGATCTTTCGTCGGACCGGTGTTCATGATCGTGTCGGCGTTGGTGTGCCGGCTGGTCTCTGATTCTGCATCAGGGGTGCGACGGTGGGCCCGAGGTCGCTCGGGTTTCGCCGGTTCCACTGGCCGGGGTTCTGGGTCGTCGGGACGGATGGTGCGGTGGTCAATCGGGTGCGGGCAGCTCGCGCAGGGTGGTGATCATCCGGGCGAGCAGGCTGGCCCAGGGTGCGTGGCCGGCGAGGTGCAGGCCTCGGGTGCGGCCGTGATCGGCCAGGCGGCCGGCGACGCTGAACAGCCGCAGCCGTAGGCGTTTGGGTTCCCAGCGGCGGGCCTCGTGTCCGGCGAGGGCGAGCATCTGCATCCAGGCGGTCAGCTCGCTGGCCAGCAGCACGACGGCGCACCAGATCTGGTTCTGCGTGAAGTCGTGCAGCGGCAGGTTGACCAGACCGGTGTCTTTCGCACAGCGGATCCGATCTTCGCAGCGGGCCCGGCGCCGGTGCCGCAGTTCCAGATCAGCCAGCTGTCCACGGCTGGTGTTGGTGGCGAACGCGGTGACACGCATGCCGTCGACGTCGGTTAGGCGCAACTGGGCGCCGGGGTGAGGTCGTTCCTTGCGGATGATCACCCGCATCCCGTCCGGCCACTTGCTCAGGTCCAGCAGGCCGGTGACGTCGGCGACCCACGCGCCTTCGCGTACTTGCCCGTTGCTGTCGTAGGCCGGGGTCCAGCCGTTCTTCGGCATCGTCGCCAGGGTCTGGCCGAAGCTGTCGGGCAAGGTGAACCCGAGCGAGTACGACAGTCGTTGCGACACGAGCCAGTTCACGAACTCGTGGGTGGCGCCGGCACCGTCGGTGCGGATGAGGATCTTGCGGCTGGCCCGGGTTCCGGGCTTGTGACCGGGCAGCTGGGTCAGCGCCGCCTTCACCACAGCGATGTGGTCGGCGGCGGTGTTGCTGCCGGCGTTGCCCTTGCGCAGCAGGCAGGTCAACGGTTCGCCACTGCCATCGGGACCGTGGTCGACGAAGGCCATCAGCGGGTGGAACCCGAACCCGCGCTTGAACGTCGGCGCGGCCTGCTCCTTGTCGCTGTGTGCGGTGATCAGCGTGGCATCCAGATCGATGATCAACGGTGAGGTGCACGTGGCGCCGTGATCGGGCGCGCGCTTTCCCGCCGCAGACCACGCCGCCTTCCGCGCCGCCGCGCGGGCCGCGTCGATCGCCTTCAACGCCCGGGGTGCGTCGCCGGCCAGTGTGTCGATCGTGCGTGACACCGTCGGATCCGAAGCGACCCGGCCGAACACACCCTGCTCGGCACGCAGCATCGCGATGTCGGCCAGGCAGTCACCGCCGAGGGCGAGCGTGACCGCGAGATCGGTGATCACCTTGCCCGGATCATGAACCGCCAGCGGCTTGCGCCACGGCGCCAGCGCCGTCGACAACGCCCGGTCCAGCCCCGTCGCGCGCGCCGCCTCGACGAGCGCGACACCGCCAGCTTGAGACACCACCCCGGCACCGGCCGTGTCGACCTGGACCCGCGGATACAGCCCGTTACGCTTCACCCTGAAGGTGCTCCTTGCTCAACGATGGTCAGGTCTTCGCAACCCCGATTCTCGTTGGCCTGGAGCACTTTTCAGTTGAACACCGCGCCGTCAGCGTGAAAGCCCTGGGCCAGTTCCCAGATGTGCGCGTGCCGGCCGAGCGGAGGCTGACCGAGGCGAACGTTGCGGACCATGCTCAGCGCGACCGAGCGCGGTTGGACAGCCCGCAGATAGGCAAGGTCGTCGGCGAGCAGTTCGCTTGCCCGCAGAGCGGTGATCCGGTCGACGTCGGCGCGCATAGCGCGTTCGCTGGGTCCATCCGCCCAGGCGAGGTGCCATTGCCAGCCACGGCTGGTCGCTGAACGGTCCCAGATCACCTCGACCTCGACCCCGGTCTCGGCAGCCAGCAGTGCCTGGAGGTCTCGCGCCGCACGTGCTCGGGTACTCATCTGCGCAAGTGTCCCGTTTATCGCAGACGCTGGCGGTCTGGGCGGTGGTCGCTGTGGACAACGACGGGAGAAGCTGGCTGGTCTAGGGTGCGGGCGTGAGTCGCCGCAGCCGAGCCCGGCGGGACGCGCGGGCGAAGGCATCCGCGCCGTCCTCGAACCGATCTAGGCAGGGTCCGATGATCCGCCGCGCGGCTTCCCAGTTAACCGCCAGCGGTACGTCGGGCGCGGCCGCGCGGGAGCGCAAGTCCTGGGAGGAGCGGTGCCCGGTCTGTGGGGCCGACATCATGGAGGAAGGCGGAACTGGCTGCTGCGGTGCACTCGTCGCCGAGTGTGACGGCTCGATCGACGGCGTGCCGGTCGACTGGGACGCGGTGACCGACGACGAGGATGACGAGTTCCGTGAGCGCGTCGTGCACCACGCCTGGTACCTCGACACAGGGGCGCCCGCGCCGAGCGACTACACCCCCTCCGCCGTCGCGGGGCGCATCCCGTGCCGCTGCGAGGGCCGCGTCGATGCCGGGGGCTGACGATGCGCCGCAGGCGGTGCTGGTGCAGTGGGCGACGGTCGACCGGCAGAACGCTGACGTGTCGCGTGGTCGGGCGGTCGTCGGGCGGGGCTGTGCGCGCTGCGCGCTCGACGTCGGGATGAGTGCGATCGGTACGCCGCAGCTGCTCGATCCGGACGAGGCCGACGATCTGCTGCGGCACGCACCCGACTGCGGGTTGCTGGCGATCGAGGACGCCGCCGAGGCGGCGGGCGGGAACCCGACTACGGCGGAGACTGGCCACTCTGACTTCGTCACTACCGGGGCCTGCAAGCGATCCTGTCGCGGGCGGCGGCCCATCGGTGATGGCTGAGTCGGCTCAGCGGTCTCAGCCACCGGCGAGTGAGCGACCCGCGCGCCAGGGAAACGGATCATCCGCCATGGATCGCCTCCGACGCTGCGGAAACCAAATCGGCCGTAGAGCTCGACCAACCCGGCTGTACGAGCGGTGAGTACGGCTGCCTCATCCGCATCGTCCAGCAAAACGGCCAGGTGGCTCATCAGGGCGGAGCCGCGACCCCGCCCCGAGGGAACGCGACGACGAACGCAATAGTCACGGCCGGGCCATGACCGTGTGTGTCAATGCTGGACAGCCGCGCGGGAGGTGGACGCCGCCGCGCCGCTCGCCATGCAAGTCGCACTCCACGCGCGGGGAGAGAGCCGGCCA
>DASZUO010000039.1:0-8719 GCA_035547575.1 Amycolatopsis sp. | reverse complement strand
CCGAGGACCTTCCCGATCTCAGCCAGGGTGAGGCTCTCGAAGTAGTAAAGGCTGACCACGATCCGGTCGCGCTCGGTGAGCTGGGCGATGGCCTCGGCGAGTTGGCGCCGGTTGTCCCGGTCGACGAGAACCGCGACCGGGTCCACGGCGTCGTCGTCGGGCAGAGTGTCCACGAGGGACCCGCTGCCCTTCCCCGCCGACACGAGGTCCTCGAGCGCGACGACGCTCGTGAGCTGGAGCTGACCGTAGAGGTCGCGCAGATCGTCGAGGCTGATGCCCAGCTCCTCGGCAAGCTCGGTGTCCGTCGGCGTCCGGTGCAGGCGCGCGCCCAGGCGTTCGAGCGCACGCTCCGCTTCGCGCAAGCGGCTGCGCACGACGCGCGGCACCCAGTCCTGCGACCGGAGGTCATCGAGGATCGCGCCACGGATGCGCTGCATCGCGTAGGTCTCGAAGCGCAGGCCGCGCTCGGCGTCGAACTTCTCGATCGCGTCGAGCAGCCCGAAAATGCCCGACTGCACGAGGTCCCCGACGTCCACATGCGTCGGCAGGCCGGTGCCCACGCGTCCGGCCACGTACTTGACGAGCGGCGCGTAGTGCAGGACGAGGCGCTCACGCAACCGCTGATGCGGCCGCGACCGGAATTCACGCCACAACGCCCGAATGCCGGCTTCAACGTCGTTCTGCGCCACGTCGGCACGTTGCCCGACCGACGCGCCTCGGGCGCTGGATTCGTTCAGACCGATCTGGTCGCTGTGCCCAGCCGGGTCGCTGTGCCCAGCCGGGTCGCCTCGGCCAGCCGGGTCGCTTCGCTCGCTGGATTTGCGTTGGCCTGCGGAGTCACCCTGCCCATCAGACTCGCCCCGCACCCTGGAGTCGTCCTGCACCTGGGGCTCGCCCTGCACTCCAAATGCAGCACAACCCGCTGGCTCGCCGTGCTCGCCCTGCACTCCAGACTCGCCGCGCACGACGGACTCGGGCTCCACGACGGACTCGGATTGTGCACGTGACTCGAGTTGCGCACCCGACTCGGCGTGCGCACCCGACTCCCGGTGCCCCGCCGGGCCTCGCGCAGCTCCGGAATCGACGCTGTCGGCGGGTACGCCGGGGCGACCGTCCGGGGTGTCCGAATGGTCTGCGTCGGTGAGGCGCACGTCGGCCGTCACGCGACAGCCGTTTTGGGCAGCGGGGTCAGTTCGGTCTCCGGGCTCATGTCTGGTCGGTGGTGCTGACGGCGGTCCTGCCAACCCGGCCAGGTGTGCCCCGAGATCATCGGGCGCGGGGGTGGGCTCGGTCATGGATCGCTTTCAGGCGCTCGACTGTCACGTGAGTGTAAAGCTGGGTCGTGGCAAGCGTAGCGTGACCGAGCAATTCCTGAACGCTGCGAAGGTCGGCCCCACCCTCGAGCAGGTGGGTCGCTGCCGTGTGCCGTAGGCCGTGCGGCCCCATGTCCGCAGCACCGGGCACAGAACCGACCGCACCGTGGACCACTCGCCGGACCGCACGTGGATCGATGCGGCCGCCACGTACACCGATGAACAGGGCCGCACTGTCCACCGTGTCCACAGCTTTGGCCATCACGGGCCTGCCCTCGGCCAGCCAGGTCGTTACAGCTCGCTCCGCGGGAACGCCGAACGGCACGACACGCTCCTTGCCTCCCTTGCCGAACACGCGCACAACCCGATTCGCGAAGTCCACATCGTCGATGTCCAGGCCGCACAACTCGGACACACGCACAGCCGTCGCGTACAGCAGCTCCAGCACAGCGTGATCGCGTAACGCCTGTGGCTCCCTCTCCGCCGCACCCGCGCTCGACGCCCGCATGACATCGCTCGCCTCGCCGGCGCGCAAAACGGCCGGCAACGTCCGGTGAGCTCGCGGCGCTACCAGCCGGGCACCGGGGTCCATGTCGAGCTCTCCTTGGCGTCGCGCCCAGGCCGTGAATGTGCGTGCGGCCGCGGATCGGCGGGCCAACGTCGTCCTGCTCGCACCCGAGTTGCGCTGATCCGCCAGCCATGCCCGGAGGACCGTCACATCGAGCCCGCCGAGCGCGGAAGGGTACGCGTTCTCGGTATCACGACGCAGGAAATCCACAAGCGACACGACGTCGCCGAGGTAGGCACGCACAGTGTGCTCGGAGAGTCCTCGTTCCAGTCGAAGGTGCCGCTCGTAGGCATCGAGCAGCGCCTGCGCTTCCGGTGGCAGCTCAGCACGGACCCGCCGGATGTCTCTCCGGCTCGGACGCTCGTGGCGCGTCCCCATCAGCGCACCGTGCTCATGGTGCCCGCAAAGCATCGCCTGCGCACTCGGCGATCATCGGTGCACTCGGCGGGTACGCGTTCACGTGTCGCGCGTCCGGGGTGGGCCACGAACATGCCCTTCACGCTGGGGGACTGCGCGCTGTAGGTCAAGCATCGCCACACCGTGACGGCGTACCTATCGCGTCACCTTCCTTTCGCTGAGCTGTTTCCTCGTCTGCCTTCGGTGATTTTTTGACCACGCGGCTCTGTCGCCAACCGCTTTCGCCGCACTCGGCGAGCCCCTCCAACTCGAGCGCGGGCAGCACTGCCCGGACGCGGGCGACCGGCACGCCCGACTCGGCCGCGATCTGTTCCACCGCTTTGCCCGTGCGGCGCTCGAGCGTTTCGTGGACGCGCAGCGGGTCGTAGCCGAGGCCGTCCGTCGCTCGCCGCGGCCTGGCCTTCTCGGCGACTGGACTACCGAGCTTGCCGACCGTTTCGATGACGTCGTCGACCGAAGCGACGAGGGTCGCGCCAGCTTCTCTTATGAGGTCATGACAGCCCACGGACACGGCTGAATTGATCGGCCCCGGAACGGCCATGACGATCTTGCCAAGCACGCCGGCGGTGGTGGCCGTGTTGCGGGCGCCGCTGCGCCGGCCGGCCTCGACGACGACAGTGCCTTCGCTCAGGGCAGCGATGAGACGGTTGCGGACCAGGAACCGATGTCGCGCGGGCGGGGTGCCGGGTGGATATTCACTGACGACAAGCCCGCCGCGGTCGGCGATGTGATTCAGGAGTCCGATGTGGCCCTGTGGATAGCCGACGTCCAGTGCACACCCGAGTAGGGCGACGGTGGCGCCGTTTGCCGCGAGCGCTCCCCGATGCGCGGCCGCGTCGATGCCGTAGGCCGCACCGGAAACGATGGCGAGACCGCGGGTGGCAAGGCCGTACGCGAGTTCGCCGGCCATCGCCTCACCGTAGCCGCTGGAAGCCCGCGCCCCGACGATCGCGACCGCACTGTCCGCGGCTTCGTCGAGCCGAGCACTGCCACGGACCCACAACGCGATCGGCATGGTCGCGATGCGAATCCCGCGGCTTTCGGCATTCGTCAGGCACAGCAACGGCCAGGCAGGCCATTCGTTGTCTTCCGGGATCACGAGACGGGCGCCGATCTCCTGGCCGACAAAGAGATCCTCTTCCGCCCGGTCGACAGCTTGCCGGGCGGAAACCTCCTCGGCGACACGCTTCGGGCATTCGCGATTGCGCACAGCGCGCGCTGCCGCGACGGGCCCGACCTCGGCGATGAAGCCGGTGAGCGCCGGCGCCGGTGCTTCAGCGACGCGGAGGAGGTAGGCACGGGCGAGACGCTCTTCGCCGAACGAGTCGCTGGTCGCCGCGCTCATGCCACCCTCCTGATGATGAGACGAAGCAGCCGATTGTCCGGATGCGAAGCAAGCAGATGGGGCAGTTCGCGATCGAGAGGACGCCCAACGAAACTGCCGTTCCCTTGGTGCGCTGGAATGCGTGGTGCGGCGAGCCCCAGCACGATCCCGGGCTTGCGATGGTCATTGTGGGTGGTCACGCGGCTCTCCGATCTCGGAAGGCCAGCGCGGCGGCCACGTGGGCGACGGCGGGTTCGGGCTCGGACGCGAGGTCCGCCAAGGTCCACGCGATGCGTAGGCAGCGGTCGGCGCCTCGCGCGGTCAGGGTGCCCAGGTCCAGGCCGCGATCGAGGATCGCGGTGATGTCGCGGCCCAAGGCGAACTCGCGGCGCAGGGCTGGGCCCGGGATCTCCGCATTGGAGCGCCAGCCATAGGGCGACCAGCGGGCCTTGGCCCGGGAGCGGGCCGCGAGGACGCGGGCGCGGACGGTCGACGTGGATTCCGGCGGATCCACCGCCACCGCGTGGGTACTCATCGCCGTGATGGGGCGCATTCGTACCTGCAGATCGACCCGGTCAAGCAGGGGTCCGGACAGTTTGCTCAAGTAGCGGCGCCGCGCGGAGGGAGTGCAGGTGCAGTCCGTCTCCCTCGGTGGGGCGCACGGGCAAGGGTTCGTGGCGAGCACCAGTTGGAAGCGCGCCGGGTAGCACACGGACGCTTTCGCTCGGGCGATACGGATCTCGCCCTCCTCCAGAGCCGTGCGTAACGAGTCGAGGCGCGGGGCGTCGAACTCGCACGCCTCGTCGAGGAACAGCACGCCTCGGTGGGCCTGGCTGATCAGGCCGGGCATCGCCAGGCCGCTGCCGCCACCGACCAGAGCCGCGACGGACACGGTGTGGTGCGGCGCGACGAAAGGCGGGATGGTGATCAGTGGCGCGGTGCGGGAAAGCGAACCGTGCAGCGAGTGCACGGCTGTGACCTCCAGCGATTCCTCCAGGGATAACGCCGGCAGGAGGCCGGGCAGGCGCTTGGCGAGCATCGTCTTGCCGACGCCGGGTGGGCCGCTCAGCAGGATGTGGTGCCCGCCTGCCGCGGCTACCTCGAGTGCCCACCGCGCTTCTGGCTGGCCGATGACGTCGGCCAGGTCTGGGGTGTCGGGCTCGTCGGCGGCGGCGGGCTGGTCGGGGCGGGTGAGGACGTTCTCGCCGCGAAGCCAGGACACGACCTCGCTCAGCCGGGTGGCTCCCAAGACCTCCAGGCCGTCGACCAGTGCGGCTTCGAACAGCGAGTGAACCGGAACGATGGCGCGTTTCATGCCTGCCTTGCGTGCGGCCAGCAGCCCAGGGAGTACGCCGCGGACGGCGCGCACGCGACCGTCCAGTGATAGTTCGCCCAGCATCACCGTGCCTGGTAGCCGGATGGACGGGACTGTGGAGGCGGCCGCGAGGGCCGCGACCGCGATGGCCAGGTCGTAGCCGGAGCCGAGCTTGGGCAGATCGGCTGGGGACAGGCCCAGCGTGAGCTTCTCCGCCGGCCACGACTCACCAGAGTTGCGCACCGCCGAGCGCACTCGGTCCTTCGCCTCGCGCAGGCCGGCGTCCGGTAGCCCGACGAGCTTCATGCCGGGTAGGCCTCCGCCGAGGTCGGCCTCGACCTCGATGACGCGGCCGTCGATGCCGAGTAGGGCCACCGACCATGCATGTCCGATCGGCATCAGAATGCCCCCGGGACGGGTGGCTGCGCGCACTCGGGGACGGGCAGCGCGATGGTGGTCTCGGTGGACCAGCCGAAGCGCGCACCTCGGGCAGGCATCACAGCGGTTCCGGAACGCGCCGCAGCTGGAACTCGCCGCTCGGCAGGGCGAGGACCGCGACGACGTCGAAGCGGACCGAGCACCGTTGGACATCGAACGGGCGCAGCCGCTTGCAGGTGTCCCGCGGGACGCGGGGCGGACATCAGAACGCTCCCGGCACGTGCCGCAGCCTGAACTCGCCGTCCGGCCGCATGAGGACGGCGACCACGTCGAAGCGGAGCGGGCACCACCCGGCACCGAACGGGCGCAGCCGCCCGCAGGTGGTCCGCCGGGTGCGGGGTGGGCGTCGGGACGCGAGGCATCAGAAGGCTCCCGGGACGTGGCGCAGCTTGAACTCGCCGCTCGGCAGGGCTAGGACCGCGACCACGTCGAAGCGGACCGGGCACCAGCGGACGTTGAACGTGCGGAGCCACTGGCCTGTGATGCGCCGGATGCGGGCGATCTTTTCCTCGGTGACGGCCTCCGCGGGGTCGCCGAAGTCGGCACCGGCGCGGGACTTGACCTCGCACACGACCAGGGTGCGGCCGTCGGTGGCCACGACGTCGATCTCGCCCTCGCGGCAGCGCCAGTTGCGTGACAGCACGACAAAACCGAGCTTCTGCAAATGCTGCGCGGCCAGTTGCTCACCCTTGCGGCCGAGGCCCAGGTGCGAAGCGGTGTGCGGTCTTGCGACGGTGCTCGTCACGGTTACCCCCAGTAGGTCGGATCTTTTGCGTGGTGATCACGCTTCCAGGTCCGGCCGTGAGGGCGCCAGGACGAATCGGGGTGGCTGTGGATAACCCACCCATTGTGGATAACTCAGCCCGAGAACGGACCGTCCTCCGGCAGGCGGAGGTCGGGTTTCTCCAACTCCTCGACGTTCACGTCCTTGAACGTGATGACGCGGACGTTCTTGACGAACCGGGCGGGGCGGTACATGTCCCACACCCACGCGTCGGACATCCGCACCTCGAAATAGACCTCGCCGCCGCTGTCGCGGACCTGTACGTCCACCGCGTTGGCCAGGTAGAACCGCCGCTCGGTCTCCACCACATACGAGAACTGACTCACGATGTCGCGGTACTCCCGGTACAGCGACAACTCCATCTCGGTCTCGTACTTCTCGAGATCCTCTGCGCTCATGGAATCCGCGCCCCTCCTCGCGAGCTAGACCGGTGTCCGGCGGCGGAACCCTCATTCTGACTCAAGCTGTCGGCGAGAGCACGCACCGGCGGATGTATCTGTTCCAGCGCCGCCGCGGTCAACATCACCCGATGGGGTGGCCGACGGCCGTGTGCCGCCCCTGCCGTCGCCACGTTGGTGTACGACCACCGATGTACCGCACTCGGGCCGTACTGCGTGAGCGCCGCGCCGTGCTCCGGCGTGGTGTAACCCTTGTGCACGTCGAATCCGTAAACCGGGTGCTCGCCGTGCAGGTCGGACATGATCCGGTCCCTGGTCACCTTGGCCAGCACCGACGCCGCCGCCACGCACGCGACCGCCCGGTCCCCCTTGATCACCGGCACGCTCGGCGCGGGCAGCCCCGGCACCTTGAACCCGTCGGTCAGCACATACCCGGGACACGTCTCGAGCCCTGCCACCGCGCGCCGCATCCCCTCGATGTTCATCACATGGATGCCCTGCGCATCCACCTCGGACGTCGGGATCACGACGACGAAGTAGTCCAGTGCCCGCTTCAGCACACGCTCGTAGACCCGCTCCCTGGCCAGCGGGGTGAGCAGCTTGGAGTCGGTCAGCTCGCCGAGGCGCGCGGCGTCGCCGGGCTTGAGCACGCACGACGCCACCACGAGCGGTCCGGCGCACGCACCACGACCGGCCTCGTCGACGCCCGCGACGGGCCCCAGCCCGCGCCTGTCGAGCGCGGACAGCAGCCCCCAGGTCGTCTCCCCCCGAATCACCGCACGCGGCGGCCTGACCGGGGCCGCGAGTGTCGAAGAGCTACCCACCCGTTACCGCTTTCGCTTGACCACCTTGCGCACACCGGAGCCGAGTCTGCGACTCAGCGCCAGTGTGGGCCAGGCCGCGACCGCGCCGAAACCGATCGGCACGCTTTCCTGCCAGCCCGGTGCACTCATGCCCAACGCGACCGGCTGCGCGTTCGCCTGCGGGTTCGTATCGCTGACGCCGCCCCATCGGCCTGGTGGCAGGACGATGATGCGTGCCTTGCCGATGATGTTGTCGACCGGCACGACGCCGCGCAGCCCGCCGCCGCCCTGGCAGCGCGAGTCGCACGAGTCGTTGCGGTTGTCCCCCATCACCCAGACGTCACCCTCGGGCACCTTCACCGGATCGAACGGCTCCTGTCGCGCGTCGGTGGGGTCCTCCCAGTGGATGTAGGGCTCGTTGAGCGCCTTGCCGTCGACCACGACGCGGTTCTGCGCGTCGCAGCACTGCACGGTCTGGCCGCCGACGGCGACGATCCGTTTGACGAAGTCGCGCTCGTCGGGCGGTGCGAGTCCGAAGACCGAGCCGACGTCCTGGAAGAACCGCACCACCGGGTTGCTGGACTCCTGTGTGGTCGCCTCGTTCTCGACCCACGGCTCGGGTCCCTTGAACACGACCACATCGCCCGGGGACGGGTCGGTGAAGTCGTAGGTGATCTTGTCGACCAGGACCTTGTCGCCGTAGCAACCCGGGCAGCCGTGCAGCGTGGTCTCCATCGAACCAGAGGGAATCGTGTAGACCCTGGCGAAGAACTGCTGGAACACGAAAGCCAGCACCAGCGCCACGACGATCAGGATCGGGAGTTCGACCCAGAAGGAACGCTGCTTTTTGGCCTTACGATGTTTCTTGCTCCGCTTGCCCTTTTCGCCGGAACCGACGTTGTCCTCGAATTCGGGGTCGTCCTCGGCGGCGCTGGAGGGCACAGGTTCAACCACTTCGCCAGGCTACTCGGAGCGCGCTCAGGACGCGCTCGGGGCCTCGCGGCGCTCCTTGATCTTGGCAGCCTTACCGCGCAGCTCACGCAGGTAGTACAGCTTGGCGCGCCGCACGTCGCCGCGCTTGAAAACCTCGATCTTGGCGATGTTCGGCGAGTGCACCGGGAAGGTCCGCTCCACGCCGACGCCGAAGGAAACCTTGCGCACGGTGAACGTCTCGCGGACGCCACCGCCCTGACGGCGGATGACCACGCCCTGGAAGATCTGGTTGCGCTCGCGGTTTCCCTCGATGACGCGAACGTGCACCTTCAGCGTGTCACCCGGGCGGAAGTTCGGAATGTCGGAACGCAGCGACTGAGCGTCCAGGGCGTCCAGGGTGTTCATCGGTGTTCCGTCCTCGTCCTT
>DASZUO010000038.1:0-14960 GCA_035547575.1 Amycolatopsis sp. | reverse complement strand
GCACGGCACCGCACACGCCCCGGCACCCGCGACGGCGGGGGTGGTAGGCGCCGAAACCCAAGTAAGTACCTGCCAACGCTTTCGACGACCCGTGGAGGTCAACCCGGTGAGCGTGAACATCAAACCGCTCGAGGACAAGATCGTTGTCCAGACGAGTGAGGCCGAGGAGACGACGGCTTCCGGTCTCGTCATCCCTGACACCGCTAAGGAAAAGCCCCAGGAGGGCAAGGTTCTGGCCGTAGGCCCGGGCCGCGTGGACGACAAGGGCACCCGCATCCCCGTGGATGTGGCTGTCGGCGACGTCGTCATCTACTCGAAGTACGGCGGCACCGAGGTCAAGTACAACGGTGAGGACTACCTGATCCTGTCCGCTCGCGACGTGCTGGCTGTCGTCAACTGACAACCGGCTCCAGCGTTGAACGCCCCGGGTCCCGCTCAGCCGGGGGCCGGGGCGTTCTGCGGTCTAGAGAGGACCCCAATGGCTAAACAGATCAACTTCGACGAGGACGCTCGTCGGGCGCTGGAGCGCGGCGTCAACAAGCTGGCCGACGCGGTCAAGGTGACGCTGGGCCCGCGTGGTCGCCACGTCGTGCTGGACAAGAAGTTCGGCGGCCCCACCATCACGCTCGACGGCGTGACCGTGGCGCGCGAGATCGAACTGGAGGACCCGTTCGAGAATCTGGGTGCCCAGCTCGCGAAGAACGTCGCCACCAAGACCAACGACGTCGCCGGTGACGGCACCACCACGGCCACCGTGCTGGCGCAGTCCCTGGTTCGCGTCGGCCTGCGCAACGTGGCCGCCGGGGCCAACCCGACGGCGCTGGGCGCCGGCATCGAGAAGGCGGCCGACAAGGTCGTCGAGGTGCTCAAGAGCAAGGCGACGCCGGTCAAGGGGCGCGAGAACATCGCCCAGGTCGGCACCGTGACCTCTCGGGACGCCACGATCGGCGCACTGCTCGGCGAGGCCGTCGAGAAGGTCGGCGAGGACGGCGTGATCACCGTGGAGGAGTCCTCCACGATGGCCACCACCCTCGACATCACCGAGGGCGTGCAGTTCGACAAGGGCTACCTCTCGGCGCACTTCGCCACCAACCCGGAGGAGCAGCGGGCGATCCTCGAGAACGCCCTCGTGCTGCTGCACCGCGAGAAGATCTCGGCGCTGGCCGACCTGCTGCCGGTGCTGGAGAAGGTCGTCGAGACCAAGAAGCCGCTGCTGATCATCGCCGAGGACGTCGACGGCGAGGCGCTGTCCACCCTGGTGGTCAACTCCCTGCGCAAGACGATCGTCGCGGTTGCCGTGAAGGCGCCGTTCTTCGGCGACCGGCGCAAGGCGTTCCTGGACGACCTCGCGGTCGTCACCGGCGCCTCGGTCGTCTCGTCCGAGATCGGGGCGAAGCTGTCCGAGATCGGGCTGGACTCGCTGGGCTCCGCGCGGCGGATCGAGGTCACCAAGGACGTCACGACGATCGTCGACGGTGCAGGCACCCGTGCCGACATCGACGCGCGCATCGCCCAGATCCGCAAGGAGATCGAGACCACCGACTCCGACTGGGACCGCGAGAAGCTGCAGGAGCGGCTGGCCAAGCTCGGCGGCGGCGTCGCCGTGATCAAGGTCGGCGCGGCCACCGAGACCGAGCTGAACGAGCGCAAGCACCGTATCGAGGACGCCGTGGCGTCCACCAAGGCGGCCGTCGAGGAGGGCATCCTGCCCGGCGGTGGCTCGGCGCTGGTGCACGCGGTCAAGGAGCTGGAGGGCGGACTCGGCCTCACCGGCGACGAGGCGACGGGCGTGAAGATCGTCCGCGAGGCGCTCACCGCGCCGCTGCACTGGATCGCCAGCAACGCCGGCTACGAGGGCGCGGTCATCGTTTCCAAGGTGCAGGAGCAGGGCTGGGGGCAGGGCTTCAACGCCGCCACCGGTGAGATCACCGACCTGCTCGCCGCGGGCATCGTCGACCCGGTCAAGGTCACCCGCTCCGCGGTGGCCAACGCCGCCTCGATCGCCCGGCTGGTGCTCACCACGGAAAGCTCAGTGGTGGAGAAGCCGGTCGAGGAGGAAGAAGACGAGCACGGCCACGGTCACGGCCACGCGCACTGATTCGACAACAGAAAAAGGGGCGGCATCTTCACGATGCCGCCCCTTTTTCTCTCCCCCTCTTTACTGGCCGGAAAGACTGAGATGCCTGCCGGTCTTGAGAAGGTTCTCCCGTTCGGCTTCCGAAAGCCCACCCCAGATTCCGTAGGGTTCGTGCACAGCCAGTGCGTGCTCGCGGCACATTCTCAATACCGGACAGGATTGGCAAATGGCCTTGGCGCGGGCTTCCCGCCGCGCCCTGGCCGGTCCGCGCTCCCCGTCGGGATGGAAGAAAGCAGCGCTGTCCATCCCTCGGCAGGACCCCTCCAGCTGCCAGTCCCAGATGTCGGCGTTCGGGCCTGGGAGCCTGCGCGTGTCTGCCATCGTGACCGCCTCCGTTTTTCGGTCGGTGACCTCACTGATCAGTTGCGCTGGGACTACTCCATTCGGTGCAACGGCGGTAACGTTAGAAGCGCGCCAATAGTTGTTCAAGGGAATCGGTGCGATTCAGCCTATAGGTGTCACCCGCAAGCGTGAGGTGCGCTACTTTCGCTGGTCAGGATGCATAACATTCAACTTGCTGGGTAGTCATACCTGCCGGATATTGGAGCGAATGGAACGCCGTAGGTGTGCCGGGCAGGCTGAGCCCACCATGCCGGTGGCCGTCGTGGCCCGCCGGCTCGGTGTCGCTCCCTCGACGCTGCGCACCTGGGATCGCCGCTACGGTCTCGGCCCCAGCCGCCACACCGGGGGCAGGCACCGCCGTTACGGTGCCGCCGACATCGGCCGGCTCGAACTGATGCAGCGCGCCCTGCTCCGCGGCGCGTCCACCGCCGAGGCCGCGCGTTACGCGCTGGCCCAGATGCCCAACCCCGTCCCGATCGGCGACGTCACCGAGCCCGCGGCTACCGCGCCGCCCGCGCCCGCCGACGTGCCGGATCGGTCGCTGGCCCGGCGCCTGCGCTCGGCCGCGCTCGCGATGGACGGGGCCGGCGTGCAGCGCCTGCTGGCGGACGCGATCGCGGACACCGGGGTGGCCGCGTCCTGGGAGAACGTGGTCGAACCCGTGCTGGCCGGGTTCGGCGACGGCTGGGACGGCACACACGCGGGCCCGGAGGTCCAGTACCTGCTGTCCGACTGCGTCCTGGGTGCGCTCCTGCGGGCCACCCCGCTGGTGCGCGAGCCGCGGAACCAGCGCCCGGTGCTGCTCACCTGCGTGCCCGAGGAGCGTGGCGCCCTGCCGCTCTACGCGCTGGCCGCGTGCCTGGCCCAGCGCGGCATCGGCACGCAGGTGTTCGGCACCCCGCCGCCCGCCGACGTCCTCGCGGCCGCGGTTCGCCGCAGCGCGCCCGCCGCGGTCGTGCTGCTGGCACATCGCGGCAGCGTCGATCCTCGGCTGTTCGCCCGGATGTCGCAGGGGCGCCAGCGATGCCGCGTGTTCGCCCTCGGCGGCGGCTGGGCGAACGGGTCGCTGCCCGGCAAGATCGAACTGCTCCCGGACGTGGGTGCGGCCGTCGAGCGGATCGAATATGTCCTACTGGGCCGCTAGGGTGACGGTGTGCCAACCGACGCGCTGCGACGTGCGGCTTTCGGCGATCTGCCCGACCCGGAACCGGTGCGGTCCGGGGCGCCGGCCGATCGGCTGCTGTCCGCGATCGTGCTCGGCGGGCAAGGCCGCTACGCCGCCGCGGCGGCGCTGCTCGGCCCGTTGACCGGGGAGCCCGATCCGGTGCTCGCCTCGCTCGCGTTCAGCACCTTCGCCTCGCACCGCAGGCAGCTCGGTGGGCACGCGGCCGCCTTCGCGCCGGATGGCGCCGCGCTCCGCCTCGTCGCGGGCGTGCGCGGGCAGACCGATCCGGACGGGCTGGACGCGCGCGGCGCGAGCACCGACGCGCTGCTCGGCCTTGCCGCCGACAACCTCGGTGTCGGCAGGCTCGACGTCGCGCGCCGCCTGCTGGCGCGGGCGGAACCGGTCGCCTGGCGCTCGAAGGTGCGGCTCGGCTGGGTCACGGCCGAGGTGGAGCTGGCGTCGGGCCGGGCCGGTGCGGCCGTCGCGCCCGCCGAGGCGGCGCTTGAACTCGCGACGGTCACCGGCGCCCGGAGGCACATGGTGAAGTCGCAGCTCGTGCTTGCCGCGGCGCTCGGCGTCACCGGCGAGCGGGAACGAGCGATGCACCTCGTCGACGAAGCGTTCGCGGTGTCGGACAAATTCGCACTAAGCTCCCTGAGTTGGCCCGCTGGACTGCTGGCGGCGGAGTTGCACCCCTCCGCGGCCGCGCAGTATCGATTCAGGGTCGAGGACGCGTTGCACGCTGTGTTACGACGGTCGGATCCGGATGGGAGGCGGCTCGCGCATGATTCGCCCTGGCTACCGCGCTGACCCCCGCCGCAGCGATCTGACCGCCCATACCGACATCCGGGCGAAGATCTTCCAAAAAAAGCCACCGGATCGTGTCAAGGTGCGGCCTAAAGCGTCCGATAGGGGATATGGAATGTCACCCGGCTGCAGGAAGGAAACCCCGTGACTACGGTCTTGATCTGCGACGACCGACGCAGTGTCCGCGAAGGCCTTACACGCGTGATGTCTGCTGTCCCCGGCGTCAGTCGCATCGACTGCGTAGCGCACGGTGACGAGTTGCTGGCCAGGTATTCGCGGCAGCCGGTGGACGTGGTCCTCGTCGGCACACAGCGCGCGATGCCGGCCGGGGTGGAGGCGACTCGGCGGCTGGTGTCCGCCAATCCCCAGGCCAATGTGATCGTCTTCGGCGCTCCCGACGATGCGAGCAGCATCGCCGCGGCCATCGCCGGCGGCGCTCGCGGATACCTGCGCTGGGATGCCTCCCGGCCCGAACTGGTCGCCGCACTGGCGCACACACTGGCCAGCACCTCGGTGCCGGCCCCGCGTCAGCCCGCCGACCCTGGCGTGCAGCTCACCGAGCGCGAACTTCAGGTGCTGCGTGGCATGAGCCAGGGCAAGAGCAACGGTCAGATCGGCCGCGAGCTCTACCTCTCGGAGGACACGGTGAAGACCCATGCGCGGCGGCTGTTCCGCAAGCTCGGGGTCCGCGACCGTGCGCAGGCGGTGGCTCACGGCTTCCGGCGTGGTCTGGTTTCCTGACCACCCTTTCTCGCGTACACTCCGCAAGTCGTTGAATTCTTGAACACTTCTTTCTGACGGTTCGGCGTGCCTTCAAGCAGCAGGGCACGCGGAAGAGGACCGTGCACTCACGACGTCGGGCCCGAGCGGTACGGTGAATCACCGGTGCGAGGGACGTGGATGTCGCGCGCCGTCATTTTGTACGCCTACACGTAACGCTGGGACTGTTGTCTGCGATGGCCAATGTGGGGGACGGACTGGACGAGTCAGTCGCCGCCGCCGTCGAGGGAGATCCTCAGGCGGTGGAGCGGTTGCTCGCTGCCATCCGTCCTCTCGTGGTGCGGTACTGCCGCGCCAGGGTAGGCAGGCAGGAGCGTTCGTTCGCTTCTGCTGACGACGTAGCTCAGGAGGTGTGTCTCGCGGTGCTCACGGCCCTGCCTTCGTACCGTGACCAAGGACGCCCGTTCCTGGCATTCGTGTACGGCATCGCCCAGCACAAGGTGGCGGACGCACATCGCGCCGCCGCCCGCAACCGTGCGGAACCGGTGGCCGAGATCCCCGACGAGATCGAGGGGGATGTCGGACCTGAGCAGCGCGCGCTGCAGGGAGAGCTGAACCAGCGCATGGCTGCCCTGCTGAAGGTGTTGCCGGACAAACAACGCGAGATCGTGGTGCTGCGAGTGGTCGTGGGGCTTTCCGCTGAGGAGACCGCCGACGCGGTCGGCTCGACTCCGGGCGCTGTCCGGGTCGCTCAGCACCGGGCTCTCGCGCGGCTCCGCAAGGCGCTGGCGTCCGAGGAGGTGGCCTGAGTGACCGACCGCGACCCCCGGGACGAGGTCAGACGTGAGCCGGGTGAACCGGCATTCACCGACGACACGATGAGTGCTTCACAGGCTGCCTTCGAAGCGGATCTGTCCGCGGTGCACGCCGATGACGCCCTCCTCGACGCGCTCGGTGGCACCGACCCGCAGATCGCCGACGGTCTGGGCGACCAGGAGCTCAACGCGCTGCTGCTGGCGTGGCGGCGCGACATCGACAGCGAGCCGCTGGCCGAACTGGTGGACACCGACACCGCCGTGACCACGGTCAAGGCGGCGGCGATGGCCCAGCGGCACAAGCGGCGTCCCCGCAGGCTGCGCATCCTGGTGCCGGTCGCCGCGGCGGCCGCCGTGCTGGCCATCGCGTTCACCGGCACCAGCATCGCCGCGCGGGACGCGCAGCCGGGCGACACGCTGTGGGGCCTGACGAAGGTGCTCTACGCCGACCACGCCCGCTCGGTCGAGGCGGCCTCCGCGGCCCGCACCGACCTGCAGCAGGCAAGCATCGCGCTGTCGCAGGGCCGCATCGCCGAGGCGCAGCAGGCGCTGGCCGAGGCCGCGGCCAAGCTCACCCAGGTGTCCGCGGAGGACAACCTGGCCCAGTTGATGGCCGAGCACAGCCAGCTGACCGCGATGCTGCAGAACCCGACCACCACGACGCCGCCGAGCCCGTCCACGCAGCCGACGTCGCCGTCGACGTCGCCGCCATCGTCGGTGCTGTCGTCGCAGACCAGCGCGCCGACCTCGCCGTCGACTCCGCCGTCGTCCACGACGTCGCCGAGCCCGTCCGAGAGCACCACGTCGAGCCCGCCCACCACGAGCAGCAGCACGGCCACGGCGGAAGGCAGCGGCACGGGAGGCAACACGGTCCGCTACGACACCACCGACTCGGGCACCGATGCCGGGGGGCAGGCGCCCGCGGCCGCCACCGGCAACTAGCGCGAGTCTCGAAGTCGTAGCCACTCGTTGATGGCTGCGACGTGGATGGTGGTTTCGTAGCGTTGGGCGAGTGATGCCGCACTCGACAGCGCGGCGCTGCATGTAGATCTGCGGCTCGAACGCGGGCGGTCAATGCCGCGACGACGCAGCTAAGCGCGATTGGCCCGCGAGCCGTATGCCGTGTCCGCCCACACCCGATCCGGCCGGGTCCACGGTCGACCGATGCCCGGCCGGGCCACGCGAATGTGCAATACGACCTGAAACCGCGGCGAATCCCCGCGCCGGCCCGCGGTGACCACCAGCGACAACGGTTTCTGCGCCTGCTCGGTGGCCCGGTGCAGCATGGTGGTCAACCCATCCCGCGATCGGACCGGGGCGTGATCCGCCGGCTCGCAGTCACCCGCCCGGTGGTTCCGTCTGCGCATCCGCCTTTCCGGAACAACCCGTACACCGGCCGCCAGGACCCATAGACCGGTGGAACGTCCCGCCACGGCGTCCCGGCTTGCCGCCGCCAGCGGATACCCTCGATGAGCTGCCGTTTGGTCCATCTCGGCGGGCAACCCGGCTGCTTCCCGATCGGCAGCGCCGGCCCAGGATCGCCCACCGCGCGTCGGTCAGATCTGCCGCTTCGCCACCGCCACGCCAGCCACGAGGTCTCCGGCGTTCTTGATCGTCTCGGTCGATGATCGATCGCCGCAGACCTCACTCATTTGACCAACGGCCCGCTGCACGAGGAGGCGCCGAAGGCCACCTTCGGCGCCTTCTGCAGTCGTGCTCAGTAAGCGCTCTCCGTGGTGGTGACGCCGTCGGCGAAGCCGCGGCAGTACTCCCAGCTCACGTAGTCGGCCGGATCCGGGTCGAAGGCCGGCTCGTGCGGCCGCATCCGCCCGTCGGACAGCAGTTGCTCCAGGCTCGACCGCAGCAGGTGCCAGTCGTGGTAATGCGGTTGGTCACACTCGCCGCAGTCGACGACGATCCCGCGCACCCCTCGCGGCTCCAGGAGCGCTTGGTACACCGCGAGGTCCGAGAGGTCGGCAAGCAGCTCCGCGCGTGACTGCGCGTCGATCGGTTCCTCCAGGTCATCGTCGAGATCGGCGAGGCCTGCGGCCGGATCGTCCGGGTCGTCTGCGAACGGGTCGGGGGGCAACACATCGTGCGGCACGCGTCGCACGGTACCGGGCGGGGGTGGTGGGCTGTCCAGATACCATCGATAAAAGGTTCACGAGAGATGCCGAGGAAGGTCAGCGACCAGCCATGACGAGCGAGTTCTCCACTTCCGACAAGTTCGCGATGCTGGGCCTGACCTTCGACGACGTACTGCTGCTGCCCGCGGAGTCGGATGTGCTGCCCAGTGCGGTTGACACCAGCACCAGGCTCTCCCGCAACGTGACGCTGCGGGTGCCGCTCGTGTCGGCCGCGATGGACACCGTCACCGAGGCCAGGATGGCCATCGCGATGGCGCGTCAGGGCGGCATGGGCGTGCTGCACCGCAACCTCCCGACCGACGAGCAGGCGGCCGCGGTCGAGGTGGTCAAGCGGTCCGAGGCCGGCATGGTCACCGACCCGGTGACCTGCTCGCCCGACGACACGCTCGCCGAGGTCGACGCGCTGTGCGCCCGGTTCCGCATCTCGGGCCTCCCGGTCACCGATGCGTCCGGGAAGCTCGTCGGCATCATCACCAACCGCGACATGCGGTTCGAGGTCGACCACAGCCGCCCGGTCAGCGAGGTCATGACCAAGCAGCCGCTGATCACCGCGCAGGTCGGGGTGAGCGCGGACGCGGCGCTGGGCCTGCTGCGCCGGCACAAGATCGAGAAGCTGCCGATCGTGGACGGCGTGGGCAAGCTGCGCGGGCTGATCACCGTCAAGGACTTCGTCAAGACCGAGCAGTACCCGAGCGCCACCAAGGACCCGGACGGCCGGCTGCTCGTCGGTGCGGCCGTGGGCGTCGGTGCCGCGGGGCACCAGCGTGCGATGGCGCTCGCCGACGCGGGCGTGGACGTGCTGATGGTCGACACCGCGCACGGGCACTCGCGCGCCGTGGTCGACATGGTCACCACGCTGAAGAAGGAGCTGGGCGACACCGTGGACGTCGTCGGCGGCAACGTCGCGACCAAGGCCGGCGCGCAGGCGCTGGTGGACGCGGGCGCGGACGCCGTCAAGGTCGGCGTCGGACCCGGCTCGATCTGCACCACGCGCATCGTCGCGGGGGTGGGAGTGCCGCAGATCTCCGCGATCTTCGAGGCCGACCAGGCGTGCCGTCCGGCCGGGGTCCCGGTGATCGGCGACGGCGGCATCCAGTACTCCGGCGACATCGCGAAGGCCATCACGGCCGGCGCGTCGAGCGTGATGCTGGGCAGCCTGCTCGCGGGCACCGCCGAGTCGCCGGGCGACCTGATCCTGGTCAACGGCAAGCAGTTCAAGACCTATCGCGGCATGGGCTCGCTGGGCGCGATGGCCTCGCGCGACGGGCGCAAGTCCTACTCGAAGGACCGCTACTCGCAAGACGACGTGCTGAGCGAGGACAAGCTGGTTCCGGAGGGCATCGAGGGGCGGATCCCGTTCCGTGGGCCGCTGGTCAACGTCGTGCACCAGCTCGTCGGCGGGCTGCGGTCCGGCATGGGCTACGCGGGCGCGGAGACGGTCGAGGAGCTGCAGCGGGCGCAGCTCGTGCGGATCACCGCGGCGGGTCTGAAGGAGAGCCACCCGCACGACGTGACGATGACCGTCGAGGCCCCCAACTACACGTCCCGCTGACGCGGGAGAGCACACGAGAAGGGATCCGCACGTGCGGGATCTGGTCGAGATCGGCATGGGCCGTACCGCCCGGCGGGCGTATGACCTCGACGACGTGGAGATCGTCCCGTCGCGCCGGACGCGCTCGTCCGCGGTGGTGTCCACCGCGTGGCAGATCGACGCCTACCGGTTCGACCTGCCGCTCGTCACGCATCCGACCGACGCGATCGTGTCGCCGGCCAGGGCGGTGGAGATCGGCGAGCTTGGCGGGCTCGGCGTGCTCAACGCCGAGGGCCTGTGGGCGCGCCATCCGAACGTCGAGGACGCCATGCGCCGCCTGCTCGACGCGACGAAGGGCGAGGACCGCACCGAGCTGGTGCGCTTGCTGCAGGAGCTGCACTCGGCGCCGGTACAGCCGGAGCTGCTGGCGGACGTCGTGCGCACGGTGCGCGACGCCGGGGTGACGGTCGCCGCGCGGGTGAGCCCGCAGCACGCGGCCGAGCTGACGCCGCACCTCATCGCGGCGGGAGTCGAGATTCTCGTGGTGCAGGGCACGATCATCTCCGCCGAACACGTGTCGGGCGACAAGGACCCGCTCGATCTCAAGGACTTCATCGGCAGGCTCGATGTGCCGGTGATCGCGGGCGGGGTGGCCGACTACCGCACGGCGATGCACCTCATGCGCACGGGCGCGGCCGGGGTGATCGTCGGCCACGGATACGCGCCGGGCATCACGAGCACCGATCGCGTGCTCGGCATCGGGGTGCCGATGGCCACGGCGATCATCGACGCGGCTGCCGCGCGGCGGGACTACCTGGACGAGACGGGCGGCCGGTACGTGCACGTCCTCGCCGACGGCGGGATGTCGTCGTCGGGCGACATCGCGAAGGCCATCGCGTGCGGTGCGGACGCCGTGATGCTCGGCTCGCTGCTCGCATCGGCAGGCGACGCGCCCGGCCACGGGCTGTACTGGACCGCGGCTGCCGCGCACCCCTCGTTGCCGCGCTCACGCGTGGCCGCGGGCTCGGAACGGGACGTGGACCTGAAGACGCTGCTGTACGGCCCGTCCTCGGACGCGGACGGCACGACGAACCTGTTCGGCGCGCTGCGTCGCGCGATGGCGAAGACCGGGTACTCGGATCTCAAGGAGTTCCAGCGCGTAGGGCTGAGCGTCCGCGGGTGAGTTACGCTCTTATGTGTGACCGCGAGTAACAGCAAAGACTACGACGTGATCGTGGTCGGATCGGGCTTCGGCGGCAGTGTCGCGGCCCTCCGGCTGACGGAGAAGGGCTACCGGGTCGCCGTGATCGAGGCGGGCCGCCGGTTCGCCGACGACGAGTTCGCCAGGACGTCGTGGGACCTCAAGCGCTACCTGTGGGCGCCCGCGCTCGGCTGCTACGGCATCCAGCGCATCCACCTGCTGCGCGACGTGATGATCCTTGCGGGTGCCGGGGTCGGCGGTGGGTCGCTGGTCTACGCGAACACGCTGTACCGGCCGCTCAAGCCGTTCTATCAGGATCGGCAGTGGGCGCACATCACCGACTGGGAGGCCGAGCTCGCGCCGCACTACGACCAGGCGAGCCGGATGCTCGGCGTCGTCACGAACCCGACCGTCACGCCGTCCGACGAGGTGATGCGCGCGGTCGCGGCAGATATGGGGGTCGCGGATTCCTATCACCCGACGCCGGTCGGCGTGTACTTCGGCGAGCCCGGAAAGAGCGTCTCGGATCCGTTCTTCGGCGGCGCGGGCCCGGCACGGGTCGGCTGCACCGAGTGTGGGTCGTGCATGACCGGTTGCCGGGTCGGCGCGAAGAACACGCTGGTCAAGAACTACCTCCACCTCGCCGAGCGGGGTGGCGCGCGGGTCGTCCCGATGACCACGGTGGACGCGGTGCGGCCGCAGGCCGACGGGTCGTTCGTGGTCGACGTGCACAAGACCGGGAAGCGGTCGCGGCCGTTCCGCGGTAGCCTCACCGCCGGTCAGGTCGTGCTCGCCGCGGGCACCTGGGGCACGCAGTGGTTGCTGCACCGGATGCGCGACGACGGCGTGCTGCCGAAGCTGTCGCGCCGGTTCGGCGAACTGACGCGCACGAACTCGGAGGCGATCATCGGCGCGGGCCGGCCCAGGGTCGACCCCGAACGTGATTTCAGCCGGGGTGTCGCGATCACCTCGTCGATCCACCCCGACGAGAACACGCACATCGAGCCGGTGCGGTACGGCAAGGGCAGCAACGCGATGAGCCTGCTGCAGACGCTCGCCACGGACGGTTCGCTGCCGACGCCCCGCTGGCGGCAGATGCTGCGGACGCTGGCTCGCGAGCCGGTCAAGTCGTTGACGCTGCTCAACGGGTACCGGTGGAGCGAGCGGACGGTGATCCTGCTGGTGATGCAGAGCCTCGACAACTCGATCACCACGTTCACCCGGCGCGGCTGGTTCGGGCGGCGCAAGTACACGTCGAAGCAGGGTCACGGCGAGCCGAACCCGGCGTTCATCCCGGCCGGCCACGAGGCGAACCTGCGCACGGCGGAGCACATCGACGGCGTCGCGGGCGGCACCTGGGGCGAGATCTTCGACATCCCGCTCACCGCGCATTTCATCGGCGGCGCCCCGATCGGCACCTCGGCCGAGGACGGCGTGATCGACCCGTACCACCGGGTGTTCAACTACCCCGGACTGTCGATTGTGGACGGTACCGCGGTGACCGCCAACCTCGGCGTGAACCCGTCGCTGACCATCACCGCCCAGGCGGAGCGGGCGTTCTCGTTCTGGCCCAACAAGGGCGAGCCCGACCCGCGCCCCGCGCAGGCGGCCGGCTACCGGCGGCTGGCGCCGGTGACGCCGAAGAACCCCGCCGTGCCGGCGGACGCCCCCGCGGCGCTGCGGACGGTCTAGAGCTCAACCCCCGTGAACACCGTGACCTTCTCCTCGGTGAGGTCGTGCATCGCGGCGAGGACGCCTTCGCGCCCGACACCGGAGCCCTTGACGCCGCCGTAGGGCATCTGGTCGGCGCGATACGACGGCACGTCGCCGATGATGACGCCACCCGTCTCCAACTCGGCGGAGGCGCGGAAGGCCAGCCGCACGTCGCGGGTGAAAACTCCCGCCTGCAGGCCGAATACCGACGCGTTGACCGCGGCGAACGCGTCGTCCGCACTGTCCACAACGGACACCGCGAGCACGGGGCCGAAGATCTCGTCCGCCCACACCTTGGCGTCGGCGGGCACGTCGGACAGCAGCGTCGGCTCGACGGTCGCGCCCTCGTGCCCGCCCCCGGTGAGCACCTTCGCGCCGCCCGCCACGGCCTCCTCGACCCACGAGACGATCCGCGTCGCCGCCGCCTCGTCGACCACGGGGCCGACGTCGACGGTCGCGTCGTACGGGTCGCCGGTGCGCTGCGCGCGGACGGCATCCAGCAGCGCCGGCACGAACTCGTCCGCTGCCGAGCGTTCCACGATCACCCGCTGTACCGCGATGCAGGACTGCCCGGCCTGGTAGTTGCCGAACGTCGCGATGCGGGCCGCCGCGCCCGGCAGGTCCGGCCAGTCGGCGAGCACGACCGCCGCCGCGTTGCCGCCGAGCTCCAGCACCACGTGCTTGCGCGGCGCGGCCTCGGTCAGCGACCAGCCGACCGGTCCGGATCCGGTGAATGACACCACGGGCAGCCGCGGGTCCGTCACCAGCGCGGAGGTCTCCTCGTTGCCCAGCGGCAGCACCGAGAACGCGCCGTCGGGCAAGCCGGTCTCGGCCAGGATCTCGCCCAGGATCAGCGCGGACAGCGGCGTCCGCGGCGCGGGCTTGACGATGATCGGCGCGCCGACCGCGAGCGACGGCGCGACCTTGTGCGCGACCAGGTTCAGCGGGAAGTTGAACGGCGCGATGCCCAGCACGGGGCCGCGCGGCACGCGGCGCACCATCGCGAGCCTGCCCTCCCCTGCCTCGTCGGTGTCCAGCCGCTGCAACTCCCCGGTGAACCGGCGGGCTTCCTCGGCCGCGATCCGGAACACCGAGATCGCCCGCGTGACCTCGGCCTCCGCCCACTTGAACGGCTTGCCGTTCTCGGCCGTGATCACCTCGGCCAGCTCCTCGGCCCGCTCGGCCAGCGCGCGCGACACGTGCTCCAGCGCGGTCGCGCGGACGTGCGCGGGGGAGCGGCGGAACTCGGGCGCGACGGCGACGGCCGCCTCGACGGCGCGCTCGACCTGCTCCGGGCCGGGCACTGCGACGGTCGCGACCTCGCTGCCGTCGAACGGGTGGGTGACCAGCAGCGTGTCCGCGCCCTGCTCCGGCAGCCCGGCGATCCACGCGGGCCGGGGCTGCGGGGTGATGGTGTCCATGACTAAACGGTAGAACCCCGTCGCACGGGTCGGGCCGGGGGTCGGGTGGCGCAGCTCACCTGGGACGATGGTGTCCAGCCACATTTCGAGGAGGTGCCGTGCGTCCGGTCATCGTGGTGGACTTCGGCGCGCAGTACGCGCAGCTGATCGCCCGCCGGGTCCGCGAGGCCCAGGTGTACTCCGAGGTGGTCCCGCACACCGCGACGGTCGACGAGATCATGGCCAAGAACCCGGCCGCGATCATCCTTTCGGGTGGTCCGGCGAGCGCGTACTCGCCGGATGCGCCGGGCATGGACCCCGACCTCGCGAAGCAGGGCGTGCCGATCTTCGGGATCTGCTACGGGTTCCAGGTGCTCGCGCAGGCGCTCGGCGGCACCGTCGAGGCGACCGGCTCCCGCGAGTACGGCCGCACCGAGGTCAACCTCGCCGAGAACGGCGGCGTCCTGCACCGCGAACTGCCCGGCAGGCACCAGGTGTGGATGAGCCACGGGGACAGCGTCACCAAGGCGCCGCCCGGTGCCGCCGTGACCGCGTCGTCGCAAGCCGCGCCCGTCGCCGCGTTCGAGAACACCGGCGAGCGCTACGCCGGGGTGCAGTACCACCCCGAGGTGCTGCACTCGCCGCACGGCCAGGAGGTGCTGCGCCGGTTCCTGCGTGACATCGCCGGCATCCGTCCGGAGTGGACAACAGCGTCCATTGTGGACGAGCAGGTCGCCGGAATCCGGGAGCAGATCGGCGAAGGCCGGGCCATCTGCGGCCTGTCCGGCGGCGTCGACTCCGCGGTGGCGGCGGCGCTCGTGCAGCGCGCGATCGGCGATCGGCTGACGTGTGTGTTCGTCGACCACGGCCTGCTGCGCGCGGGTGAGCGAGCACAGGTGGAGCGGGACTTCGTCGCCGCCACCGGCGTCAACCTCGTCACCGTCGACGCGCGCGAGCGGTTCCTCGGCGCGCTCGCCGGGAT
>DASZUO010000037.1:0-8733 GCA_035547575.1 Amycolatopsis sp. | reverse complement strand
AGGCGTTCACCGGTCGTAGAACGGCGGGGTTCGTCTTCGGACGGACCCCGCCGTTTCCCTTCTGTGACCTGACAGGGCACACTCTCGCGGGTGATGGGTGCGCCCTGGCTCGAAATACTCGACGAAACCGTGCGGGCCTGCGCCACGCACCGGCGCCCGGACCTGGTGCAACGCCTGCGCGAACGCAGATCGCGCCTGCTCGACCGCAAGCTGCGCGTCGTCGTCATCGGCGCGGCCGGCTGCGGCAAGAGCCAGCTGATCAACGCGCTGCTCAACGCCCCCGTGTGTGCGGTCGGCGACGACCACACCACCCTCGTCCCCGCCGTCATCGAGCACGCCGAGACGCCCACCGGCACGCTCGTCACCGGCGGCCGCCGCGCGATCGAGGGCCCCGGCCACCAGCCGGCGCCGGTGGACTCCGTGACCGCGGAAGCGAACCGGGTGGCCAGATCCGGCGCACCCGTGGTCCGCAGCGAGATCGGCCTGCCGCGCGCGCTGCTCGCCGGCGGTCTCGCCCTCGTCGACACCCCCGCGCCGGCGGCGCTGGAGACGGTGGACTCGATGTCCCCCGACGCGGTGCTGATGACGACCGACGCGACCAGCGGCCTCAGCCCTGCCGACTTGCGGCTGCTCGCCCAGGTCGCGCGCCTGTGCCCGACGATCACCGTGGCGCTCACCAAGATCGACCTGGTGCCGGGGTGGCGGCGGGTCGCCGAGCGCGTCCGCGCGGCGCTGCAACAGGGCGGACTGGCGGCGAGTGTCATCCCGGTGTCCGCGACGCTGCGAATGGCCGCGGCGAGCACCGGCGACAAGACGCTCAACGAGGAGTCCGGTTTCGGCGAGCTCGTGCGCTGCCTGCACCACGATCTGCTCGGCCAGGCCGAAGTGCTGGCCCGCCGCTCGGTCGCGGCGCTGACCGCGCTGACCGTCGACGCCCTGCTCGATCCGTTGCGGGACGAACTGCTCGCGGCGCAGGAACCCGTGGGCAGCGAGGCGGTGAGTCGCTGGCAGGCCGAGGGCCGCAAGCTGGAACGGCTGCAGCGCGACGCGGGCCGCTGGCAGACCGTGCTTTCCGACGAGGTGTCCGATCTGCTCTCCGATGTCGAATTCGACCTGCGGGATCGGACGCGGCGGATCCTCGTCGAGGTCGACGAGTATTTCGACGCCGCCGACCCGGCCCGCGCCTGGGACGACTTCGAGGGCTGGCTGCGGGAGAACCTGACGAATGTCGCCGAGACGAACTCGGAGTGGCTGCTCGACCGGTTCGAGTGGGTCGCGCGCAAGGTCGGTCGCCAGGTCGCGCCGCACCGGAAGGACGCGATACCGGACAGCCTGCCCCGCGACGTGCCCGGCGACGCGGTGGGCGATCTGCGGATGCCGAGGGTCGAACGGTTCGGCGTGGGGCAGAAGCTGTTCGTCGGGATGCGCGGGTCCTACAGCGGGTTGCTGATGTTCGGGCTGGCGACGACGATCGCGGGCCTGCCGCTGATCAACCCGATCTCGATCGGCGCCGGGGCCGCGTTCGGCGCGAAGAGTGTCTTCGAGGAGCGCGGCAACCGGCTCAAGCGCAGGCAAGCGGCGGCCAAGACGGCCGCCCACCGCTATGTCGACGACTTCTTCCTCACCTACGGCAAGCACAGCAAGGACACCGCGCGCCAGATCCACCGTGCGCTGCGGGACCGGTTGTCGGGGGTCGCCGACGAGTTGCGCGCGGAGATCACCGAGTCGGCGAAGGCGATCAAGCAGGGCATCGACACCGACACCGCGCGCCGCGCCGCGCGGGCCGCCGAGGTCCGGCGCTGGCTGGAGGAGTTGACGTTCCTGCGCCAGCGGGCGCACGCGCTGAGCCCGCGTCCGCTGCCGGCGCCGCGGGGGCTGACCGCGTGAGCGTCGCCGAGCGCACCAGGGTGTTGCTGGCGCAGGCCCTCGAGACGTATCGGGACAGCCCGCGTGCGGTGGGCTGGTTGCAGCGGCATCTGGACCGCGTCGGCGATCCGCTGCGGCTGGCCGTGGTAGGGCCATCCGGGTCGGGGAAGTCGACGCTGGCGCGGGCCCTGACGGGTGCGGAGGTCTCCGCCGAGCACGCGGGCCTGTCATGGTTCAGCGCGCAGCGGCACGAGCCGACGCTGTTGGATACGCCGGCGATCGAGGCGGGCGCGGCCCCGCAGACCGTGGAGAACATCTGCCTGGAAGCCGACGCGGTGCTGTACCTGGTTCGGCATCCGCACAACGCCGACCTGAGCTTCCTGCACACCCTGCAGGACCACCCGATCGCGCGCGCGGCCGCGGTCAACTCGATCGTCGTGTTGTCCCGCGCGGACGAACTCGCGGGCGGGCGCCCGGACGCGCTGATTTCGGCGCGGCAGGTAACACGGCGATACCGGCGCGAGCCCGAGGTGCAGGGGTTGTGCCAGGACGTCGTGCCCGTCGCCGGGCTGGTGGGGTCCGCTGCGCGGACGTTACGCGAAGCCGAGTTCGACGCGCTCGCGCGGCTTGCGGCGACGCCGCGGGCCGAGCTCGATCCGCAGTTGCTGTCGGTGGACCGTTTTCTCGCGCCGGACGCCGCCGTGCGCGGACCGTTGCTCGAGCGGTTCGGGATGTTCGGCATCCGGGTGGCGTTGACGCTGCTCCGGCGTGGCGTGCGGACGCTGCCCGCGCTGGCCGACCAACTCGCACAACGCAGCGGCCTGGCCGGTCTGCGGGAGTCGATCACGCAGAACTTCACGGCGTGGCAGGCCGTGTTGAAGGCGCGCTCGGCGTTACTGGGACTGGATGTGGTGCTGCGCATGGAACCGCGTCCGACTGCGGCGCCGTTGGCCGCAGGCTTGGAGCGGGTGCTCGCAGGCGCGCACGAGTTCCGCGAGATGCGGTTGCTGGCGGCCCTGCGGACCGGCCGGACGCGGTTTTCCCCGGAGCTGACCGCGGAGGCGGAGCGGCTTGTGGGCGGGCACGGCCGGGAGTTGCCGGACCGTCTCGGCGTGACGGCAGCGGACCTGCGCCCGGCGATCTTCGAGACGATGCGGCGCTGGCGGGAGTGGGCAGAGCACCCCGAATTCGGAAGAACGGAACGCCACGCGGCGGCTGTCGTGATCCGCACCTGCGAGGCGATGGCGACCGGGACGCGCTGAGCGCTTCGTGGATACTGCCGACCCGAGAGTCGCCGAATCCACCGGGCTCCTGGCGACACGGAAGTAGAGCGAGTCGAGTTCCACCCGGACCTCGTTGTCGAACCGGACATCGACGGTGGTGTCGTTGATCGAGCGGAGGGTGATCGTCAGTTGGACGTCGCGGAGTGGAGGTTTCGCGGGCAGGGTCGCCTCGACGAGCGCTCGATCCGCTCGATTCCGCGCGATGTTCGCGTCCTTTGACCCACTCGAAATACAGCGAAATCACGAGGAGCAGAAAGATGTCGCGTGAATACGACTGGAGGCTTTTGCCTATCGAGGTCCCGGCTGATTCGCGGAAGACGGCGCCGAGAAGTTCGGCGGGGAGTGACGTGCCACCAATCGTGCCCTCTCCCTCGAAGACACTAATCGGCGGTCACAAGAATGTGTTACACAATTACGGAGCGTCGGCGGCGGTCTCCAGCATTGGTCGCGTAACCGCCGACGCCTTGCCGATCCCGGGAAATCAGTCTTCGGAACCTTCGGAGCCGACCGGGTTGAGATAAGCGGTGCCGCCTACCGGCATGCGGCGGAAGAAGTCCACGCGGCTTACCGAACGACCGTACTGCTGGGGGCCGGCCAGTACATTTTGCGTGTTATTATCGGGCTGGGCCTGCTGTCCCGCCCGGTTGCCGGTTCTCCGCCGAGAATCCACTGAGGCTCCTTAGTACAAGTTCTTAGTGCGAGCAATGAGCGCGTCCGAAGAGGACAGCATGCGCCGCCGGCCGGACCGGCTCACTGTAGCAGCGCGCCGGCACCAGTGAGCGCGCGGCGGTGTTCACGTGTCGGTGACTTCATCCGTCCAGGATGAACCCGGAAATCACGCGACGGCAGAGCCTTTCTCAGTTACCGGCGAATGCGCCACCTTCTTTGCTACGAAGGTGTTTCGGATACGCGGCGCACGAGTGACGATTCAACGAGCCGGACCAGCGCCCTGGCCCGGTCGGCGCCGAGCGCCTCGAAGCGTTGCGGCGAGATCTTGAGCGCGTCGACGATGTCGGCCGCGTCGCGTTCGAGCCACACCAACCGCGGCGGGGCGTCGTGTCGCTCGCCCGCGTGTGCCAGCAGCGCGCGACCGCTGGCGGCCATGCGTGCGACCCGGAGAAGTGACGGCACCAGTTCGTAACGCCCGTCGAGTTGCGAGATCTCGGCAGGCGGCGGCGAGTCGGTGTGCACGCGCAGGAACGAGCGCAGGAACCAGCGCGCATCGACCTCGAGCGCGTCCTCCGAGCGCAGCAACCACCGGCCGATCTCCGCCTCGCGCTCGCGCGCGATCGTCAGCAGCGAGGTCGGCCCCAGTTCGGCCGTATCGCCACGCGCGGCGACGTCCTCGCCGAACTGGGCCAGGCAGGCATAGGCGTGAAACGCCGCGATCACCTGCTCGACCGGCCAGCTCGCGCCGGACCACGACGGATGGAACATCCGGTCGTGGGTCAGGTCCGCGCCGAGGAAGTCGTGCGTGATCGCCAGGTCGAAGAACTTCTGGTGGGCACCCTCGTGCACCAGCGCCTCGGCCACGTCGTACGGGCAGGACGGCCGGTCGATCAGGATCAGGCCGGGAAAGAGCCGCGACGAAGCTGACACCAAGCCGCCGGAGGTGGCGGGATCGAGGATGGCCAGCAGGCTCATGTGCGGCAGCAGATCGCCGACCAGCCGCGGGCTGACGTCGAGGGCGGTGCGCAGGCCCGCTGCCGCGATCGCGCGCGCCGCGGGGAAGTCCGCGTCGGCTGCGGTGAGCACTCGCGGGGGCGCGCCGGCGGCGCCGGTCTGTGCGTGGATGACCCGCATCGCGTCGGCGAGGCGGTGGTTCGCGTCCGCTCCGCTGACGAGGTTCAGACGGGCAGGTCCGGCGGCGAGTCCGGTCGCGACACCGGCGAGGTCGTCGTGCGGGGAAGCCCCGAAGGGGATCCGGCCGGCGAGTGCCTCGCCGATCCGGTAGCGGAACAGCGGGTTGTCCAGCTGTTCGTCGGACAGCGCAGCCGCGGTGCGGGAGAACAGATCGTGGGCCATCTGGTAGAGGGCCCGGCGCTCGGCGATCAGCGTGCTCGTCGGGGCGAGCGCGTTGTGCACCGCCGTCGCGTCCGGCCAATCAGATCTGCGGTTCATCGCGCGACTTCCACTAGCAGGAGAGGCGACTTCGTGACCGCGCCAACGTACAGCAGGTCACTCGGGCACCTCACCGGGGGCATGTCTGACAACAGATTAGTCGCCATGCCCCCGGACGGGCGTTACTCCCTATTACACGCCCACTCCGAGCAACGAGACAATTTCAACGAATCCCATGACCGCAAGCGCGACGCCCGCGGTCATCGTCATCACCAGCACCGTGCGCCATCCGATCATGGTGACGGCGATAGCTACCAGGAAGATGACAACAAGCAGGTTCTGCGAGTTCATCGGGTAACACCTCCTTGGTTCGCCGAGGTGGCCGCCGGACCGGTGAGCCGCGCGATCCCATCTCGGCCTCTCCAGACTGGCGTCCAGTCTGTTGTCTGTCAAGTAACAACTGGTTGACGGACAACTTGCGTCTGCTGTCTGGCCTTGCTAGGCTTCGCCCGATGCTCGGGGACCCTGATGAGCTCGTGGATGAGGCTGATGACAGATGAGGAGAGCTGGGCGCTCTCACCGAATACGCGCAAGCCGCTGCCGGAGCTGATCGAGGACAAGATCCGGCAGCTGATCGACAGCGGCCGCTTCACGGCAGGCGACCGGCTGCCGACGGAACCCGAGCTGGCGCAGAAGATGGCCGTGGCGCGCAGTTCCCTGCGCACGGCCCTGCAACGTCTGCAGATCCAGGGCATTGTCGAGGTGATGCGCGGCCGCGGCTGGTACGTGCGGTCCACGAGCGTCGCCGAGCGCGACGAGCCGGTCCTGATCGGCAGCCGGGTGAGCGATTCCGACCTCATGGAGGTGCGGATCGCGCTCGAGGCGACCGCGGCGAGCCTGGCCGCGTTGCGCGCCGACGAGGGCGAGATCGACGAGATAACCAAGCGTGCGCGGGACCACCAGACGGCGTCATTCGAGGACAAGGAGGAGCTCCTGCAGACCGACGAGGAGTTCCACGAGGCCGTCGTGAAGGCCGCCCACAACGAGCTGCTCGAACAGCTGTACCGGTCGCTCGTCCCCAAGCTGCGCGCCGCGCGCCGTGCCAGCTACGTCAGCGCCGAGCTGCACAACAGGTCCGCCAACGACCACACCCAGGTGGCGTGGTTCCTCAAGCGCCGCGACGAGGGCGGCGCGCGTGCCGCGATGACCACGCACCTGCTCGGGCTGTACAACGATCTCGCCGCGCACGCGGGCAAACCCGTCGACGAGCGCGCGGAACTCAACACGTACACGCTGGAGGAGGAGCCGGACTGGCATCGCCGCTGACTTTCCGATCCGGCCGGAAGTAGGCGCCGCCGCTTGGTGCATCGCCGTGACCGCCGGTCGGGTCGGTAACGTTCAACACAGTAATCCGATCGGCCCTACCCATTCCGCCTCTTTCCCCAGATCATGGTTTTCCGACCGGGCGGAGAGGCAGTGGATGCTGGGGACACTAGGCGGCCTGGCGATGACTCGCGCCCTCCTGAGATCCGCCGTCGCATCCGCCGCACGGCAGCGTCGCTGCTCGCGCTCGGTGCCGGTGCGCTGCTCGCCGTCGTGCTCTGGGATCCGGCCTCCGGCTGGCCACATGTGCTGCACCGGTTGCTCGAGCTGACGTTCCCGGTTCTGCTGCTCGCCGGCGGTGCTCTCGGCGCGTACGAGATGTTCCTGCGCCGCTCCCTTGCCACCGAGCTCGCGCGCATCTCCGGCCCCCGGATCGTGGAAGCCTTGCTGCCACAGCAGGTCATGGAGGTGTTCCTCGACTCGATCTACGGCGCGAACGAGGCCAACCGGGACGTGATGGTCGGCGTGCTCGGCGGCGAGGGGCGCCGGCCGCTCGGCGGCGATCTGACGATCAGCACGCACACCGAGGTGCACCTCGAACTCGGCGCGGTGAACCGCGACCTGTACCACCTCACGATCTCGGTGACATACAGCTTCCGGAAGAATGTCCCGGTCGACCGGTTCATCGTGTTCGCGACCTGTAACGCACTGCTGCGTGACTCGATCAGCTCCGGCTGCCAGCTGCCGCTGTTCGAACTCTGGTTCGTGACCGACCGCGAACTGTTCGAGAGCTCGGTCGACGACATGCTCTCGTCCGTGCAACTGGGTATCGACTACCTCGACCACGAGGGCGGCCACCACGAAGCGGCCTCCAGCAAGCTGCAGCTGCGGGAGGTGAAGTTCCAGCGCTGGGCCGATTACCTGTCGTTCTTCCGCGAGGACATGGGCCTGCTGCCCAGGCAGAACACCCGGGACTACTTGTCGGAGCTACGCATCTTCGAATGCGACCTGAGCGACATCGCGGGCGACGACCACACCGTGAGCGCCATCGAGCAACTGTCGATGAAGGCCACCGCGTTGCAGCGCGTCGACGTCGGGTTCTGCTACTGGCAGGCGCCCTACCCATGTTATGTCGACCGGATCACCTTCGCGGTCAAGGACCTGGACGTCGACGGTACGGGTTCGTTCCAGTTCAACATCGCGCCGTTCACATTCCGGTCCAACACGGCCATCACCAAGTGGGTCGACGCCGAGGAGCTGCCTGATCTCGACATCCGGTCATGGCTGCTGCCCGGGCACGGGGTTGCCCTGCTCTGGAGAGAGAAACCACACATCGCGAACTAGCGAAAAATTGGCCTCTTGCGAACTGCGCTTATTACGGTTCGTAGCGAAAACCCTTGCCTGACAAGGTGTGGATCATTGTGCGCTCACTAAGTAGGCGGTACCTTACAGGCTGTACCTGTGCGAAAGTCGGTTCTGAACGCGGGCAGTAGCCAGGGCGACCGCAAGGGGCGGCGACGGGACGATCGGGAGCACAGAGTGAACCTCGCACCCCAAACGGATGCCTACTTTACCACGGCCAAGCACGACCAGCTTCGCGAGCAGGTACGCCTTTTCGCGGAAACCGAGGTCAGGCCCCTCATCGGTGAGCTGGAATCCTCCACCGAGGTCCACAATGGACTGTCACGGCTGATCGCGAGACAAGGCTGGATCGGCGTCACCATCGGCACCGAGTACGGCGGCATGGGCCTGGGCCATCTCGCCAAAACCATTGTCATCGAAGAACTTGCCCGCGTGAGCGGCGCGATGGGCGCGATGGTGCAGGCCTCTCAGCTGGGCGTGGCGAAGATTCTCCACTTCGGCAACGAAAAACAGCAAAACCGGTGGCTGCCCGCCATCGCGGCAGGAGAATGCCTGCCCACCATCGCGGTCACCGAACCGGGCTCCGGCGGCCATGTGCTCGGCATGTCGGCCAACGCCAAACGGGACGGCGACTCCTACATTCTCAATGGCAGCAAGGTTTTCGTCGGCAACAGCCACGTCGGCGACCTGCACGGAGTCGTCGTGCGCACCGGTCCCGGCTCCAAGGGGCTGTCCGCGTTCCTTGTCGAGTCGACGCGACCGGGACTGTCACTCGGCGCCCAGCGGCCCAGCATGGGACTGCACGGGTTCAGCTTCGGCGAGCTCATCTTCGACGACT
>DASZUO010000036.1:0-53245 GCA_035547575.1 Amycolatopsis sp. | reverse complement strand
CGCCCGCCCCGCAGCCACTCCCCAAGTGTCCTGCTCCTCGCGGCCTCCAGCCCGATCCCGAGCCACCCCCCCCCCGCGACCAGACCCGACGCGCCCGCCCCGCAGCCGTCGACTTCGCCGCCTCCAACGTGAGTCGCCCGAGGCATGAGCATTCGCCACCCGACCTCAGCCAGATCTCCCTGGCGCCCCGCTCCCTAACCGGCTTGCCCCTCACGGCCCCGCAGCCCCCTCCCGAGCCACCACCACCCCACCGCCACCAGACCCGACGCGCCCGCTCCGCAGCCGTCGCCCTTCGCGGCCTCCGAGGTGAGTCGACCCCGCAGCATCAGCCTTGGCCGCCGGACCTCACCCAGATCTCCAGGGCGCCCCACTCCGCAGCCGCCATCCCTCCCGACCGCCAGCCCCGTCCCCAGCCACCGCCACCCCGCCCGACCAGACCCCACCGCACCCCAACTCCCCAACCGTCGCCCTCGCGACCTCCCGCCGATCCCGAGCCGCGCCACCCCAAGCTCGACCCACCCGCGCACACCTCGACCCCTCCCAACAGCCGCGCTCGCCGACAGCTTCCACTGTCTTGACAAACTTATTTTTCGGTGCCACTCTGTGCCCATGCTTGAAGTCGCCGTGATCGATGACCCGGCCGCCGCCGAGGTGTCACTGGACCCGGTGCGGGCGAAGTTGCTCGCCGCGCTGGTCGAGCCCGGGTCGGCCACCACGCTCGCCGCGCAGGTGGGGCTCGCGCGCCAGAAGGTGAACTACCACCTGCGCGCCCTGGAGCGGCACGGCCTGATCGAGCTGGTCGAGGAGCGCCGCAAGGGCAACATGACCGAACGCGTCATGCAGGCCACCGCCGCGTCCTATGTCATCTCCCCGACCGCGCTCGCCGACGTCGCGCCCGACCCGGAGCGCGCGCCGGACCAGCTGTCCGCCCGGTGGCTGCTCGCGCTCGCCGCGCGACTGGTGCGCGAACTCGGTGACCTCATCGCCGGCGCCGCCGCGACGCGGCAGAAGCTGGCCACCTACGCGATCGACGCGGAGATCCGCTTCGCGAGCGCCGCCGATCGCGCGGCGTTCGCCGAGGAACTCGGCCAGACCGTCAAGACCATCGTCGGGAAATACCACGACGAGAAGGCGGCGGGCGGGCGCAAGCACCGTCTTGTCGTCGCGCTGCACCCCAGTTTGAAGAAGAAGGAGAAGTGACATGGGCAAGCAATTCGAGATCAAGCGTGAGGTCGTCCTCCCCGCCACCCCGGAGCAGGTCTTCGCGGCAGTCACCACCGGCACCGCGAACTGGATGTTCCCGACTCCGGAGCCCGCGCCGGGCGATCCGGCGGTCAAGGTCTGGGAACCACCGTCCCACGCCGCGTTCCGCCAGGAAGACGGGGACTGGTTCAACGCGCTCGAGTACATCATCGAAGCACGGCACGGTGGCACCGCCACGCTCCGGTACGTCCACAGTGGAGTGTTCACCGACGACTGGGACACCCAGTACGACGGCGCCAGCAAGCACACCGACTTCTACCACCACACACTCGCCCAGTACCTGCGCTACTTCGCGGGCCGCGACGCGGTGTTCGTCGCGACCACGGGCCCCGCGGCCTCCTCGACGCCCGACGGAGTCGAGAAGGTGAAGCAGGCTCTGGGCATCACGGAGGAAGGCCAGACCGTGCGCATCGAGGTACCCGGCCTCGACCCGGCCGAAGCCGTGGTCGACTACCTCAACCCGTACTTCGTCGGTCTGCGCACGAACGACGCGCTGCACCGCGTGTTCGGCCGCAACCACTTCGGGGCCACCGTCGACACCACGCACCACCTGTTCGGCCAGAATGTGGACAAGGACAAGACCACGCAGGCGTGGCAGAGCTGGTTGAACGGAGTGTTCGCTCGGTGAAGCGAAGTGCGGGAATCCTGTTGTACCGCTGGAACAACGGCGCCATAGAAGTCCTGTTAGGACACATGGGCGGCCCGTTCTGGGCACGGCGGGATGCCGGCGGCTGGTCGGTGCCCAAGGGCGAGTACGAGCCCGACGAGGCGCCACAGGCGGCCGCGCGCCGGGAGTTCCAGGAGGAACTGGGACTCCCGGTGCCGGACGGCGACCTGGTGGACCTGGGCGAGGTACGCCAGTCGGGCGGCAAGGTCGTCACGGTGTGGGCGCTGGAGGGCTCACTCGACCCGGCGGCCGTCGTGCCGGGCACGTTCGAGATGGAGTGGCCGAAGGGGTCCGGCCGGATGCGCGAGTTTCCCGAGATCGACCGTGCGGCATGGTTCGACGTCGAGGAGGCGCGGGCGAAGATCGTGAAGAGTCAAGCGCCCTTTCTCGACCGCCTGGCGGAATTGCCTTGACCGCCCCCGCCTCATCGGGCTCGGCTAGGCACCGAAGCCCTCGTAGGTGACCGTGAGCGGCGCATGGTCCGACCACCGCTCACCGTACGTGGCAGCCCGCTCGACCGTCGCCGAAACAGCGCGTTGCGCCAGGCCCGGGGTGACGACCTGGAGGTCGATCCGCCAGCCGGCGTCGTTGTCGAAGGCCTTGCCTCGGTAGGACCACCACGTGTACGGGCCCGGCCCCGCCGGAAAGAGCTTGCGCTGCACATCGACGTACCCGGCCTCGTAGTACACGCGGCCCAGCCAGGCACGCTCCGAAGGCAGGAAGCCCGAGTTCTTCTGGTTGGTCTTCCACGCCTTCAGGTCCGCCTCGGCGTGCGCGATGTTCCAGTCGCCCGCGACGATCACCTCCGCGCCCGCCGCCTCGGACTTCGCCCGCAGTTCGCCGAGGTAAGGCAGGAACGCGGCCATGAAGCGCTCCTTCTCGTCCTGCCGCGGAGTGCCGGCGTCACCGCTGGGCAGGTACAGGCTCGCCACCACGAGCCCCGGCAGATGGACTTCCAGGTATCGCCCGCTGTCGTCGAACTCCGGCTCGCCGAACCCGATCCGCACCTCTTCCGGCTCGATCCGGCTGTACACCGACACGCCGTTGCGCCCCTTCACCGCACACGGTGCATGCTGGGCATACCAACCGTCCGGCGACACGACGTGCGCCGGCAACTGGCTCGGCTCGGCGCGAACCTCCTGGCAGGCGATCACGTCGGACCCGCTGGCGGCGAGCCAATCGACGAAGCCCTTCTTGGCGGCAGCACGCATGCCGTTGACGTTGACGGTGGAAACGGTGAGCACGTCCGGCAGGCTACCCGGACCCACCGACAGTCGCTCAGCCGCAGTTCGTGCCCGCGACCGGCTGCAGGAACTCGGTCTTGGCCCACTTGTTGTCGGCCAGCTTGCGGAACCCGTTCTGGATCTCGATCTCGGCGCCGGTGGTCGCGTTCTGGTTGTACTTCCCGACGATCTCGGCACCCGCGTCGGGCGCGGAGCGCACGTTGAGCACGTCGGCGGTCACCGTCACCTTGCAGCCGGTCGAGCCGCCGGCGGCGTCGGAGTTCCGCTTGTCCACGCCCAGCACGTAGATGATGCCGATCCCGATCAGGACCACGGCGACGATCAGAACCTTCTTCGGGACACCCAGGATCACGACGGCTCCTCGCCGATGATGCTCACCAACGTCCGAATAAGGGTAGCCACACAACGGTCACCGCGGACAGACCGTGGCGGCGAAACCACCCGGAGGCGCCAACGCGTCACATAGCGGTTACAAAAGGTCACGAAAAAGGGCGCACGCGGCAGAACCGCGTGCGCCCTCAGCGAGCGGAACTCAGGCCTGGTTGATCTTGGCGGCCAGGTTCTGGTCCAGCGTCCCGAGGAACTCCTCGGTGGTCTGCCACTTCTGGTCCTTGCCGACGAGCAGCGCCAGGTCCTTGGTCATCTTGCCGCTCTCGACGGTGTCGATGACGACCTGCTCCAGCTTGGTGGCGAAACCCACCAGTTCGGAGTTGCCGTCCAGCTTGCCGCGGTGCTCGAGGCCACGGGTCCAGGCGAAGATCGACGCGATCGGGTTGGTCGAGGTCGGCTTGCCCTGCTGGTGCTGGCGGTAGTGCCGGGTCACGGTGCCGTGTGCGGCCTCGGCCTCGACCGTGCGGCCGTCCGGCGTGCGCAGCACCGACGTCATCAGGCCGAGCGAGCCGAAGCCCTGCGCGACCGTGTCGGACTGCACGTCACCGTCGTAGTTCTTGGTGGCCCAGACGTAGCCGCCCTCCCACTTGAGCGACGCGGCGACCATGTCGTCGATCAGCCGGTGCTCGTAGGTCAGGCCCTTGGCGTCGAAGTCGGCCTTGTACTCGGCGTCGAAGACCTCCTGGAACACGTCCTTGAACATGCCGTCGTAGGCCTTGAGGATCGTGTTCTTGGTGGAGAGGTAGACGGGGAAGCCGCGGTCGAGACCGTACTGCAGCGAGGCGCGCGCGAAGTCCTCGATCGACTTGCGGAAGTTGTACATCCCCATCGCGACGCCGCCGCCCTCAGGAAACTTGGCGACCTCGAACTCCATCGGCTCGGAGCCGTCCTCCGGGGTGTAGGTGATCGTCACCGTGCCCGGGCCGGGAACCTTGAAGTCGGTGGCCCTGTACTGGTCACCGTGGGCGTGCCTGCCGATGATGATCGGCTTGGTCCAGCCGGGTACCAGCCGCGGGATGTTGGAGATGATGATCGGCTCGCGGAAGACCACGCCGCCCAGGATGTTACGGATGGTGCCGTTGGGGCTGCGCCACATCTTCTTGAGGCCGAACTCCTCGACCCTGGCCTCGTCCGGGGTGATGGTGGCGCACTTGACGCCGACACCGTGCTTCTTGATGGCGTTCGCGGCGTCGACCGTGATCTGGTCGTCGGTGCGATCCCGCTCCTCGATGCCCAGGTCGTAGTACTCCAAGTCGATGTCCAGGTACGGATGGATCAACTTGTCCTTGATGAACTGCCAGATGATGCGGGTCATCTCATCGCCGTCGAGTTCGACGACGGTGCCCTGGACCTTGATCTTGGCCATGAGCAGCGGTGCTCCTCTCGCGGATCCTCGCGCGCTTTTCCGAATCTTTGGATGCGGTACAAGCGTACTGCTAGGTGGCAGCCGTGCGCCGCAAAGCGTGACGAACCCCAGTCTCGCAGGTGTGGTTTTCGCCTCTTCGGCGTAGGTTGCATCGCGGCGGCAAGACCGGGAGGAACGCGATGCGGTTCGGGATCAAGACACGGCCGGAGCACACCACCTGGGAACGGATGCGCGACGTGTGGGTCGCCGCCGACGACATCGACCTGTTCGAGTCGGCCTGGAACTGGGACCACTTCTACCCGCTCTCCGGCGACCACGCCGGGCCCAACCACGAGGCCTGGACGATGCTCGCGGCGATGGCGCAGGCGACGCGGCGGATCCGGCTCGGTTGCCAGGTCAGCGGCATGATCTACCGGCATCCGGCGGTGCTGGCCAACATGGCCGCCACGGTCGACATCATTTCGCGAGGCCGGCTCGAGATCGGTGTGGGCGCGGGCTGGAACCAGGAGGAATGCGACGCCTACGGCATCGAACTGCCACCGTTGCGGGAACGCTTCGACCAGTTCGACGAGGGCGTGCAGGTGATCATCGGCCTGCTGTCGCAGGAGACCGCGACCTTCGACGGCAAGCAATTCCGGCTCACCGAGGCCCGCTGCGAGCCGAAGCCCGTGCAGCGCCCGCACCCGCCGATCGTCATCGGCGGTACCGGCCCGAAGCGGACGTTGCGGGCGGTGGCGCGGTGGGCGCAGCAGTGGAACGCGATCAACGTCGGCACGCAGGAGTGGCTGAAGCTCAAGGAGACGCTGCTCGCGCACTGTGCCGAGGTGGGGCGCGACCCGGGCGAGATCACGTGCTCGATGAACGTGCGCCTGGACAACGGCCTCGGCCCGGCCGTCGAGAGCGCGGCCGCGTTCAAGGACGCCGGCGTGGACCTGATCATCGTGAACCTCCCCATCGACGCGGATCCCGGCATCCTGGAACCGCTCGCGGAGGCGTTCGCGCCGCTGGCCTGAGTCGCCGGTTGAAACGCCGCCGACGTGCGAAGATGCTGGTATGCCCAAAGCACTGCACCTCACCGGCGACGCCGAGGCGGACAAGCTGCTGTCGGAAGACCCGTTCGCCCTGCTCACCGGCATGTTGCTGGACCAGCAGATCGCCATGGAGATCGCCTTCATCGGGCCGAAGAAGATCGCCGAGGCGGACCTCGACGAGTTCGTCGAACTGTGCGTCACCAAGCCGGCCATCCACCGCTACGGCGGCTCGATGGCCCGGCGCGTGCACGCGCTCGCGCAGCACATCGTCGAGCAGTACGACGGCCGCACCGAGGGCATCTGGACCGACGGCAAACCCGACGGCAAGGAAGTCCTCAAGCGGCTCAAGGCACTGCCCGGCTACGGCGACCAGAAGGCGCGGATCTTCCTCGCGCTGCTGGGCAAGCAGCGCGGCGTGCATCCGAAGGGCTGGCGGGAGGCCGCCGGCGCCTACGGCGAGCAGGGGTCGCACCGGTCGATCGCCGACGTGACCAGCGCCAAGTCCCTCGCGGAGGTCCGCGCGTTCAAAAAGGCAGCGAAAGCCGCCACCAAGGACGGCTAGGCACGCAAACGGGCGGCCCGGCGGACCGCCCGTTTTCGGGAATCACCGGCTCAGCCGGAGACGCACCAGTTGCCGCTCTGCTGGGAGATCGGCAACGGGAACGACTGCGACCTGCCGCCGGCTGCCGCCTGCAGCGTCAGCGTGCCGCTCGTGCCCGTGATCTCCGGCGGCTTCGCGACCGAGTACGTGACGCCCGCCGGGATCTGGTTGAGCGTCTGCTGCAGGCTGTCCAGGGTCGACGCCGGCGGGGTCGAGCAGAACAGCGGGGTGAACTTCTGCGCGTCCTTGGCGTTGTAGCCGTCGACGATGGCCTGCTCCAGCGCCTCCGGGGTGGAGAGCCCGTGACCGCTGCTGGACGAGCGTGACGACGGCCGCGAACTGGCGCCGCCCTTGCTGCTCGGCGCGGGCGCCTGCGCGCTCGGGGTGGGCGCTGCGGCCTTGTTGTCGTCCTTGCCGGTGAGCAGCACGGCCGCCGTGATGCCACCGCCGATGACCAGCACCGCGACGACGACCAGCGTGACGATCAGCGCGGTCTTCTTCTTCGGCGGCTCACCGCCGGGGCCGCCCGGGTAGCCGGGCATGCCCATCGTCGGCTGCTGGCCCCACTGATCGGGCTGACCGGGCTGGCCGAACTGCTGCGGGCCGCTCGGCGGATACGCGCCGCCCGGCTGCTGACCCCACTGGTCCGGCTGACCGGGCTGGCCGAACTGCTGCGGCCCGCTCGGCGGATACGCGCCTCCTGGCTGCTGGGGCTGCGGCCCGCTGGGCGGGTACGCCCCGCCGGGCTGCTGGCCCCACTGACCGCCACCGGGCTGCTGACCCCATTGGCCGCCCTGGTTGCCATACGGGTCCTGGCCACCTTGGGACCCAGGTTGCCCTGGCTGTGGCGGATACGTCATGAGAGCGTTCGCCCCCTCGCGAAATCAGTCGGACGGGTGTGTCGACGGCGGGCGCAAGCTCGGTTGACCCCCAGTCGTCGTGCTGCACTCTAGCCGTCAGCGCCCGGCAATTCGCCACAACCTCGCAGACTGCCGTCAGGAGTTGGCGCCCACTGTGTCGCGGATCTCAGCCCCCAGACCGGAGCCGCTTTCCCGTGCGCAGTGCGCGCAGCAGTAGAAACGGCCCTCGACCGCGACGCCGTGCCCGAGGATGCGGCATCCACAGTGCTCGCACGAGGGCGCGAGGCGCTGCGCCGCGCATTCGATGCTGTCGAAGGTGTAGGTGTCGCCGGTCAGCGTGCGCACCTCGAAGGACATGGGGTAGTCGTTCCCGCAGACATCACACTTAGCCATGGCCTCAGCCTGCGCGTGACCCGCGTCACCGGCAACCCGGACGGCGATCAGGTGGTGGCGAACAGTCCGAGCGTCGCCTCGGGCCTGATCCCGTCGAGTTCGTCCCGCCAGATGCCGTAGAACGCGGCCTCCTCGCGGGTGCGCAGCTCGACGCCTTCGGCCGCCCGCACGTCCGGCGACTCGCGCACCGCGTCCTCCAGCACCTCCTTGGCGCCGGAGCCGTCCCCGAACTGCTCCTTGCCGCGCCGGAGGATGCTCTCCGGCACCCAGCCCTCGAACGCGTCGCGCAGCAGCTTTTTCTCCTCGACCCCGGGCCGCACCATCTTGTGTTCCGGTGGGACCGACAGCGCCAGCTCGATGACGTCGCGGTCGAGGAACGGCACGCGGGCCTCCATGCCGAACGCCATCGTGGTGCGGTCGCAGCGCTGCAGGTTGAGGTGATGCAGCTCGCGCACGGTGCGAACCAGCTCCGCCTGCAGCGCGTCGGGGTCGGTGAACGGCGTCTCGTGGTAGTAGGAGTAGCCGGCGAACAGCTCGTCGGCGCCCTCGCCGGTCAGCACCGCGTGCACCCGCTTCGATGCGTACTGGGCGAGCAGCAGGTTCGGCACCGCGCTGCGCACCAGCGACGGGTCGTAGTGCTCGATCGCGCGCACCGCCCTGGGTAACGCCGACAGTGCGTCCTGCTTGCTCATCACGATCTCGTGGTGCTCGGTACCGAGATGGTCCGCGACGACGCGCGCCGCGGCCAGGTCCGAACTGCCGGGCGAGCCGACGGCGAACGTCGGCAGCGGCTGGCCGTGCCGCCGCGCGTACTCGGCCGCGACCGCGGCCACGATCGCCGAGTCGAGACCGCCGGAGAGGAAAACGCCGATGCCGACGTCGCTCATCATCCGGTTCTCCACCGCGGTGACGATCGTCTCCCGCACGGACTTCAGCAGCGCCTCGTCCCACACACCCGGCTCCTCGGCGCGGCGGGCGGGCCGCACCCGCGCGGGCACGGCGTCGGCGAACCGCACGAGGCCGCCGTTCGGGCTCCAGCAGTGGCCCGGCGGGAAGCTCTCGACCAGCGGCCGGTCCGCCGGATCGAAGGCACGCAGTTCGCTCGCGAACAGGGTGACGCCGTCCCGGCGGGCCCAGTACAACGGTTTGACGCCGAGCGAATCGCGGGCGACGAGGAACCCGCCGTCCTCGGTCATGAACGCGAGCGCGAACATGCCGCGCAACCGGGCGAGCCCGGCCGGGCCGTCGACGATCAGCGCGTGCAACGCCGCCTCGCTGTCGGACCCGGTCTCGAACAGTTCGTGCCCGAGGGCCTCACGAATGTGGCGATGGTTGTAGATCTCACCGTTGGCCACCAGATAGGTGGTCTGCCCGGTGTCGGTCATCGGCTGGTGACCGCCCTCGACGTCCATAATGGACAATCGCTGGTGACCGAGCCACACATTTCCCCTGCGGATTTCTCCCGTGTCGTCGGGCCCGCGATGCTTGATACGGGCCAGCATTTCCCGGCAGAGTTGAACATCGACTTCGCCGACCGCGGCGACAATTCCACACACGACGCGTGGACACCTCCTAGATCGGTTGTCGACTTTAGTTGCTTTTTCAGGCACGTGCCGAGCCCTCGACGCGATCGGACCCTCCTACTACGCTGAATACGCGCAGGCCGACGTTTTCCGCGGAGGTGGCGATGATGAACGCGACCGTTGGTGACCGGATCCGCGTCCACGGCCGTACGGTCGGAGCGGGCGAACAACTCGGCGAGATTGTCGAGGTGCGGGGCGAGAACGGCCAGCCGCCCTATCTCGTCAGGTTCTCCGACGGGCACGAGGGATTGATCTTCCCCGGTTCCGACTGTGAAGTGGACGCCGGCGACAGCTGACAGCCACGTGTGAATGGTCACAAGCCGATCGGGATGACTGTCTGACCCCGGTCGGTTGGGAGTGACTGCGGACAGTTCGACCGCCATGGACGGTGGAGGGGCTGTCCATATTTGTGTCGCCGTCCTTAATCGATCCAGCGAAAGGAGAACCGTGCCCGTCGCGCTGGTCGCGCTGGCCATCGGTGCCTTCGGAATCGGCACCACCGAGTTCGTCATGATGGGTGTGCTCCCGCAGGCAGCCGCCGGCTTCGGGGTGTCCATCCCGTCCGCGGGCTATCTGATCACGGGCTACGCGCTCGGCGTCGTCATCGGGGCGCCGCTGCTGACTGCGGTTGCCGTGAAGCTTCCGCGCAAGACCATGTTGCTGGCCACGATGGCCCTGTTCACGCTGGGGAACCTGCTGTTCGCGATCTCGCCGAACCAGGAGTTCGGGGTCGCGTTCCGGTTCCTCGCCGGTCTGCCGCACGGCGCGTTCTTCGGCGCGGGTGCCGTCGTCGCGTCGAGCCTCGTCGAACCCGGCAACCGCGCCAAGGCCGTGTCGATGATGTTCCTCGGCCTCACGCTGGCGAACGTGGTCGGCGTGCCGCTGGGCACCCTGCTCGGCCAGCAGGTCGGCTGGCGCGCGACGTTCGGCGTTGTCGCGCTGATCGGCGTGGTCGCGCTCGCCGCGATCGCGAGGCTGATCCCGCACCAGGGGCGGCCCGCCGAGGTGTCGCTGCGCGGCGAACTGAGCGCGTTCCGGCGGCCGCAGGTGTGGTTCGCGCTGGCGATCGTCACGTTCGGCTTCGGTGGCGTGTTCGCGTCACTGTCCTATGTGACGCCGATGCTGACGAACGTCGCAGGCTACGACCCGCACAACGTCACGCTGCTGCTCGCGCTCGCCGGGATCGGCATGACCATCGGCAACCTGCTCGGCGGGCGGCTCGCGGACAAGGCGCTGATGCCCAGCCTGTACGTCGCGCTGTTCGCGCTCGCGGCGGTGCTCGGGATCTTCACGCTCACCGCGCACAGCAAGATCGGCGCCGCGGTCACGATCTTCGCGGTCGGCGTCGCCGGGTTCATGATCGGCCCGATGATGCAGACCCGGATCATGCAGCAGGCCGGCGGCAGCCCGTCACTGGTGTCGGCCGCGGTGCAGTCCGCGTTCAACACCGCCAACTCGATCGGCGCGTACCTCGGCGGTCTGGTGATCGCGGGCGGGCTCGGCCTCGTCGCGCCCAACGTGGTCGGGGCGACGCTGTCGGCGCTCGGCTTGTCGATCGCGGCCGTGTCCGGCACGCTGGACCGCCGCGCGGCCCCGGTGCCCGCTTAGGAGCCGACGAACGGGCCGTCGGCGATCGTGAAGGCCAGGAACAGCAGCACGACGCCGAGACCCGAGTAGCTCAGCACGTCCACCGGCCGCCCGCGGACCGCGAGCAGGCCCGCGCGGACGCTGGGCAGCACAGCACGGAAAATGGCCGCGACGAGCAGGGCACCGCCCACGATGGCCGCGCCCTGCCGCCAGTGGTACTGGGCGACGCGCAGGGCCGCCACGGCCACCAGCGTCAGCACGATGGCGAACGGCACCTGTTCCAGGATCGCCGGGCGGTTGCCGCTATCGCGATGCGAGGGCACGTTCGGCCGCCTCCACGACGTTGGTGATGAGCATCGCCCTGGTCATCGGGCCTACGCCACCGGGATTCGGCGACAACCAGCCCGCGACCGCGGCCACGCCGGGCGCGACGTCGCCGGCGAGTTTCCCGTCCACTTTGGACACGCCGACGTCGAGCACCGCCGCGCCGGGCTTGACCATGTCCGGCTGGATGATCCCCGGCACGCCCGCGGCGGCGATCACGATGTCGGCCCGCTTCACTTCGGCGGCCAGATCGCGAGTGCCGGTGTGACACAAGGTCACTGTCGCGTTCTCACTGCGCCGGGTGAGCAGCAGGCCCATCGTGCGGCCGACGGTGACACCACGGCCGACGACCGTCACGTTTGCGCCCGCGATCGGCACGTCGTGCCGCCTGAGCAGTTCGATGATGCCGAACGGCGTGCACGGCAGCGGGCCCGGCTGGTTGAGCACGAGGCGGCCAAGGCTGACCGGGGCGAGTCCGTCGGCGTCCTTCTCGGGGGCGATGCGTTCGAGGATGCGGCCGGTGTCCAGGTGCCCCGGCAACGGGAGCTGGACGATGTAGCCGTGGCAGGCGGGGTCGGCGTTGAGCTCGTCGACGACGGCTTCGAGCTTGTCCTGGGAGATGTCAGCGGGCAGGTCGCGGCGGATGGAGTTGACGCCCACCTTCGCGCTGTCCGCGTGCTTCATCCGCACGTACGAATGCGAGCCGGGATCGTCTCCGACGAGCACCGTGCCCAGGCCGGGGGTGACGCCCTGTTCCGCGAGCGCCGCCACCCTGGGCTTCAGCTCCGCGTAGATGGCGTCCTTCGTTGCTTTACCGTCGAGAACCGTCGCCGTCACAAATCCATTCTGACAGAGGACACTCGCAGTAGTTCCGGTTAGACCGTCCGTACTCCCTGTGAGCTATTCGCGCAGGTCGATGGGAGTAAGGACACGGGCGTTGTGCATTCGTCCTGTGCACCCGTCAAAATGGCATAGTGGCTCAACCGACGACGCAGCTGAATGCGACCGAGCAGGACACTCTGGTCAAGCAGATCGGACTCGCCCTGCTGCGGGCCGCTCCACGCGACTGGCGGCGCATCACCGCGCAGTACCGCGCCGTCGGCCGGTACCACGAGTTGTCCGGGGAGGTCCTCGCCGAAGACGGCTCGGTGACCGAGTGGATGGCCACCCACGACATCGCGACGCTGTTCGGGCGCCTGCGCGGCGGGATGTACCGCGAGGGGCGTGGTACCTGGTTCAACGCCCGGTATCAGCTCGATCACCCATCGAGTTACAACCTGGAATACGACCGGGAGGAGCCGCGCTGGGATCTGCAGCCGCCGCCCCAGGCGTACGCCGATGAGCTGCGCATGTTCCCCCGCTCGGAGGAGAACGTGCCGGAGTGGCTGATGCGCCGGATGTCCGGCCTTGGCCCCGAACAGCCCGGCCCGCACTTCCGGATCGCCCGGATGTTCGACGGCCAGGGCCCCGATGGGCGTCCGATCCTCAACCGCCCCGAGATCGACCCCGACGAGCACGAGCAGCTGCTGAGTTATCTCAGTTCCGCGCCAGTGGTCCTGTCCGAGCGAGGCCTGGATCTGGATCGCCTCGCCACGCCACCCACCGCAAAGGTGCCGGTGGCCTACCACACGGACGGCACGTGGATCTGGCCCGCGGCGACGAACTATTACCTGAACGAGCATGGGATAGCGCCCGAGGCTGACCTGGTCGCGCACATCCGGTCCACCGGCTTCACTCTCGCTGAGGTCCCGGACCAAACCCTCCAGGCGGCGAATGCCTACCTCACGCGGGGTCAGGCCTCGCCGACGTCCCAAGCCACCCGGCCAGCCCAAGCTCCACAGTCGCCCCAGGCCGGGCAGTCGCCGCAAGCCGGGCAGTCGCCCCAGGCCGCACAGTCGCCCCAGGCCGGGCAGTCGCCCCAGTCGCAATCATTCCAATCGCAGGCGCCCCAAGCCGGACAGTCGGCCCAGTCCCAGTCGTTCCAAGCATCACAATCGCCGCCCGAAGCCGGACAGCCGCCCCAATCCCAGTCGTTTCAATCGCAGTCGTTCCAAGCGGCACAGTCGCCCCAGTCGCGGTCGTCCCAACCGCAGTCGCCCCAAGCTCAGCAATCACCGCCCCAAGCCGCACAGTCACCTCAGTCGGAGTCCTTTCAGTCACCTCAGTTGCAGGTGTCTGAGTCACCTCAGTCGCAGGAGCCTCAGTCTCAGGCCGCTCAGTCGCAGGAGCCTCAGTCTCAGGGGGCCCAGTCTCAGGCGGTCCAGTCTCAAGCGGCCCAGTCACCTCAAGCACCACGCTCGCCTCAGTTGTCTCAGCCACCACAGCCGCCGCGCCCGCCCTGGGCTGTATCTGACACAGCCGCAGCTGTGTCAGGCGTCTCGGCGGCCCCAGGAGCCCCACGAGCCTCGACCGCCCCGGGCGTCTCGGAAGCCTCGGAAGTCCCAGGAGCCTCAAGAGCTCCGGAAGTCCCAAGAGCCCCAGAAGCTACGGATGTCGCAGGCATCTCGGCAGTCCCGGGAGTCCCGGACGCCGCATCCATCTCAGCTGTCCCAGGAATCCCCACTGCTTCAGGAGCCGCGGGTATCCCCGAGGAGGAGGACGACACCGACACCGATCCCGCCGAGGACCGCTCGGATGCGACGCGCCCGGCCTTCGGCACCACGAACCCACCCCCCGGCTTCGGCAGCCGGGAATCCGCAGCGCCCGCAGCCGTCGGCGCTCCGGGACAGGCCGATGCCCCACGAGCCGCCGGTGCTGGGCGAGCTGTCGGCGCAGGCGCTGCCGGTCTCGCCGGAGCCGCAGCAATCGCCGGCGCCGCAGGCGTCGCCCATGCCGCGACGGCCGGGCGCAACGCAGCCGCCGGTGCTGCCGCGCGAGGGGGCGTGACCACGGGCCCCGGCGAACCCAGAGCCAGCGACCCGACCGACGCCGGAGCTGCCAGCGGCGCCGCGGACCTCGATGGTGCCACGGATGCCTCCGAAGCCTGGGGCGCTGCAACGTCGGATCGCGCCGAGGCCGCAGGAGTTGCCGGCTCCGCAGGGATCGGTGGGGTCACCCCGAGGTCGGCGTTCAGCCCGGCCGACACCGAATACGACGACGATGCCCCGACAGAACCCGGCCGCAGCACCTACGACCGCGGCCAGGACTCCGCCGCCGGCGAAGATGCCGGGTCCGAACACCGCCACCGGGAGCCGGCCCACACCGACTACGAACGCGAGTTCGACACCCCAGAGTCCAGCGAGCCGGACCTCCCTCGCCGGGGAGGCACCCGGCCCGTATTCGGCGCGACCGAGAGCGATTCGTCGGCATTCGATGAGGGCCGCGGGTCTTCCGGCCACCAGCGTGAGGGCAGCCACTCGGCGGCCGGAAAACCCGACTTCGCCTATGCCGAAGGCGGTCGGCCCTCGTTCGACCAGGACGAGGGCGGCCGGCCCGCATTCGGAGAGGCTGAGGGCGGCCGACGCGCGTTCGGCGAGGCCGAGGGCAGTCAGCAGGCGTTCGGCGGGGGCGGCCGGTCCGAAACCGGCAGGGCCGGCTTCGGACAGGACGAAGGCACTCGACCCGGTTTCGGCCTGGCCGACGCTGGACGGCCCGGGTTCGGCTGGGAAAGCGGGCAGTCCGGGTCCGGTCGTGGTCTGTCGGGCCAGCCGGAGTCCGATCGCGCCGAGACCGGCGAGCGTGCCGGCCGGGACGAGAGCGACCACGGTCGCGGGGCGGCGCACGACTGGGAGCAGCGCGGCGGACAAGCCGCCGACGTCGGCCGCCACCAGGCGACCGACTCGGCATCGAGTGACTACACACGGGACGACGACGCACTGCCCGCACATCCCGATGTCGAACAGCCGACAACGTTCACCCAGGCAATCGACCCCCATGCGGGGCCGCCGACCGAGGTGCAGCCCGCCATCACCGACGAGGTCGAGTCGGAGTCGCAGGAGCCTGGCGCGTCGTCGGTGCAGTTCGGGGCCGATCCGAATGCCACGCAGCTCGTGTCGCCGGCCTCGAAGCACCGGCCCGAGCCAGACGCTCCGTTGTGGTCCGAAGCAGCGTCGCCGCAGCGGTCTGAGGACGCCCTGCCCGCACGAGGTGCCGCAGAACCTCGGCCAGGCGCCCCCGAGCGCAACGCATCCCGGCCGTTCGAAAGCAGCCGGCGATCCTTCGACGCCGGCTCCCAAGGGCCGGGGCCGTTTGGCGGCAATCGATCCGAGCCCGATACCTTCCAGTTCGACGGCGGGGTTCGGCCCGAGTCAGGTGCTTCCCGGCCCGAGTTCGACCGGTCCGAAAGCGCGGCCGGGCCAGGCCGGCCCGACCAGCGGGCGGGCGGCGGTTCAGGAGACCCGAGCCGGACAGGGCCAGGTCGCGCTGACATTCGTCCCGATGCCGGGCTGCCTCAGCGGGGCCGGCCCGATCACCGGACGGAAGACGGCTTGACCGAACCGGGTCGGCGCGACTTCCGGGCCGAAGCCGGGTTGACCGAGCCGGGCCGGCCTGAAGCTGGGTTTGCCGGGCCTGGTCGGCCCGACGCCGATCGTGCCGAGGCGGGACTGGCGGGATCTGGCGCGGCCGACTCCACTAGCGGCGAGCCCGTGGTGGAGAGTCTCCGCACGCGGTTGCGGGATCTGGGTGTGCCGCAGTCGGCGTATCGGATCGGCGAGCCGGCCGAGCATGGCTGGAGCATGGAGCGCACCGACGCCGGGTGGCGCGTCGGCTGGTACGACGACAAGCTCACCAATCCGGCCGTCTTCGGCGATCCCGAGGACGCGGCCGCGTTCATGCTCGGCAAGTTGTTGCTCGACCCCCGCGGTCGTGAGGCCTCGCCGTCGTCGATGTCCATGCCGATTCCGGATGCGCTCTCGACGGGCGGGGCCCCGGGGCACGGGAGTACCGCACCGGTGAATGGTGGGCGCGTCGAAGAGCAGCTGCCCATCCAGCCGCCGGTGAACGAGCAGCCCGCTTTGGATGCGCCGCCGACCATGCTGACTCCGCCGGTGCCGCCTCCCGTCCGCATGGAGATGCCGCAGCGACGTGAACCGTCGCGACCGGCTGCCGCCGCGCAGAACGGTGGTGGGCAGTGGCCGATTCTGCCGTTGCCCGGGGAACCGCCGCTGACATTGTTCCGCGGCAAGGAGATGCGGGAACTGCCGCCCGGCAGCGAACTCGACCGCTTCGGCGCGCCGACCGGAAACCTGACCTACGCGGCGGGCACCCCGTTCGAGGAGCGCTCACTGGTGCCCGAGTGGGTGAGCCGCCCGTACCACGTGTACCGCGTGCAGCGGCCCATGGAGGCCCTGGCCGGCGTAGCGATCCCGTGGTTCAACCAGCCCGGCGGCGGCGCGGCCTACGTGCTGCCCGCGTCGATCGATGAGCTGGTGGCCGAGGGCGACCTCGTCGAACTGGACCCGGGCGAGCCGCCGATCGACTGATCGCCAAGCCGTCCGCGCAGCGTTTGGCATCGCGCAAATTGTGGTCAGCCGATCACGAGGCCGTGCGCCGCCGCGAAGGTGGGGGCGGCATCGACATCGACCCGAGCGCGCGGGAACCTTGCCCACACCGAACCGTGCACGCCGAAAACGGCGCCGCGCAACCGCGGTCAGCCGATCACGAGGCCGTGCGCCGCCGCGAAGGCGAGGGCAGTGTCGACATCGACGCGGGCGCCCGCGAGCTTTGCCCGCACCAAGCCGTCCGCGTCGAGTTTGGCGCCGCGTAGGTCGGTGTGCGTCAGGTCTGTCCCGAGGAGGCGCGCGCCACGGAGGTCCGCGTCGCGCAGGTTCGCCCCGGACAGGTTGGACTCGACGAGGTTCGCCTCGCTGAAGCGCAGGCCGGACAGGTCGCATTTGCGCATGTCCAGCCTGCTCAGGGCGGCGAGCGTGAAATCGGTGTCCCGGACGGTGATCGAGCGCATCCGGCAGTCCACAAAGGATGATCCAAGCAACGAGCAGCCGCGCCACGAGATCTCGGCGAAACCTGTTCGGTCGAACACGCACGACCGGAACGCGGATGCCTGGTGCCGGGACTCGCCGAGATCCGCGCGTGTGAAGTCGCACTCGTCGAACGTGCAGCCCTGCGTGACGAGCCCACGCAAATCCGCCTCGGTGAAATCGCATCGCACGAACTGCCGCTTCTCCCACTGGGCTCCCGGCAGCACGGCGTCCCGGTAGTCCTCCCCGATCTCCGCCTCGCCCATGCGTCGAGCTTCGCACACCCGAGCTCACCGGAAGTCCCGGGACTTCGACGGGATACGCATCGACAGATGCTGCAGCTTGTCCGCCAGCAGGCTCACCACGCCACCGGAACGCTCCACCACCCCGCGAACCAGCAGCGCAGGGCTGTTGCGCGCGATCCGGTGGTACCGCGCCCACAGTCCCTTCGTGCAGATCACATTGACCATGCCGGTCTCGTCCTCGATGTTGAGGAACGTGATCCCGCCGGCGGTGCCCGGCCGCTGCCGGTGCGTGACCGCGCCGCCGATGAGTACCCGCTCGCCGTCCTCGACGTCGAGCAGCTTCTCCGCGGTGACCACGCCCAGCGCGTCCAGACGATCACGGATGAACTGGGTCGGGTAGCTGTCCGGCGACATCCCGGTGGCCCACACGTCGGCCACCGCGAGGTCGATCTCGTCCATGCCCGGCAACGTGGGCGCCCTCGCCCCGACCACACTGCCCGGCAGCTTCTCCGGCCGCTCCTCGGCCACCGCGCCGGCCGCCCACAACGCCTTGCGCCGGTCCGTGTCGAAACAGCCGAAGGCGCCTGCCGTGGCCAGCGCCTCGACCTGCGGCCTGGTCAGCCGCACCCGCCTGGCCACGTCGGCCATGGACCGGAACGCACCCCCGCGGTCCCGTTCCTCGACGAGTTTCTCCGCCAGTTCCTGCCCGATCAACCGCACCGAGGACAAGCCGATGCGCACCGCGAACTCGTCCCCGTGGGGTTCCAGCGTGGTGTGCGGAAGAGCGACGTTGACATCCGGCCCGTGCACCGTCACCCCGTGCCGCCGCGCATCGGCGATCAACGACTGCGGCGAGTAGAACCCCATCGGCTGGGCGCGCAGCAGCCCCGCGCAGAACGCCGCCGGATGGTAGTGCTTGAAATAGGCGCTGCTGAATACGATGTGCGCGAAGCTCAGCGCATGGCTTTCCGGGAAGCCGAAATTGGCGAACGCCTTCAGCTTCTGGAAGATCTGCGCCGCCAGTTCCTCGCCGATATCGTTCTTCGCCGCGCCTTCGTAGAATCGCAGGCGCAGCCGTTCCATCTTCAGTGAAGAGCGTTTCGCGCCCATCGCGTGCCGGAGTTCGTCTGCTTCCGCTGCGGTGAAGTTCGCGACATCGAGCGCGATCTGCATCATCTGTTCCTGGAACAACGGCACACCCAAGGTCTTGTCCAGCGCCCTGGCCAGCAGAGGATGGTCGTGTTGCCACTTCTCCTGCTTGTTCTGGCGGCGGATGTAGGGGTGCACCGAACCGCCCTGGATCGGTCCCGGCCGGATCAGCGCGACCTCGATCGCGAGGTCGTAGAACTTCCGGGGTTTCAGGCGCGGCAGGGTGGCCAGTTGCGCGCGGCTCTCCACCTGGAAGACACCGATCGCGTCGGCGCGGCACAGCATGTCGTAGATGTTCTTGTCCGCGAGATTCAGCTTGCCGAGGTCGATCTCCTTGCCCTCGAACTCGCGCACCAGATCGAGCATGTAGTGCAGCGCGGAGAGCATGCCCAGCCCCAGCAGGTCGAACTTGACCAGCCCCACCGACGCGCAATCGTCCTTTTCCCATTGCAGGACACTGCGGTTCTCCATGCGCGCCCATTCGATCGGGCACACCTCGCTCACCGGCCGGTCGCAGATCACCATCCCGCCGGAGTGGATGCCGAGGTGCCGCGGGAAGTCCTCCAGCTTCGCGGCAAGTTCGAGCACCTGCTGCGGAATGTCGTGATCGTGGTCTTCCTTGGTCTCCCGCAGCGGCCCCCAGCGGTCGATCTGCTTGCTCCACGCGTCCTGCTGGCCCGGCGAGAATCCGAGTGCCCGCGCCGCATCGCGGATCGCGGACTTGGCACGGTAGGTGATGACGTTCGCGACCTGCGCCGCCCGCAGCCTGCCGTGTTCGCCGTAGACGTGCTGGATGACCTCCTCGCGGCGGTCGGATTCGATGTCGAGGTCGATGTCGGGGTAGCCGTCCCGGTCCGGTGCCAGGAAACGTTCGAACAGCAATTTCCAGTCCACGGCGTCCACGTTGGTGATCTCGAGCGCGAAGCAGACCGCGGAGTTCGCCGCCGATCCCCGGCCCTGGCACAGGATGTGGTGGTCGTGACAGAACTTCGCGATTTCCCAGACGATCAGGAAGTACCCTGGAAAGCCGAGTTTCTCGATGATCGCCAGCTCGTGGTCGATCTGTTCGTAAGCGTCCGGCCGTTCTTCCCTGGTGCCGTAACGCTTCTCCGCACCCTTGCGCACCACGGCACGGAGATAGGTCGTTTCCGTGAAACCTTTCGGCACCTGGAACGGCGGCAGCCGCGGCGCGATCAAATTCAGGTCGAACGCGCAGGCGAGGCCGAGCACCGCGGCATTCTGCACCGCGCCGGGATAACGCCGGAACCTGGTCGCCATCTCCTGCCCGGAATGCAGGAACGCCATCCCGGCACCGGGCAGCCACCCCTCCATGTCGTCGAGCCCCCGCCGGGCCCTGATCGCGGCCATCGCCCCGGCCAGCCGGTCCTGTTCGGGCCTCGCGTAGTGCACCGCGTTGGTCGCGACCGTCAGCAGTCCCAGATCGTCGGCCAGCATCGCCAGCGCGTCGTTGTGCGTGCTGTCCTCCGGTCCGCCGTGGTCGATCAGCTCCACGAACACGTTGTCCTTGCCGAAGAGCTCGATCAGCCGCCGCAGTTCGCGGCCGGCGCCGGCCGGGCCTTCCCGCCGCAACGCCTGGCGCACCGCGCCCTTTCGGCATCCGGTGAGCACGACCGCCTTGTTCCTCACCTCGGCGGCGACCGCCTCCAGGTCGTACACCGGGCGCCCCTTCTCCGCCTGCTGTGCGGGCGGGAGGTCCAGATCGTGTCCACGCAACTGGCCTGCCGTGATCGCCCGGCACAGCGCCGCATACCCGTCCTGCCGTTTGGCGAGCAGCAGCAGGTGCTGCCCCTCGGGGTCGGGAATCCCGTTCTGTGGGCCGGAAAGCCCGAAGCTCAGCTCGGTGCCGAAGATGGTTTTCACCCCCAGTTCCCGTGCCGCCTCGGCGAATCGCGCGACCCCGTACATACCGTCGTGGTCGGTGAGTGCGATGGCGTCCAGCTCCAGCCGCGCGGCCTCCTCCACCAGTTCCTCGGGGTCGCTCGCCCCGTCGAGGAAGCTGAAGTTGGAATGGCAGTGCAGCTCGGCGTAGGCAAACCTGGTGGCGGCGACGGAATAGTCGTTCGCCGTCAAGGCCGGGAAATCGGCGGGACGCTGGTAGCCCTCTCGTTTCCGGGAGAAGCCGGGGCTGTCCCCGCCGTCGAGCGGTACCGGTTTGCCGGACAGCGTTCGTTCCAGTGTGCGCCAAGGAACGTTGGGATTGTGAAAGCCCATGACTATGTTCTTAGTCCAGCGGGGTTCTCGGTAGCGGGATCAGCTCGTCCACCAGCCCGGCCTCGGGCTGGTTCTCCGGCGGCTTCGGCTCCGCGCACAGCCAGTGCCGGATGCTGCGCAGATACTCGTCGTCCATCAATCGTACACTCCTTCTACTGTCCATTGTGGATTTTCGGTGGCGGTTCTGGTGAGTAGCATCGCGATCTCGGGCTCCCCCGCCAGCAGCACCTGGATCCGGGTCTGCGCCCCTGCGGACGAGCCCCACCGGCCGGCGACATGCCACGGCCCGGCCCACTCCAGCACTTGCCGTGGCTCGCCGGCGCCCAGTGCCACCGCATGCGGCGGCGCGGTGAGTTGCCTGCGGCGCAGCACTTCCACGTCCACGCCGAGGGAATCCAGCACCCGCGCCGGACGTGCACGGGCGAAGACGGTGGCCGGGGACGGCTGGGGCAACCGTTGCGGCCAGGGCACTTCGGGCGGGCTAGCCGCGGCACGCTGGTCGCCCCACGGCACCAGGCGCACCCGCTCCGCCGGGCCGCGGCCGCCGTCGAGCACCGCGGTGAACACGCTGTCCGGGCCGAGCAGGCCCTGCACCCGGACCAGCGCACGGTGCGCCTTGTCCGCGTGTTCGTCCTCCAGCCCTGAGGCCCCGCCGCGCCACAGGCCGAGCTGCAGCGACCGGCCTTCGACGGTCTCCTCGGGCACCAGCCGTAGCCTGCTCACCCCCGAGGCCGGACCGCCGGTGCGCAGCCAGCCTTCGAACTGCCAGCGCACCCGGTCGGCGATTCCTTGCGGGGTCAGGGGTTCCGCGCATCGCCACACGCGGGAGAGCTCCTCGCCGTTCTCGGTGACGGCGTAGATGCCCAGCCGCGTGCAGGCCAGCCCGTGCGCGGCGAGCCCGGCGTGGAACCCCTCGGCGAGGGTCTTCGCCAGGAACGCGGCGGCATCCACCCGTTCCAGCGGCGGGTCGATCTCCCGGGTCACCACCAGTTCGGGCGGTGGAGGACGGCGGTGCGGGGGCCGCTCCGAAAGGCCGCGGGCCAGCCGGTGCGCCAGCAGCCCCGCGCTACCGAACCGGGACACGACGTCCCGTTCGGCGAGTGCGGCGAACGACCCGAGCGTGCGCAAACCCAGGCGCCGCAACAGGTCCACGAGCTCGGCCCGGTCGGTGCCGGGCTGGTCGAGCTCGTGGATGCCCAGTGGCGCCAGGAAATCCGCCGTCGTACCGAGATCCACCAGCACCGACCGGTGCGCGGCGAGCGTGGCGGCGAACAGCCCGTCGGCGACCCCGATCTGACACTCCACCCCGGCACGGCCCGATACCTGGTCCATCAGCAGTTCGGCCAGTTTCAGCTCGCCGCCGAAGTAGCCGGCCGCGCCGGTGACCGGCATCGCGACCAGGCCGGGGCGCACGACCTCCACACCGACGACGAGTTCCTCCACGGCGGCGGCGACCGGTTCGAACAGGCGCGCGTCGCGCCCCTCGTCGGGGCCGAGCACCGCCAGTTCCGGGCACCGGGACTGGGCGTCGCGGCGCCGCATGCCCCGGCGGACCCCGGCGGAGCGGGCCACCGCGGAGCACGCGACGACCTTGTTCGCGGCGAACACCGCGGCGGGCAGATGCGCGGGCACGCCCGCCGCCATGGCCGCCGCGACGGCCGGCCAGTCGGGGCACCACAAGACGAGCATCCGGACGCTCATCCGATACCCTCCTCGCGCCAGGTGAACTCGGGCAGGGACTCGGTGCCGCCGGGCACCGTCAGCTTCACGAACCGCGCCCGCGCCGCCGCGCCGCGACCCATGACGCGGACATCGATCCGCCGTTCCCGCAGATGCCCGTAGCCCGCCTCGAGTCCCGACCACTCCCCGGACTCGCAGCTCAGCCCGACCTCGGCGCCGGGCCACGGCCCGAGCGCGAGCAGCACCGCCCCGCGATGCCGCGCCCGCGCGGAAAGACGCCGCGCCACGGCGGGCGAGATGTCGGCGGGACCGGCCACGACGAGGTCAAGGCCATCCAGCAGCGCGGCGGTCACGGCGGCGAACTCGACGCCAGGCGAGGGCACCAGCGCGAACCGGCTCAACTCGACCCCGGCCTCCTCAGCAGCGGCCAGCCCGAGGTCCGGCGTCGCCACCGCGGCCGCCCATGATCCGGTGGCGGTGGCCTCGGCGAGCAGCGCGAACAGCAGCGAGGTGGAACCGCGCACCACGACCGTGCTGCCCCGGCGCAGGCCGCCTGCGGGCAACAGTTCGCGCAGTTCATCCCGGACCGGGAGCAGCCGGCCGGTGGTCTGCGCGTGCTCGGCGACGGCGCCGACCCCGCTCGCCGTGCTCACACCCGGCAAGGCCGCCAACCGGGCGACCGGCGCGTCGACCGTCATCGCACATCAACCTCCCCACGCTTCACCACCGCGCTCGCGCCACGCACGCGAACGCCGGAAAGTCTCATCGCGGGGAAGACGATGAGTCGAACTTATGTTCGACTACTTCAGTGTGCTGGAGCCCTCGCCGGCTGTCAAGCCGGAACCAGCACACCCGGATCATGCCTCAGGCCACCGACAAAAGGCGCACCTTGATCGCCACCAGCGAACCCCCCACGCTCTCAGCGAACGAGGCTCGCCAACGGCGATCTGCCATGCCTACGGTCGGTTGTGACCCGACCGCCGACTTTTGGGGGGACCATGACCATCCACCAGCTACCGCAACAGCAATCCGGCAGCAGCCTGTCGCTCACCGACTCCGTCTACGAGCAGTTGCTGCGCGACCGCATCGTGTTCCTCGGCTCCGAGGTCACCGACGAGATCGCCAACAGGATCACCGCGCAACTCCTGCTGCTCGCCGCCGACGACGCGGACGCCGACATCACGTTCTACATCAACTCACCGGGCGGCTCGGTCACCGCGGGCATGGCCATCTACGACACGATGCGGCTGGTCAAACCCGACGTGTCCACGTGGGGCCTCGGCTTCGTGGCGTCGATGGGCCAGTTCCTGCTGTCGTCGGGCACACCGGGCAAGCGATACCTGTTGCCCAACACCAGAGTCGTGATGCACCAGCCGTCCGCGGGCATCCGCGGACCGGCCACGGACATCGCCATCCAGGCCGAGGTCTTCGGCCGGATGAAGCGCCGTATCGCCGAGATCACCGCCCTGCAGACGGGTCAGTCGGTCGAGCGCATCACCGCCGACGCCGACCGCGACCGTTGGTTCGATGCCGGCGAAGCGCTCGACTACGGCTTCGTCGACCACATCGTCGGAGGTGACGAACTCGCTGTCAGTGCGTGAAGTGGCGGGTGCCGGTGAGGTACATGGTCGCGCCGGCCTCCTCCGCGGCGGCGATGACCTCGGCGTCGCGGATCGAGCCGCCCGGCTGCACGATGGCGCGCACACCCGCCTCGAGCAGCACCTGCAACCCGTCGGGGAACGGGAAGAACGCGTCGGACGCGGCCACCGCGCCCTTGGCCCGCTCACCGGCCCGCGCCACCGCCAGCCGCGACGAGTCGACGCGGTTGACCTGGCCCATGCCGACCCCGACCGTCGCCCGGTCGCTAGCCAGCAGGATCGCGTTCGACTTCACCGCGCGCAGCGACCGCCACGCGAACTCCAGGTCCGCGAGAGTGTCCGCGTCCGCGGCTTCGCCGGTCGCGAGCGTCCAGTTCGCCGGGTCGTCGCCGGGCGCGTCGATCCGGTCCACCGTCTGCACCAGCATGCCGCCGGAGATCGGCCGGAACTCGATCGGATCGGGGTCGCGTAGTGCGGGGAGCCGGAGCAACCGGATGTTCTTCTTGCGCTGCAACACTTCCAGCGCTTCGGAGTCGAAGTCCGGTGCGAGCACGACCTCGGTGAACACCTCGGCGATCTGCTCGGCGGCCTCCACGGTAACCGGCCGGTTGCTCGCGATCACACCGCCATAGGCGGAAACCGGGTCGCACGCGTGCGCCTTCCGGTGGGCCTCCGCGATGTCCGCGCCTACCGCGATGCCACAGGGGTTGGCGTGCTTGATGATCGCCACCGCGGGCTCGGCGAAGTCCGCCGCAGCACGACGGGCGGCGTCGGTGTCGGTGTAGTTGTTGTAGGACATGGCCTTGCCGTGCAACTGCTCGGCGTGCGCCAGCCCGTCCCGCCAGTGCTTGTACACCGCGGCCTTCTGGTGCGGGTTCTCGCCGTAGCGGAGGATCTCGCCGCGCTCCCAGGTCGCGCCGGTCACGTCGGGGAAACCGGAGTCGTCCGCGGGCGCGTAGACGTTCGCGAACCAGGCCGACACCGCCATGTCGTAGCTCGCGGTGTGCGCAAACGCTTGCGCCGCAAGGCGTTTGCGGTCCTCGAGGTCGAAGCCGCCCTCGCGCGCGCGCTCGAGCACCCAATCGTAGCGGGCCGGGTCGACCACGACGGCGACGCTGCCGTGGTTCTTCGCCGCGGCGCGCACCATCGCGGGCCCGCCGATGTCGATGTTCTCCACGCAGTCGTCCTCGCCGGCACCGGAGGCGACGGTCTCGCGGAACGGGTAGAGGTTCACCACGAGCAGGTCGAACGGCGCGATGTCGAGCTCACGGAGTTGATCCACGTGCTCGGGGCGGTTCCGGTCGGCCAGCAGGCCGGCGTGCACCCGAGGGTGCAGCGTCTTCACCCGGCCGTCGAAGGACTCGGGGAACCCGGTGACCTGCTCGACCGGCGTCACCGGCACCCCGGCGTCGGCAAGCGTCTTCGCCGTGCCGCCGGTGGAGACGATCTCCACGCCGGCGGCGTGCAGGCCGGTACCGAGCTCGAGCAGCCCCTTCTTGTCCGAAACGCCGATCAGGGCCCGTTTGATCGCTCGCCGTCCTGTCACCGGAAACTCACCTTCCGTCCGTCCACCGTGCATCCACCTCGGCCGAGCCGCTCCACCACATCGACGAGCAGCCGCCGCTCGACCACCTTGATCCGCTCGTGCAGCGTCGCCTCGTCGTCGTCGGTTTCGACCACGACGGCCTCCTGCGCGATGATCGGGCCCGTGTCCACGCCCGCGTCCACGAAATGCACCGTGGACCCGGTGACCGCGACCCCCATGTCGAGCGCGTCGGCGACCGCGTGCATGCCGGGAAACGACGGCAGCAGCGCGGGATGCGTGTTGATCACGCGGTGCGCGAAACGAGCGAGAAAGGAGGGCCCGAGGATCTTCATGAACCCCGCGGAGACCACGAGATCGGGGCTGTAGGCCGCGACCGCCTCGGTGAGCGCCTTGTCCCACGCGGCCCGGTCGGGGTGATCGTTGAGCCGCACCGTGAAGTGCGGGACGCCCGCGCGCTCGGCCCTGGTCAGCGCCTCGACGCCGTCTCGGTCGGTACCGACGGCGATCACCTTGGCCGGATAGGCGGGCCGCTCAGCCGCGTCGAGCAGCGCCTGCATCAGCGTGCCGGAACCGGACGCGAGCACGACCACCTTCACCGGAGTGGGCAGGTCCAACCGGCTGGACTCCAACGCCTCTCCTTCGCCCGCAAACTACGACACGACCAGGTTAGCTGGACTGTTCGCGCTGCTCGGAGTTGGGCGCCGCGTCCTCGTCGTCGATGTCGTCGGCGTCCGCTTCGGGCTCGGCCTCGTCGTCGGTGTCCTCGCCGGGCTCGTCGGTGTCCGCTTCTTCGCTGTCGTCGCCGTCGATGTCCGTCTCGTCGACGTCCCCGGCTGTCGGCTCGTCGTCGAGTTCCGGGTCGTCCTCGGGTTCGGCGGCCACTTCGGGCCTGGACCGCGGCCCCAGCAGCCACGCGACGAGCCCCCCGGGAACGACGATCCAGCCGAACGCGGCGACCGACGTCAGGCCCGCCGAGATCGAGACCGGGTTGAACGACCCACCGCCCAGCCGCCCGCCCGCGAGCGTGCTGAGCACCACGCAACCGAAACCGATGAGCGCGCCCGCGATGGCGACCGTCCGCAGCCTGGCGCGCGGATCGTCGTCGCTGCGGCGCAGGAACCAGCCGACCAGCGCCCCCACCGCGGCGGGCAACAGCATCAGCATCGGCCACCAATGGGCGGCATGGTCGGGTACGCCTGCCAGCAGCGGCAGCCCCGGCACGGGACCGCCGTCGAACGAGAACGGGCCGAGCGAAACCGGGCCGATCGAGAACCCGGTGCCGACGGAGAAAGCGAGCGCGGCCGCGACGGCGTTCGGCAGGTAACCCACCGACAGCAGGAGCATGCCGAGCCCGCTGCCGAATCCGGGTGAGTTCGCGGCGAACAGATCCCTCGCGGTGCCGGCGGAAAACACGAGACCGAGGACGAACACCAGCGCGCCGACGGCGAACAGCCCGGCCATGCCCAGTGTGCCGGCCCGCAGTCCGCGGATCGCGGCGGGGTCGAGGTAGTCACGCGCCGCCGCCACGATGCCGCACCGGTTCGCCACGCCTGCGGTGGCGGCCAGCGCGGCGACGAGACCGGGCACCAGGAACGCGGCGAGCGGTTCGACGCTCACTCCCGCACCGCTGGCGGTGATCGCGATGGTCACCCCCACCAGTGCGTGCACGCCCGCGATCGGCGCGACGATGTTCACCACCTGGCCGGGATGGTGGTAACCGAGCCGGTTCGCGGCGCGTGCGGCCGCCGAGGCGACGAGCGCGCAGACGGCGGCGGTGCCCAGCAGCGGCAAGATCCCCAGCGGGCTACCCGCGATGGTGATCGGGACCTGGTACGCGGCAAGTAGTCCAGGTCCCGCGGCACGCAGAACCCCGGCCATCGAGAAGCTGGTGAGCGACGCGCTGGCCGCGACCAGCGCGAACAACGCCGCCACGACCGCGTAACCCGCGATCAGTGGGCCGAAGGCGGCCCCGAGCAGCGTTTTCGTGCTGGCCGTCGCCGACCGCTCCCCCAGTTGACGCAGCTCGTTCATCCCTTTCTCGGGCCGGGAGTGCGGGGTGAGCAACTGCATGTCTCGCACCCTCGCACCAACCCTCGTCCGACCGGGTGAGCCACGCCGCCGCCGGGTCATGGCGCGGACCACAGGTCACCCGCAGGGGTAGCCGTGCGGGCCCCAGGCCTCCGCGGGGTTGCTCAGCCCTGGTTGCCGAAGCCGCCGGGCGGAGTGCCGGGCTGCTGGGGGCCCGATTCGGGCTGCTGCGGCTGGTAGAACTGCCCTTGCTGCGGCGCGTACACCGTGGACTGCGGCACCGGCGGCACGAACTGGGTGCCCTGCGGGCCCTGCTTCTCCGGGCCCTGCTGCGGCTGGCCGAACTGGCCCGGCTGCGGGTACGGCTGGCCGTAGGGCGGGTGCTGCTGACCGGTGGGGAGCTTGAGCACGCCGTGTTCGAACAGCAGGGTCGCGATCGCGACCAGCATCTGCAGGATGCCAAGGATCAGGATCACCGTGACGACGCCCGGCACCTCGCCCCCGGAGGGCACCCGGACGACAGCCACCAGCGCTTGCAGAGCACCGAGCACGCTGAGCAGCGCCGCGAACGGCAGCACCCGTGGGCCGCGCGGCAGCACCCGCAGCGCCGCCAGCAGGCCACCGACGAGCAGGAACATGATCGGGGTGTCCACGCCCGCGGCCTCTTCGGAGAAGCCGATGAAGTAGTTGACCAGGCCGAGCAGGGTCACGCCCAGCGCCAGCAGCACGGTCAGGTTGGCCGCGGACAGGGTGGCCGCGGGTGGCTGCTGCGGGAAGCCACCGGTGCCCGGTGCCTGGGGGTTGGGTTGGGGGCCGCCACCCTGCTGGGGGTAGCCAGGCCCGCCGCTGGGGAAGGTCATTCCGTGCTCCTGTCGTGTTGCCCGAAAAGTAGGCGGCCGAATTGTCTGAAACGCTAGCGCACCAGCGCGCTCCGGCCACCCCTGGTTCTCCGACGTACGGCGACGGGAAACGGTTGCGTCGAGTTCCTGTGAGAAGCGAACGGCCGGGCCCCGATCGCGGGGACCCGGCCGTCACACCGGAAAGCGGCGAGTCAGTGCAGGTTCTTGTACAGCTCGCGAGCCAGATCCGCGGTCTCGGTCGGCGTCTTGCCGACCTTCACCCCGGCCGCCTCGAGGGCTTCCTTCTTCGCCTGCGCGGTGCCCGCGGAACCGGACACGATCGCGCCGGCATGCCCCATCGTCTTGCCTTCGGGGGCGGTGAAGCCCGCGACGTAACCGACGACCGGCTTCGTCACGTTCTCCTTGATGTAGGCCGCGGCCCGCTCCTCCGCGTCGCCACCGATCTCGCCGATCATGACGATGACCTCGGTGTCGGCGTCGTTCTGGAACGCCTCGAGCGCGTCGATGTGGGTGGTGCCGATGACCGGGTCGCCACCGATGCCGACGGCCGTGGAGAAGCCGATGTCACGCAGTTCGTACATCATCTGGTAGGTCAGCGTGCCGGACTTCGACACGAGGCCGATCTTGCCGGGTCCGGTGATGTTGGCCGGGATGATGCCGGCGTTGGACTGGCTCGGCGAGATGACACCGGGGCAGTTCGGGCCGATGATGCGGGTCTTGTTGCCCTTGGCCACCGCGTGGGCCCAGAAGTAGGCCGAGTCGTGTACCGGGATGCCCTCGGTGATCACCACGGCGAGCGGGATCTCGGCGTCGATGGCCTCGATGACCGCGTCCTTGGCGAACTTCGGCGGCACGAAGATGACCGACACATCGGCGCCGGTCTCCTTGATGGCCTCTTCGACCGTGCCGAACACGGTGAGGTCCTTACCCGCGATGGTGACGGTCTGCCCGGCCTTGCGGGCGTTGACGCCACCGACGATGTTCGAGCCGGCCTGCAGCATCTTGGTCGCGTGCTTGGTGCCCTCGGACCCGGTGATGCCCTGGACGATGATCTTGGAGTTCTCGTTGAGGAAGATCGACATCGGTTCAGGCTCCTGCCGCTGCGAGCTCGGCGGCCTTGTCCGCCGCGTTGTCCATGGTGTCCACCTGCGTGACCAGCGGGTGGTTCGCGTCGTTCAAGATCCGGCGGCCTTCCTCGACGTTGTTGCCGTCGAGCCGCACCACCAGCGGCTTGGTGGCCTCGTCGCCGAGCATCTTCAGCGCCTCGACGATGCCGGTGGCGACCGCGTCACAGGCGGTGATGCCGCCGAACACGTTCACGAACACCGACTTGACGGCCGGGTCGTTCAGGATGACGTCCAGACCGGCGGCCATGACCTCTGCCGAGGCGCCACCGCCGATGTCGAGGAAGTTCGCCGGCTTCACGCCGCCGTGCTTCTCACCGGCGTAGGCGACGACGTCCAGGGTCGACATGACCAGGCCCGCGCCGTTGCCGATGATGCCGACCTCGCCGTCCAGCTTGACGTAGTTGAGGTCCTTCGCCTTGGCCTTGGCCTCCAGCGGGTCCTCGGTCTGCTTGTCGACCAGTCCCTCGTGCGCCGGGTGGCGGAAGGAGGCGTTCTCGTCGAGGGTGACCTTGCCGTCAAGGGCGACGATCTTGTCCTGCGGGTCGCGGACCAGCGGGTTGACCTCCACCAGCGTGGCGTCCTCGGCCACGAATGTGTCCCACAGCTTGACCACGACGTCGGCGGCCTGGTCGCGGATGGCCTCCGGGAAGTTGCCCGCGGTGAGGATCTCGACGGCCTTGGCCTTGTCGACGCCGGCGATCGGGTCGACGGCGATCCTTGCGAGAGCGTCGGGCCGCTCGACGGCGAGCTGCTCGATCTCCATGCCGCCCTCGGCCGAAGCCATGGCGAGGAAGGTGCGGTTCGCTCGGTCCAGCAGGAAGGAGAAGTAGTACTCCTCCGCGATGTCGGACGCCTCGGTGACCAGCACGCGGTGCGTGATGTGACCCTTGATGTCCAGGCCGAGGATCGCCTGTGCCTTGTCTTTGGCTTCGGCCGGATCCTTGGCCAGCTTCACGCCGCCGGCCTTGCCACGGCCGCCGGTCTTCACCTGAGCCTTGACCACAACCTGGCCGCCGATCTTCTCGGCGGCGGCCTGCGCTTCTTCCGGGGTGCTCGCTACAGCGCCGGGCAGAACCGGCACACCGTGCGCGGCGAAGAGGTCCTTCGCCTGGTATTCGTAGAGGTCCACTACTCCAGTCTCCTGACGACACACGCCGCTGTGAGAGTGCAGGGGCGTGCTGATATGCAAACCATGCTGCCGGACGGAGACGACCCTAGCGACCTGCGGGGAAGCACGGGGCGCCGCATCCGGTGAACTCTGTCACCGTATGGATCCAGAGGGTTGTTTCGCCGTGTGAAACCTCCCACTATGTCGGGCCCCACCGGCATTCCTGCGGCGCGACGATCAGTGGCCGACGGTTTTCCCGCGACTGGGCGAGGCGGGACGCGTGGCGAGGGCGGTCGCTATCAGCAGCGCCACGGCGCAGCCCAGGGCGAGCCACCATCCGGGGCCGGCGTGGACGCCGCCGACGCCGACGGTCAGCGGAAGCTCCCCGACGCGCAGGGCCGCCACACAGGTGGCGCCCGCGAGCAGCGCCGTCGCCCGTGCGGGGCGGCAGCGTGGCGCGAGGACGCACGCCCCGAGCACCGTCAGCAGGGCGGTGAGCAGCCCCCACGAGGGCGTGCCGAAGTTCGACCACAGCGCGGGCTCGGAGTAGTCCGTCGCGAGGATCGACGGGGTCCCGAACCCACCGACGGCCAGGACGCCGCCCGCCACGAGCGGGGTGAGCATGTTCGGCCCTGGGCGGTCCGCTTCCGCTGTGTCCGCACTGTCGCGCTCGACCATGCCCGCGACGACGGAGCAGCACGCGGTCGCGAGCGCACCGACGACGGCGAGCGCCGTCCACAGCACCCCGGCGCCGGGCGACAGACCCGCCGCGCCGAGTTCGGTCGCCGTGATCGCGGTGGTCATCACGGCGGTGCCTGCCAGGGGGACACCCGCCCAGCACACCGACAGCGCGGGCCGCACCTTCGCCGCGAGCGCAGGCACGAACATCGCCACACCCAGCACACCGACCAGCAACCCGGCGACGAGCAGCGCGTACCGGGAGGGGCTTCCCGGGCCTGGCAGCCCCTCGGCAATGACGACCTGCGCCGTGAGCGCACCGGCGAGCGACGCCGCTGCGGTGAGTAACGCGAGCACACCGGTGACCGTCCAAAGGCGACGCAAACCGGGGAAGTGTGCCTCGCCGGCATCGGCTGTGTATCCGGCGCCAGAACCTGCGCCGGCGTCACGGCCTACGCCGGGGCCATCGCCCGCGCGGACCCAGCCACCCGCGCCAGCCCAACCGCCCGCGCCAGCCCGGTCGCCCGCGCCAGCCCGGCCGCCCGCGTCGGGCACGCCGCCCGCGTCGGCCCGGTCGCCCGCGTTGGCCGGGTCGCCTGCCTCCGGGGCGATGGACTCGGTGCCTCCCTCGCTGACGTAGGCGCTGAGGTAGGCAACGACCAGCAGGCCTGCGACGCCCACGAGCATTACGATCGGCCCTGCGGCCACGCTTACGCCCGCGAGAGCCAGGCCGGACACGAGGTTCGGCACCGCGACGGCGAGTGCGGCCGCTGCCAACCCCAGCAATCCGCCCGTCGCGATCGCGGTGGTGCCCGAACTCGCCGCGAGTCCGGCCGCGACGACCAGCGCGAACGCCAGCACCAGGCATCCCGCGAGCACAAGGGCCGGGCTCTCGAACGCGCTGCCGACCGGCAGGAAGGCATCGCCGGTCGAGAACGGCTTCATCATCGCCCCGACCGCGGCCACGGCGGCCGCGAACACAGCGGCCAGGAGCAGCCCGCGAGCACCCGTGCCCGCCGCGCCACCAGTCGCGTCCGGATCCGACCTCGGGCCCAGCGCACGCATGCCGACGACCCCGGCCGCGACCGTCGCGACGTGGCCGCCGAGCAGCAACCACAGGCCCGCGCCTGGTGCCGGCATCGCGAAAACCGCGGACCGGTACAGCTCCGGCCGGGCCGCCAGCGACGGATCGGCGAGGAACTGCAGGTCGAGGATCGCCCGGCCCGGTGCCAGCGCTGCCGCACCAGCGAGCACGCCGATCGCGGTGATGGGACGGCCGCGCAACAGAAAGAACACGACCAGCACCATCGGCAACACCGCCAGCACGATCAGCAGCGCCGTGCTCGAGTACCCAGGCGATGCTCCGTCGACCACCGGCACCGCGGCCGCCACGGCAAGCAGTACGGCCGCAGCCGTGCCGAGGACAAGGGCCATCGGCAGATTGGCGTTGGGCTGCCCTTCGGCGGTTTCCGCGGAAGGCGCGTCCGGCTGTGATCCTCGGCCGCCAAGCGTCCAGCGAGTCCAGGTCATTGCCACGGAACGCTAGCAAGGCGCGCCCAGGTTCAACGGGCGGCATGCCAATTGATTCCACCGCCGGATACAAGATTGAAACGTAATCCACCTCACACCATTGGCGTAATCTCCATTCTACGTTCGGTCATTGTCGCTGCTGAGAGACATGCGAGCCTGACTCATTCAGAGCAGACACGTGGGGGTTCTTGCCGAAAACAGCTTCCCTTCGTTACTGTCCCCCGGTCCCCATTACGGTCAGGTCACAACGCGGACACCGAGCAACCACCCCCGAGGTTGTTCACCGGGATCCCCGCCCGGGCTCGCACCACCTGACTCCCCGAGTAACGGAAGGCCTTGTCTTGGCTCAGCACCGCTCCCCCAGCGGCGAAGGCTCTTCCCCGGAGCTCGACGACGCGCTGGATGGTGCGGTTGTCCGCGTCCGGGGTGGGCACCGGCTCCAGGCGCCGTCTTCGGCCCTGCGTGGACGCGTTGTGGTGGCCGCGGTGGCCGCCGGCGCTTTCGCCGCTGCCGCCGCCGGGCAGACCTTGCAGTCGACCTTCGGCTCCAACGACTCGGACGGCGTGACCCCGCTGGCCAGCTCGCGTGACGCCAGCGCCTCGTTCGCGCTGGGTGGCGACGCCCCCTCCGGCGCACCGGAACTGCTTCCCGCCGCGCACTACACCGACGCCTCGGCCGAGGTACAGAAGCTCACCGCCAGCGCGCAGGTGACGCAGGACCGCGAGAACCGTGAGTCCGCCGCCGCGAAAGCCGCTGCGGACGAAGCCGCGCGCCCCAAGACCTGCCTTCCCGCGCACGGCACCTTCACCTCGGGCTTCGGCGCGCGGTGGGGCACGACCCACTACGGCATCGACATCGCGAACGCGATCGGCACGCCGATCTACGCCGCCTCCGACGGCGTGGTCATCGATGCGGGGCCCGCGAGCGGTTTCGGACTGTGGGTGCGGATCCAGCTCGACGACGGCACCATCCAGGTGTACGGCCACATGAACAGCTTCTCCGTGCACGAGGGGCAGAAGGTCAAGTGCGGCCAGCAAATCGCCGAGATCGGTGAGCGCGGCCAGGCCACCGGGCCGCACCTGCATTTCGAGGTGTGGCAGAACGGCACGAAGAAGATCGACCCGCGGCCGTGGCTGGCCGCGCGCGGCATCTACATCTGATCTCCGCCGCCCGTGCCGCGACGCGGCCTTCTCGTGGTGCGCGCGGTGCTTCGCCAGAACCTTCACCGTGGTGCCCATGACGCCCTCCCTGCAGCCGATCAGCCGAACTGGTGTTCGACTACAGGTATAGCGGAGGGGTCCGACAATTCCGGGTGGCCTGCGTGCCGGGCCACCCGGAAGGGCTACAGCTTCACCATCGGGACGCTGCCGATCAGCATCAGCTTCACCTTGCCCGCGGCGCCGAAGTCGATCGTCGCCGTCGCCCGCGGGCCTTCGCCCTGGGCCTCGACCACCGTGCCCAGCCCGTACTTGTCGTGGCTGACCCGGTCGCCGACATCGAGCTTCATCGCGACCGTGTTCTGCCAGCCCTTGAACGCTGTCGTCCGCATACCGCGCGCCGCCACGCCCGCCTGGGCCGAGTCCTGTCCGAACGAGCGACGGCCCCACGTGGTCGCGGCGCGCGGCGAACCGGACGACACCGCCGACGGCTCCTCACGGCGCCAGTCGATCAGGTCCGCGGGCACCTCGTCGAAGAACCGGGAAGCCGGGTTGGTCATCGGCTGCCCCCACGCCGACCGGACAAGAGCCCGCGACAGGTACAACCGCTGCCGCGCCCGGGTGATCGCCACATACGCAAGCCGGCGCTCCTCCGCCAGTTCGGCGGGCTCCCCCAGAGCACGGAGATGCGGGAAGACGCCGTCCTCCCAGCCGGTGCAGAACACGACCGGGTACTCGAGCCCCTTGGCGGTGTGCACCGTCATGAGCGTGACCACGCCCGTGTCGTCCTCTTCGTCCTCGCCGTCCGGCGACGGGATCGAGTCCGCGTCCGCGACCAGCGACACCCGCTCCAGGAATGCCGCCAGCGACCCCGGCTCCGGCACTCCGGCGTCGGCGTCCTCCGCGGGCGCCTCGACCGCGGCCGCCTGCTCGGCGAACTCCCGCGCGACCGTGACGAGTTCCGTCAGGTTCTCCACACGGGACGCATCTTGCGGGTCGTCGGACTCCTCCAGCTCCGCGCGGTACCCGGTGCGTTCCTGCACGGCCTCGAGGATGTCGGCCACCTCGGCACCCTCGTCGGCGAGCGCCTGGAACCCGTCAAGCAACTCGACGAAACCCGTGATGGCCTTGGCCGAACGAGGGTTGAGCAGCGGCACCCTGCCCTCGACCGCATCCCGCAACGAAGCGGCGAACGAGATCCGCTCGCGCTCGGCGTGCGTCGCGATCACCGCCTCCGCGCGGTCACCGATGCCGCGCTTGGGCACGTTCAGGATCCGCCGCAGGCTCACCGTGTCCTCGGGGTTGGCGATGACACGCAGGTACGCCAGCATGTCCCGGACCTCGCGCCGCTCGTAGAACCGCACACCGCCGACGACCCGGTACGGCAGGCCGAGGCGGATGAAGATCTCCTCGAACACCCGGGACTGGTTGTTGGTGCGGTAGAACACGGCGACGTCCGAGTACTTGAGCTCACCGCGATCGGCGAGAGCGTCGATCTCGCCGGCCACGAACGCGGCCTCGTCGTGCTCGTTGTCGGCGACGTAGCAGGCGATCTTCTCGCCCTCGCCGGAGTCGGTCCACAGTCGCTTGTCGCGGCGGTTCGGATTCCGGGAGATGACCGCGTTCGCCGCCGTCAGGATGTTCTGCGTGGACCGGTAGTTCTGCTCCAGCAGGATCGTGCGCGCGTTCGGGAAGTCCCGTTCGAACTCCTCGATATTGCGGATGGTGGCACCGCGGAACGCGTAGATCGACTGGTCGGCGTCACCAACGACGCACAGCTCGGCAGGCTCGACACCGGACTCCGTGGCCTCGGTGCCCACCAGTTCGCGGACCAGCGTGTACTGCGCGTGGTTGGTGTCCTGGTACTCGTCGACCAGCACGTGCCGGAAGCGCCGCCGGTAGTGCTCGGCGACGTCGGGGAACACCTGCAGCAGCTCGACCGTGCGCATGATCAGGTCGTCGAAGTCCATCGCGTTGGCCAGCTTCAGCCGGCGCTGGTACTCGACGTAGACCTCCGCGACGCGGCGCTCCAGGTCGTTGGTGGCCTTCTCCTTGGCCCCGTCGGGGTCGATGAGCTCGTTCTTCAGGTTCGAGATGTGCACCGCGAGCGTGCGCGCCGGGTAGCGCTTGGGGTCGATGTCCAGATCGCGCGCGACCAGCGTGACGAGCCGCTTCGTGTCGTCGGAGTCGTAGATCGAGAAGTTGGACGACATGCCGATCGTCTTGGCCTCCCGGCGAAGCAGCCGCACGCACATCGAGTGAAACGTGGACACCCACATCGCGTTGGCGCGCCGGCCCACCAGCTCGCTCACCCGGTCCCGCATCTCGGCGGCGGCCTTGTTGGTGAACGTGATGGCCATGATCTGGCCGGGATGCGCGTCGCGTTCGGCGAGCAGGTAGGCGATCCGGCGGGTGAGCACTCGCGTCTTGCCCGACCCCGCACCGGCCACGACCAGCAGCGGCGCGCCGGCGTGCGTGACGGCGTCGCGCTGGGCCGGGTTGAGGTCGTCGAGCAGCTCCGCGCCACGCGTGCCCGCCTTGGGTTCTGAGGGGAGATCGAAGAGGGTGCTCATCGGCTACTCACGCTACTCGGGGGCACTGACGTATCGCGGGACCGCACTCGGCTGGTCGTGCTACGCCGCCGGACGTATGCCGAAGTGTCGCCGGGAAACCGATGCCGGTCCGGCGCCGCGTGCGGAGCATCGACTCTATGACCTCACCAACCAGACTCCGCGCCTCGGATGCCGATCGGGAGCACATCGCCTCCCGCATCCAGCAGGCGAGCACCGAAGGACGTCTCACCCTCGATGAGACAGAACAACGACTGGGCGCTGTTTATGCCGCGAAATACGTCGACGAGCTGCGGGAATTCGTCGGGGACCTGCCCGCGGAACCACCGGAGCAGCCGCCGCGGCCGTCCCGGTTCCCGCCACCGCTGCGCGTGCACGCCGCGCTCGTGGCGCTGCTGTCGGCACTGCTGATCGCGCGCTGGGTCGCGTCCGGGACGCCGTTCTTCTGGCCGATCATGCCGATGTTCTGGCTCGGTGTGAGCCTCGTCGTACACGCCGCGGTCCGGGCCAGGCGCCGGGTTGTGCAATACTGACGATATGCGGCATTACAGCTACCGATTTTTTTACGGGACCCGGACTCCGGCTCCCGTGATCGCGTAGTGCGCCAGCCGCAATCACTGTCAAGCCCCGGAGTCCACGGACCCTGGGGCTTTCGTCGGCTCGGGGACCAAGTGGGGGTCCGGACCGACCGGAGGTCCAGATGAACGCACAGGCACACGACAGCAGCGTCTCCTCGGCGGAGCCCGTGGCGTCCGCGGAGGAGATCGCGGAGCTGCGCAAGGAGATCGACTGGCTCGACGCGGAGATCCTGCGGCTGGTCAAACGCAGGGTCGAGGTCTCCAAGACGATCGGCGCCGCACGGATGGCCGCCGGGGGTACCCGCATCGTCTACAACCGTGAGATGGACGTCCTCGCCCGCTACCGCGAGCTGGGGCCCGAAGGCCGCCAGCTGGCGATGGCGCTGCTCAACCTCGGCCGGGGCCGGCTGGGTCGCTGACGAGCGGCGTAAAACCGTCCGAAAATCAGGGTGTTCCCCGACCCGGTCGCGGTGCGGCACGGGCACACTGGAGACATGATTAACCTCATCGCGATCGTGATCGCGATAGCCAGTGTGCTCGCCGCGCTCGGCCATGTCGGCTATCTGGCCCTGCTGAACAACGCGGCGAACAAGCGTGCCGGGGGAGCGCCCATCGCGGAGTACGTCCGCAGCCGGTGGGCGATCGCGGGCGGGACCACCGCCGCGGCTCTGCTCGCCTGGTTGTTCACCGCGGGCCCCGTTCCGATGGACATCCTGGCGATCATCCTCGCGGGCGGTAGCGGAATCGTGAGCGTGAAGGCCTTGCAGGCAACCCAGGCGAAGTACCGCAGCGGCGGCTGACCACCGCGTCGAGACGCGGTTTCATACTGCAAGTCGCACTTTCCGCGGCGGCTCAGCCCCGAGAGAGTGAACTTGCGGGCCCGCACTTCTGTCCTTGCCCGGGACTCTTACCCTTGAGGCGTGAGACTTTGCGCGTTCAGAGGCGCGTGCTCGGCCGATGGTCGTGCACGCGCAGATGAACGTGCATTTTTCGGCGTGCAGGTGCAGGTTGCTCTTTTCGGCTTAACCGGCCTCCAACCGACGTCATGGAACGTGGGGGGAGGAATCCACTCGGCATGACAGGCGGGGCCGATTCGACAGAGCAGCTTCCGACTACTCCTGGCAGGCACCGGCGCGGCGGCGCGGGTACCTGGACTCCGAGCGTGCCGTCACGGGTAACCGGCGGCCGGCACACCTCCGCCCCGCCGCCGCTGGACCCGCCGATGCGCGGGTCGCTTCCCCTGCTCCCTTCGTTCGCGCCGGGCGACGTGCCCACCGACGGCGCCGGCTTCGAGCCCGTCCACGGCGAACTGCCGGTCGAGCCACCTGTGCCACCACCGTCGCGGGGCAGGCCGCGCCGCCAGAAGGTGACGCTCACCCCGCCGACCTGTCATGAGGAGACACCCGACGACGAGGACGTCCGCGTCTACGTGGCCCCGCCCGAGACCGGGTTGTCCACGTTCGACCTGGGCAGCGTGCCGGCGTCGGTCACGCCCCCGCGCAGCTGGCGCAAGGCCGCGTGGTTCGCCACGGCGTCCTCGGGTGGCGTGGTCGTGGCGCTCCTGTTCGCCGGATCCGCGCTGGTCGGCAAGCCGGCGCCCGATCAGGCGGGCGGCGGGTGGATCCCCGGCCTGGGTGGGGGCATTCCCACGGTCGGGGGAGAGCGGCTCGTGCCCGGCCCGGCCGGCGGCGGGCAGCCGGACAACCTGGCCAAGTCCACCACGGAGACGGTGACCGACGAGGACGTCACCTCGGCGGACTCGGCGGCCCGCAGCGATCCCCGGCGTGCTCCGGCTTCCACGTCGCCCGACGACACCACCTCCGGCACCACGGACTCACCAACCGCCGGCTTCAAGCCGACGCCCACGACCACCCCGGTGCCGCGGAAGCCGCCGCCGACTCCTGCGCCCTACGACGCCGACCCCGGCCGCTTCGCGTGGCCCCAGGGCGACCCGGCGACGTTCGCGAAGGACTCGCAGAAGTTCCTCGACGACGTGACCGAGAACCCGCAGGCCGCGTCCGCGATGACCACCGGCTCGCTGGCCCAGGGCGGTGCCCAGGGGATCGAGGAGAAATACGCCGACGTCGCGTACTTCCAGGTCGAGCACGTGCAGGTGCACCAGTACGACGGCAAGACCGTCTGCACCGTCAAGAAGGTGCGCAAGAACGGCGATACGACCACCGAGCAGCGCACCCTGACGTTCCAGAACGGCAAGATCTCCAGCGACGCTTCTTGAGAAAAATTCACCGCGGCTGGGCCGGACGGGTGACACCGCTGCCGTTCGTCGTGCGCTGGCGGCAGCCCACCGATCGGGGGTGGCAGGTAACGATTTGGCACGGTTCGCTGATGAAGGAGCCAAACACCCGGATCAAGCGAAACAGAGGACATGAGAGTCGTTCACGATCGGCGGCGGTCCCGGCACGAGCCGGACGCCATCACCGTTGAGGACCTGCTGTCCGGGCAGGCACTCGACCACGAGGTGACCGACCCCGAACGACTCGAGCCGGCCCGCGTGCCCCGCGAGTTCCTCCCGCCGCCCAGTGTCCGATCCCGGCGCGCGGCGAAGGCGCACCGCGAACCCGAGAGCACCCTGTCCAAGGTCGCCAAGCTCGCCGGACTCACCACAGCGGCGGGCCTGCTGGTCGGCGCCGTCGTCGCGTCCTCGATGGTGACCCGCGAGCGCACGCCCACCGCGGGCGCCACCCCGGCGCCGCCGCAGATCACCGGCGCGGCCGCGCTCGGCGGCTTCGTTCCGGAGGCCGCGAGGAGCCACCAGTCCACTCGCGACGACCATGTTCAGGGCGGGCAGGCCGCCCCGGCCGGCCCGCAGACCGAGACGTCGTCGCCTGCCCAATCCGCCGCGAGTGGCACGCCCAGCAGCGCGAGCGCCGCGCCGACCACCACTGCCCACCAGCGGAGCGACACCGAGCGGATCAACCTGGTCCGCGAGTTCTACCACCGGATGGGCTCCCAGCACCCCCAGGACGCGCTCGCGATGCTCGCTCCAGGGCTCGCCGGCGATGAACCGGGCGACCTGGTTCGTGCGTGGAGCTCGATGGATCAGATCCACGTGGACGACGCCGAGGTTCAGCCGGACGGTACGGTACGGGCGGTGGTCACCATGCGACAGCATGACGGCACCGAACTGCGGGTCACCCAGGTCCTCAGCCTTGCTGACGAGGCGACTGGGGCCATCACTCAAGCAGTGCTCCTGTCGGCCGAGCAACTGTGACGGCGGGCTGAGCCAGGCAACCCCACGACGCCCGAAAGCGTGCCGGATGTATGTGCACAGAGTGAGCGCCCTAGCCTTTAACCCGGCCCACGGGCCCGCGATATGTGCATACGCTCCGGGCGCGCGGCATGGCGTCGCGCCCTGAATGCAGCCCCGAAGGAGGTCGCGTGAGCGACGAGGGTCGCCTGGTCGCCGGCCGATACCGGATTGAGCGGCGAATCGGCACCGGCGCGATGGGCGCGGTGTGGCAGGCGCATGACGAGGTGCTCGCGCGCACGGTCGCGGTCAAGCAGCTGCTCCTGCAGCCCGGGCTCGACAACCACGAGACCGAGGACGCGAAACAGCGCACGATGCGTGAGGGCCGGATCGCGGCCCGGCTGCATCACCCGAACGCGATCACGGTCTTCGACGTAGTCACCGACGACAACGGGCACCCGTGCCTGGTGATGGAGTACCTGCCGTCGACGAGCCTCGCCGACATGCTGCGCGAGCGGAAGACGCTGCCGCCGCCGGAAGTGGCGCGGATCGGCGCGCAGATCGCGTCCGCGCTCAAGGAGGCGCACGCGGTCGGCATCGTGCACCGGGACATCAAGCCGGGCAACATCCTGCTCGGCGACAACGGCGTCGTGAAGATCACCGACTTCGGCATCTCGCGCGCGAAGGACGACGTCACCGTCACCAAGACCGGGATGATCGCCGGTACCCCCGCGTACCTGGCGCCCGAGGTCGCGATCGGCGGCGAGCCCGGCCCCGAGTCCGACGTCTTCTCGCTGGGTTCGACGCTGTATGCGGCCTGCGAGGGTCAGCCGCCGTTCGGGCTGAGCGAGAACACGCTCAGCCTGCTGCACGCCGTCGCCGCGGGGCAGATCAACCCGCCGCGGCAGTCCGGTCCGCTGGCGAGCGTGCTCGCCGTCATGCTGCACCCGGACGTCAACCACCGGCCCACCGCCGAGGAGGCGGAGGAGTTGCTGGCCGCGGTAGCGCGCGGCGAGACGCCGCTGGGCGGTCCCGCCGACGCGACGCAGATCGCGCCGTCGGGCGGCATGATGGGCGCCGCCGCCGCTGGTGCGGCCGGTGCCGCGCTCGGCGCGGGCGCCACGCGCGCGTTCAGCGGCAACCTGGGCAACAAGGCCGACAACTTCTACGACGACTACGACGAGTACGACGACCCGTACGCGCCCACGACGGCCTACCCGACACAGGACCAGGACGGTGCCACGCGCGTCACGCCCACCGCGTACGACGAGGGCCCACCGCCGGGCGCGCCGGGCGAGGAAGACGAGCCGAAGGGCAAGTGGAAGGTGCCCGCGGCCATCGGCGCTGTCGTCGTGGCGGGTCTGGTCGCGCTCGGGATCTGGTTGTTCAGCAGCCCGAACACGGGCAGCAGCAACATCACCGACAACAGTCCGGTCCCGGCCGCACCGCCGCCCAGCTCGTCGGTGACGACCACGGAGAGCGCGACGGCGTCGTCCTCGGCGGAGTCCTCCTCGACGAGGGTGACCAGGTCGACCACGTCGAAGCGCACCAGCTCGGCTCCCACGAGCCAGGAGGAGTCGAGTTCGAGCGCGCCGAAGACGACGTCTTCGGAACCGACCTCGACCAAATCCGCGCCGAGCACCAGCGAGCCGCCGAGCAGCACGCCGAATCCTGCGGGCTGACCTTCTCCTGCGGTAGTGGGATCGCCCAGTAGGGTGGATGGTAAGTCTCTGACCGTCGGCGCGACGAAAGGTTGCTGTGGGTACTGAGGGCGCAGTCGTCGGCGGCCGGTACCGGTTGGACCAGCCGATCGGCCGCGGCAGGGCCGGGATCGTGTGGCTCGCCTACGACACGCTCCTGCACCGGACGATCGCCGTGAAGCGGATGTACGTCCAGCCCGGTCTCGACGCCACCCGCACAGAGCAGGCCGTGTCCACCGCGATGCACGAGGGGCGCGCCGCCACCCGGGTGCTGCACAACTGCGCGATCACGGTGTACGACGTGGTGCGCGACGGGCCCGATCCGTGGCTGATCATGGAGTTCGTGCCGTCCCGGAACATGGCGGACTTCCTGCGGGAGCATGGCACCCTCACGGCCGAGCAGGCGGCGTTCCTCGGCATCCAGCTCGCGTCGGCGCTCGCCGCCGCGCACCGGGCCGGGATCCTGCACCGCGGGCTCGAACCGCGCAACGTGCTGCTCGCCGACGACGGTGGCGTCAAGGTCACCGACATCGGCATCACCGGCCCCGGGCCCAACCCGGCGTTCCGCGCACCGGAAGTCGCGGCGGGTGCACCACCGGACCACGCCGCCGACGTGTTCGCGCTGGGGGCGACGCTGTACCAGGCCGTCGAGGGCGCGCCGCCGTACGGCGAGCAGGGCGGCGGCCCGCTGCGCCAGCCGCAGCGAGCGGGTCAGCTCAGCGGGGCACTGATGAAGATGCTGCGCGAGGACCCGATGAGCCGGCCGACGCTGAACGACAGCATCACGGCGTTCCAGGCCATCACGCAGGGCCACCAGACGGCGTTCATCCCGCCGACCGCTCCCGCGCTGCCCACGGTGCCGTTGGTGCGGCCGATGGCGATGCCGGTTCAGCCGCAGCAGCCGGCACGGCAGCAGAAGTCGCCCGTGATCGCGTTGACGCCGTCACGCGTGCGCGGGCTGATCCTCACCGTGCTGGCGGTGCTGACCGCGGCGGCGATCGGGATCGGCATCACGCAGCTGTTCTTCCTTTGATGCTGCCGATGAGGTGCTCCCGGGTGCCGGGCAGGAAGTGGACCTTCGGTTCCTCGCGGGGTGCCTGGGTGACGAAGGTGATCACCCGGCCCTCCCCGGCGACGTCGACGATCGTCACCGGTTCGGCATCGCCCGCGTAGAGCTGGTGCATGCCGAGCCGGGGCGCGGCCATGAGTTTGCGTGGCCGCTCGGCGGGGTCGCGCTGGGGGTGCCCGGACATGGAGAACTCGTAGTTCTCGCTCCGCATCGGGCCGTCCGGCCGGTACCGCGACTTCGGGATGGCCAGCGGGTCCAGCCGTGCGGGCGACATCGCGGGCAGCACCTCGATGAGCGACTCGACGACGGCCTCCGCAGGCACCGGATCGATGCGGACCAGGTCGTTCGCGCAGATGGCCCGGACCGCCACCGGCCCCGAGGCCGCGACGACGGCGGTGCCGGTCCGGTCGTTGTGAATGTCGCCCACGTAGGCACTGAAACGGTAGCCGCGCGCGAGTGTCGCGAGGGTGTCGCGGAAGTCGTGCACGAGCGTGCCGCCCGCGGCGAGACCCACCGCGGCGAGCACGTCCAGCGTCTTGTCCTCGAGTTGCCGCTTCGCGTCGCTGGACAGCCAGTGATCGTTCCGGCCGAGCGCGGTCGGCGGCGCAGCCCGGATCTCCCACTCCCAGGCCTGCCGGAACGCGAGCGCCGGCAGCAGAACGGTGCGTTGTACGGGCACCGGTGTTTCCCCCCGCTTCGTGTCCCTACAGGCCGATGACCGGTGGCGCGGTCTTCTCGTCGGTGCCGAACAGGCTGTCCGGGTCCTCTTCGATCAGGTAGGACGGACGCTGGTGTTCGGCGTCGTCGCCCCCCTTGCCACCGTGGGCGCCGCCCATCCCGCCCATGCCGCTGGTGCCGCCGCGGCCCGCGGCCCCGGCCGCTCCCGCCTTGGCGGCGGCACCGGCCGCTCCGGCTTCGGCGGCCACGCCGCCGCTGGCCTTACCGCCGGTCAGCGCGCCGCTGCCGGCCGCGCCGGAGGAGGAACCCGAGCCGTAACCGCCGCCGGCTCCACCGCTTAGTCCACTGCTGCCGCCGCTGAGCCCGCCGCCGCTGCCGATGGGGCCGAACCCGCCGCCGACCGGGCCGAAGCCGCCGCCGGAGAAGTCGGATGAGCCACCTGCGCCTGACGGGTTGTAGCTGCTGCTACCGAGGCCGCCAGGGCGGTAGGACGAGCTCCCGGGCGTGGTGTAACCGGAGGTGCTGGTCGTGCCGTCGTCACCGAGGGAACCGCTGATGTTGCCGTTGTCCCCGTCCTGCCCGATGCCCTGGCCCACGGGGACGCCCGTGGTGTGTCCGGGGATGCCGAGTTGACCGGTGGTGCGCCCGGTCTGGGTCGGCACGTTCGCGCTGCCGCTGCGCTGGTTGTGGTTCGTGCCGCCGACGGTGGAGGTCGGGTCGTTGGGCCCCTGGCCGGGCTTGTCCGGAGGGAGGGCCGGCTGTTGCTGGATCTCGAAGTTGCCGCCGCTGAGGTCGGTGACCTGGCCGTAGTCGGTCTTCAGTTGAGGTGCGTTCGCCTGGGCCGTCTGCGCGTAGGTGTTGTAGGCCTGGAGATTCTCCTGCACCTTGGCGTTGTTGGCGTTGATCGCGTCCTCGGCGTCGGTGTCCCACGGCGTGATCGAGTCCCACAGGCCCTTCTGCGGCGGGTTGTCCGTGACGTCGGTGTGCAGCGAGTTCTTCAGTGTGCTGAAGGACTCGATCTGGCCGGTGATCGTGTTGGCGTTGGTCGTCATCGCCTGGGACGACGCCGCGACGGGCGTGGTCGCGGCCTGCAGCTTGTCGCGCGCGGCATCGGCGCCGGCGCCCGTCCAAGCGGACTCCATCGTGGTCATGTGGCGCCGGGTGTCGGTCTCGATCTGGTTCTGGACCTGCGCCTTGGCGGTGTTGTCCTGCTGCTCGCCCTCGAGCCCCTGCGGGCCCGCGCCCTGGGTGATCATCTTGACCAGGGCCTCCGGCGACATGGTCGCCTGCCCGGCGATCGTCTGGCTGCCCCCGAACAGGCTGCCCAGCGCCTTACCCCCCTCGACGGCTGCCGTGACGACCGGCCCGCCGACCACCTCGGCGGCCTTCTCGAGGATACCGAACAGGCTCATTACGACCTGCCCTTCAGGTTGGTGAGCACAGTGTTGGCCACGTCCTTGGCCCCTTCGCAGGAGTCGACGCCACGCTTACGGGCGTTGTCGCCGAGGGTGAGGGCCACGCTGAACGCCAAGTCGTCCCGAATGCCGACGGAGACGTTGCACGTCCCGGTCGCGCTCTGATCGTTGCCCTTGAGTGTCAGTGCCACGGCCGGGTATCCCTGCAGGTTTGCCGGTTCCCAGCGGTCGGCCTCCGGCTTGTTGACCTGATAGTCATATCCGAGACCATTGTGCAACTTGGTTCCGTAGAAGACGCTGATCCCGCCGCCAGCAGGTCCACTGCTTGACCAGCTACACGCCGGGCCCGCATTAAAGGTGTCGTTCCGTTCCGGGACGTTCGGCGTCCCGATAAAGTGCGTCACCTGTTCTGTGGTGAGAGCGCTGTCGCAGGGGCTGCCGTCAAGCACCGTGACAGGAAGCGGTGTCTGCACCTTGGGCACGGCCACCGTCCCCGCGCTCGACGACACGGCACCACTGCTGCTTGTCGGGACGCTACCGGTCTCGGGGGACGGCGTACCTCCGACAGTGCCGCTGGAGCACGCCGCCAGTAGCCCGGCACCGGCGCATACCAAGACGGTGATCACTGTGAACCGCCTGCTCACGAGTAAATGCCTCCCCCGGCGGCTTGATTCACCGTATCGGCCGCCTGCTGATCCGACTCGGTCGTAAGGCCCAATGCCTTCTCGAGCTTATCGACCAGCTCGTTGTACATCTTCAACTGATCGCTCAGATATTGGTTCCGAGCCTCACGCGACGTCACCGCCGCGTTGGTGAACATTGCGCTCGCCTGGTCCTGCGCTGGAGGTGTGATCGCGCCGCCCCATGGGTTCGCCCGAACTTGCTGCTGGCACAGTGCCTGCGTCTGCTTCACCTGCTGCAGGAACGCCGTCATCTCGTCGCGGTCCATGGTCACGCCGCCGCCGGCCACGGCTGCGCCTGCGGCGGCACCCGCACTCACCGCCTGGGCGGCCGAGCCCACGGCCGAACCCACAGAACCAACAGCTTTCGCGGCGTCTGACACCACGAAGTCGATCCCGTCGAAGAAGCTCACGTTCGTCCTCCCCAAGTACGCACCCAGGGTAATGGGCCAATCGCCGCCGTGGGGCCGGAACACGATAATTTGGCGCGACCGGGCGAGCGCGTTACGACGTCACTCAACCCGGGTATCAGACGAGACGGCGGTCGGAAGCCCAGCGGGAGAGCTCGTAGCGGTTGGACAGCTGGGTCTTGCGCAGGACGCTCGACACGTGGGTCTCGACCGTCTTGACCGAGATGAACAGCTCCGACGCGATCTCCTTGTACGCGTACCCGCGCGCCAGCAGCCGCAGGACGTCGCGCTCTCGCGGGGTCAGCAGGTCCAGCTCGGGATCGCTGATCGGCGCCGACCCCGGCCGGTCCGCGAACGCGTCCAGCACGAAACCGGCCAGCCGCGGCGAGAACACCGCGTCCCCGTCCGCGACCCGGACGACGGCGCGCACCAGTTCCTTCGACGAGATCGTCTTCGTGACGTAGCCGCGGGCGCCGGCGCGGATCACCGCGATGACGTCCTCCGCCGCATCGGACACCGACAACGCCAGGAACACGACATCCGGCAGGTCGGGGCGCACGCGGCGCAGCACCTCGGCGCCACCCCCGTCCGGCATGTGCACGTCGAGCAGCACGACCTGCGGCTTGGTGCGGGCGATCCCGGCGACGGCGTCGGCGACCGACCCGGCCTCGCCGACCACGCGCACCTCGTCGGTGATCGAGTCCAGCTCCGTGCGCACCCCAGCACGGAACAGCGCGTGGTCATCCACCAGAAAGACGGTCACCGGCGTGTTCGTCACGCTGCCCCCTTGGTCTTTATCGGCATTTCCAGCTGCACTTCCGTGCCTTCGCCCGGCGCGGTGCGCAACCTGACGGTACCGCCGTTGCGTTCCATCCTGCCCCGGATCGAGTCCGCGAGCCCGTGCCGATCGTCGGACACCGCGTCGGGGTCGAAGCCCTTGCCACGGTCACGCACGAACACCGTCGCCGCCGCGGGCTCGACCTCTGCGTAGACGCTGACCTCTTCGATCCCGGAGTGCTTGGCGGCGTTGACGATCGCCTCGCGCGCGGCCTGCACGAGCGCGGTCAGGGGCTCGTCGAGTTCGGCGTCGCCCACGACGACCTGGGAGATCGAGATCGCGAACGCGTCCTCGATCTCGCCGCACGCGGCGGCGATGGCCGTGGACACGGTGCCGGACGCGATCTGCTCCCTCGGGGCGCCGTATCCGGCGGGGCCGTAGAGCCAGCCGCGCAGTTCGCGCTCCTGCCCGCGGGCCAGGCGCGCGACCTCCTTGGGCATGTCCGACTGCTTCTGGATCAATGCCAGCGTCTGCAGCACCGAGTCGTGCAGGTGGGCGGCGATCTCGGCGCGTTCGTCCGTACGGATGCGAGCTCGCCGCTCATCGCCGAGGTCGCGGACCATGCGCAGCCAGAACGGCACCGTCAGCACCGCGACCCCGACTAGGGTGGCCAGCACCGCCAGCAGCGCGAACTGGACCTGGTCGAGACTGCCGCTGCGCAGGATGACAACGCCGATGCCGCTCGCCACGAGTGCCACCCCGGCCAGGATCCGCACCGTCGCCGACCAGCCGCCACCACCGAGCAGAGCACCCGCGACACCCGCACGGGCGCCGCTGCGCCAGCGGCGCCGCTGCGACTCGTCGGCCTCCCGCCACACCACCGCGGCGCCGACCAGCGCGATCGCGATCGGCACCGCGACCCAGCCGCTGATCACCCCGGTGAACGTGCTGCCCGCGACCGCGAGCCCGATGCCGAGCACCAGCAGCGCGATGGCCTGCTGCCGTTCCTTCGGCGAACTCTGCCGGGACGCGTCCTCCTGGGCGCGCTGCGGCACGAACACCCACAGCAGGCCGTACGCGAGCAACCCGGCGCCGCCGAACGCGGCGAGCACCGCGAACGTCAGCCGTACCCACAGCACGCGGACGCCGAGGTGCTCGGCCAGTCCGGCGGCGACCCCGGCGAGCGCCCGGTCGTTGCGGTGCCGGTACAGCTTGGGTGGTCCTTCGGGCTCCGCGAGCGCCCGCGACGCCTGCCCGGGAACGGGCGTGGCGTGCGGGAGCGGGGTGACGGACCGCTCGCGGGCCTCTTCCTCCACGTTTTCCATCGTTCTGCCATGGTCACACGCGTGCAAGCCGGAAATCATCAGGGAAAGACCCTGATCGTGAATATCCGGGACGTTCCCCGATGTGCGCGCGCCGCGCCTGCCCGATGCTCGATGACATGAGTGGAGCAGCGGAGTCATCGAGGCCGCATGGGCTGGGCGGTTTCGAGGAGACGGTGAAGGACTTCTGGGCGAGCAGGCCCAGACGGCCCGCGAGTGGGCGCAAGGTCGCCGGCGTCGCGGCGGGAATCGGCAACCGGTACGGCATCGACCCGGTGATCGTGCGGGTGGCGTTCGTCGCCGCGACGATCTTCGGCGGCGTCGGGCTGTCGGTGTACCTGCTGTGCTGGCTGCTTTTCCCGGGCGCGAACGATCAGGTGTCGCCGATCGAGGCGCTGTTCGGGCGCGGGCGCAGCTCGATGTCCAAGGGCCTGACCATCGTGCTGCTGATCGCGTTGTTCCCGCTGAGCAGCTGGGTGTTCGCGAACGGCTGGTTCGACGGCGGCGGGATCATCGGGCTCGCACTGCTCGTGATCGCGCTCTACCTGCTGCATCGCAGCAGGGGCCACGAGCGCCGGCCGGTCGCGCCGATGCCGGACACCGCGACGTTCGCGATGTCGGCACCCGGCACGCCGACATACACCGACGATCCACTCGGCGCCGCGCCGCTGGCGTGGGACCTGCCGGATCCCGAGCCGACGCCCGCCCCACGGCCACCGAAGCCGCCGCGCGTACCGCGACGCAAGTCCAAGGTCGGTGTGGCGACATTCGGGATCGCGCTGCTGGTCGCCGGTCTCGGGGTCGCACTCGGAGCCACGGGCGCCGGGTGGTTCACGCCGCAGCACATCATCGGGCTCGCGTTGGGTGTCATCGGGATCGGCCTGGTCACGGGCGGGTTCGCCGGCGGCGGGCGTGGCCTGATCGCGCTGGCGGTGCCGCTGTCGGCGGTGGGCCTGATCATGACCGCCGTTCCGGTCGGCGACTACAGCGGCGGCTTCGGCGACCTGCGGGCGACGCCGCTGACCGCGGCGGACGTGCAGCCCGTGTACGAGCACACAGCCGGCGACATCAACGTGGACCTGTCGCGACTGCCCGCGGACACGCCGGTGACGACACAGATCCGCAACGGCGCGGGCGACACGACGGTGATCGTGCCCGCGAACGCGGACGTGACGTACCTGTGCGACGTCACCGCCGGCAGCGTCGACTGCCTCGGGGAGCACACCGACGGGGTCAAACGGGCGCCCGTCACCGGCGTCGACAACGGCCCCGACGGGCCGGGCGGGTTGCCGGTCAACCTCCACATCGAACAGGGAGCGGGAAACATCGAGGTGCATCGTGGCTGACGAAAACCCTTACCAGTACGACGAAACAAGGGAAATCCGCCCGGAGCGGCCGGGTGGGGTGAACGTGTTCACCCTCATCATCGGGGTCGCGACGCTGCTGGTGTCGGCGTACGTGCTGAGCGACGGCGCGAGCTGGCTGCCCTCGTTCGACCTGCGCTGGATCCTCGCGGGCGGCGCGGTGCTCGTCGGGGTGCTGATGCTGGGCGCCTCGATGCGCAACAACCGCCGCGACTGACCCGCCCAGAAGAAGACCTCCGGTTCCACTCGCCGGAGGTCTTCTTGCTGTGTAAGGGTTTTCAGCCCATGGTCTTTGCGCCGTCGAGGCTTTCCCTGATGATGTCGGCGTGGCCGGCGTGCTGCGCGGTCTCCGCCATGATGTGCAGCAGCACCCGGCGCGCCGACCACTCCGTGTCCTGGAACCACGGGGCTTCCGGCAGCGCGTGCTTGCGGTCGAGGTCCACGGTCACCACCAACTCGTCCGTGCGGGCCGCCACCTTCGCGTACTCGGCCAGCACGCCTGCCAGCGTGTCGCCGGGCAGCATCCGGAACTCGTCGGCGCGCCTGGCGAAGTCCTCCTCGGTCATCTCGGAGAAGTTCCCCATCGCGGACGCGCCCTGGACGATGAAGTTCGTCCAACCGCGCTCCACCGAGGTCACATGCTTGACGAGCCCACCGAGGCACAGTTCGCTCGCGGTGGTCCGCAGGCCGGCCTGCTCGTCGGTCAGGTCCCGGACCGTGAAGCGCAGGAAGTGCCGGTGCTTGGCGAGGGCCTCCAGCAGGTCGGCCCGCTCGCCGGTGACGCTGATCGCCTCGGTGGTGGTCATGGTCTTCGCCTTCCTTCGAATGTCCTTCGGTCAGATCCCACGCTACGATCCATAGCGGTCACTTTTTGACCGCAATAGCGGGAGAATCTGAAACATGGCGAACACGAGCTCCCGGACGCTGCGGCTGCTGTCCCTGCTGCAGACCCACCGCTACTGGCCGGGGATCGAACTGGCGGACCGGCTCGGCGTCTCGGTCCGCACGCTGCGCCGGGACGTCGACCGGCTGCGCGAGCTCGGCTATCCGGTCGAGGCACAGCGCGGCGTCGAGGGCGGGTACCAGCTCGCGCCGGGCGCGGCGCTGCCGCCGCTGGTGATCGACGACGAAGAAGCCGTCGCGCTGACCGTGGGGCTCCAGGCCGCGGCGCAGGGGGCGGCCGGCGGCATCGCCGAACCAACGGTGCGCGTGCTGGCGAAGGTCGTTCAGGTGCTGCCGGCACGCCTGCGCCGCCGGGCGGAGGCGCTGCGGGCGATGACGGTGCCCGCCGTCTGGGGCAGCGACCCGACCGGACCGGCGGCGGACCCGTCGGTGCTCACCGCACTCGCGCTCGCCTGCCGGGACACCGAACGCGTGCGCTTCGCCTACACCGCGGCGAGCGGCGACGGCAGCGACCGGCACGTCGAACCGCACCGGCTCGTCTCGCTCGGGCGGTTCTGGTATCTCGTCGCCTATGACCTGACCAGGCACGACTGGCGCACGTTCCGCGTCGACCGGCTCGCCACGCCGCAGCACACGGGCGCCCGTTTCCGGCCGCGGGACCTGCCCGCGCCCGACGCCGCCACGTTCGTGCGTTCGCGCCTGCGGGACCTGCCGAAGCCTTACCAGGTGGAGGCGCTGGTCGACGCCCCGGCCGAACGCGTGCGGGACCAGATCGGCCGGTGGAGCACGGTCGAGAACGTGGACGCGGCGCACTGCCGGGTGCGGATGACGGTCAACTCGCTGGACTGGGCGTTGCTGGCGCTGGGCGCGACCGAGGCCGACTTCCGCGTGCTCGGCCCACCCGAGCTGATCGACATGCTGCGCGACTGGGGTGCGCGGTTCGTGCGGGCGGCGGGTTAGCGGACGATCCCGACGACCGTCAGCGCGAGACCCCCGAAGAACGCCACGAGCACGCCGGTCGCGAGCAGCTTGTGCCGGCGCGTGCGGTCGTCGCGCAGTTGCCGCTCGCTCTTGGCCGAGACGATGAAATGCCCCTTCTCCTGGGGCTTCGCGATCACGAGCGGGCCGATGATGTCGTGCACCTCGCCGAGGATGTAGAGCGGGGTGCCCGGCCGGATCAGCCACTCCTTGTAGTGGAACCCGATCGTCCCGTCGCGGCCGCCCGCGAGGAATCCGGGCAGCCGGAGGCCGAACAGCTCGACAGGCTGGTCCCCGCCCTGGTACGGCTCGAACCGGTCGACGCTCTCCTCGACACCCTCCGGCTTCGTGCCGTCCGGTGCGACGCCGATGGTGCGGCCCGCGGAGTCGATCAGCGCATATCCGGCGTCGGAGGTGTGGTCGGCGACCTTCTCGCGGCGCTTGGAGTACCGCCGCCGCCCGTCGCGGTACTCGACATGCTCGTACTCGCGCTCGATGCGGTAGCGGTACCAGACGCACGGCGTCTTGCTGATCTCCGCCGTCAGCAGCCCCTCGGGACGCTGATGCGCGGCACCGACCACCTCGGCGGTCTTGCGGAACCCGCCGCGCGCGCCCAGTTCGTCGGAGATCCGCCGCAGATCCTCCAGCTCGGGGATCGTCATCGTGTCCGTGCCGATCATCGCGTGCAGCTCACGCTTGGTGGACCGCATGAAGAAGAACCCCACCACCGCCGCCACGATCAGCACGATCCCGACGACCAGCATCCGTTACCCCCAGCTCACTCCCACTCGATGGTGCCCGGCGGCTTGCTGGTCACGTCCAGCACCACGCGGTTGACCTCGGCCACCTCGTTGGTGATGCGCGTCGAGATCCGTTCGAGCACGTCATAGGGTAGCCGCGTCCAGTCCGCCGTCATGGCGTCTTCGCTGGAAACGGGCCGCAGCACCACGGGATGCCCGTAGGTGCGGCCGTCGCCCTGCACGCCGACGCTGCGCACGTCGGCGAGCAGCACGACCGGGCATTGCCAGATGTCCCGGTCGAGCCCCGCCGCGGTCAGCTCCTCGCGCGCGATCGCGTCCGCGGCGCGCAGCGTCGCCAGGCGCTCGGCGGTGACCTCGCCGATGATCCGGATACCGAGACCCGGCCCGGGGAACGGCTGGCGGTGCACGATCGTCTCGGGCAGCCCGAGTTCGAGGCCGACCCGGCGGACCTCGTCCTTGAACAGCAGCCGCAGCGGCTCGACCAGCTCGAACTGCAGGTCCTCGGGCAGGCCGCCCACATTGTGGTGGCTCTTGATGTTCGACGTGCCCGCGCCGCCGCCGGACTCGACCACGTCCGGGTACAGCGTGCCCTGCACCAGGAACCGGTAGTCGCCCTCGGCCTTGAGGTCACGCTCGGCCTGCTCGAACACCCGGATGAACTCGCGG